>CABVRS010000115.1 GCA_902500745.1 uncultured Nitrospira sp.
ATTGTTAGAGCATCCCCTCAATCGGACTGCTGGCTGTGGCATAGAGCTTTCTCGGAATACGGCCAGCTTTATAGGCGAGCCGACCAGCGTGAACGGCGAACTTCATCGCTTCCGCCATGGCGAGCGGATCCTGCGCCCCGGCAATAGCCGTATTCATGAGTACCGCATCTGCCCCTAATTCCATCGCAAATGCCGCGTCGGACGCGGTCCCCACACCGGCATCCACAATGATCGGCACTTTGATCATTTCCATAATGATTTTTAAATTATAGGGATTGCGGATCCCAAGTCCCGATCCGATCGGCGCAGCCAACGGCATGACGGCAGGACATCCAACATCGACGAGTTTCTGCGCGACGATCGGATCGTCATTCGTATAGGGCAATACGATAAAGCCTTCTTTGACGAGAATCTTCGCCGCTTCGATCAACCCCGCCGTATCCGGAAACAACGTCCGCTCGTCACCCAGCACCTCTAACTTCACCAGATCCGAGACGCCGGCCGCGCGGGCCAAGCGTGAATAGCGAACGGCATCTTCCACGCTGTAGCATCCAGCTGTGTTCGGCAAGATCGTATATTTTTTTGGATCGATGTAATCGAGCAGGTTCTCTTTCGACCGATCGGTGATATTCACCCGACGCACCGCGACCGTCACCACATCGGCGCCAGAGAGCTCAATCGCTTTTTGAGTCTCAACGAAATCTTTATATTTGCCCGTTCCAACCCAGAGTCGGGACTTGAACTCTCGCCCTGCGATAATCAATCGATCGTCCGCCATGATGCCCTCTTAGAATGATCCGCCACCGATAAAGCCGAGAATTTCGAGCCGATCCCCATCTTTGAGCAACCGATGATCAAACGTTGCACGGTCCAGAATTTCAAGATTCAACTCGACCGCCACACGCTCGGTCTTGATATCGAGGTCCTGCAGCAGATCGGCGACTGTTGTACCGCTGCGCCACGCCCGAACTTCTCCGTTCACCTGTATTTGGATTGCACTGCTCATTACCAATCATCCTATGAGACCGGAATTCAGCTTGTCAATAAAGTAGCTCTTGCCTGACAGCTTGCACTGGCCGCACAATAGACATTAGACATTCGATGAAACAGAATAACCTACAACTCGCCACGATCTTCCGATCGATGGCCGACCTCTTGTCATCCCAACGGGCCAACCCCTATCGCGTGCGGGCCTATCGACGGGCTGCGGATGCTCTGCTGGCCATCGAAGAAGATGTATCGACCGTGGCTGACCGCCAAGGGCTTGAAGAGATTGACGGGATTGGAACCGATCTCGCAAAAAAGATCGAAGAGTTTCTTACGACAGGAACCATCCGAGCTTATGAAGAACTTAAAACCCCGCTTCCCCCGGAAGTACAGAACTGGGTAACGCTTCCGGGGCTCTCCGATTCACTCGTGACCTATCTCTACTTCCGACTCGGGATACGAACGCTTCCCGATCTCGAGCAACTCATCCGATCGCACCTGATTCGCACGTTGCCGAACTTCTCAGGATCGGAAGAGCAGCTATTGCAGGCCCTCCGGCAACGAATGCAGAATCCCACTGCTTAGGACACCTTCAGCTCCTTGAAAATCTTCCAGCTCTTCAACAACTCCACCGCCTTCTGCAGCTGGATATCCTGTTCAAGTGAAAGCTCTCCGCTCACTTCAGGCAAGGCCGGAGGAGGCGTTCCATTTTTCGGACTCGTCTCGTCCGGAGACTTTCCATCGTGCGGCGAGGCATCCTTGCCGACCGGTGGTTTCACTGTCTTCCCCTCTCCCTCCTTCTCATTCGGTTTTCCATCAGGCGCTTTGGCCGGGGAGGCATTGGGGAGCTTGACCATGATATCTGGGGTAATCCCCGTCGACTGAATCGACCGACCTTTCGGCGTATAGTACTTGGCGGTCGTGAGGCGAAGACCTGAGCCGTCACCCAACGCTAAGATTGTCTGCACCGATCCTTTTCCGAACGATGTAGTCCCGACCACGACAGCCCGCCCCCAATCTTGTAGCGCCCCAGCCACGATCTCTGACGCACTTGCCGATCCTTCGTTGACCAGGACGATCACCGGAAGATCTTCCAGCTGGTCTTTCGACTTGGCGAACCATTCGTCCTTTTTCCCTTCCCGGCTTTTGGTGTAGACCACCAACTTGCCGCTGGGAAGAAATTGCTCGGAGACATCGACGGCCGCCGTCAATAACCCGCCGGGATTATTCCGGAGATCCAGAATCGTGCCTTGTACTTTCTGATCGCGAAACTGTTTGATCGCTTTGGAGAGATCTCGTCCGGTCGCTTCTTGGAACTGCGTCAACCGAACATAGCCGAGATTGTCGATCATCTTCGACTTCACACTTTCAATCTTGATGGTATCCCGAAGAAGCGTGAATACCAACGGCTCCGGTGTGCCATCCCGTTGAATGGTCAAGTTGACTTTACTGCCCTTCGGCCCTCGCATCTTTGTGACGGCATCCATCAAGCTCAGGTCCTTCGTCGAGTCTTCATTCACCTTGGTGATGAAATCGCCGGCCTTAATCCCGGCCCGATAGGCCGGCGTGCCTTCAATCGGCGCGATGACCGACAACCGGTTATCCTTGACGCCGATTTGAATGCCGACTCCTCCGAATTCTCCTCTCGTCTCCACCTGCATCTCTTTGTACATTTCAGGCGTCATGTAGGCCGAGTGTGGATCAAGCGTCCCCAGCATGCCACGAATGGCGCCTTGGATGAGGTCTTTCGGCTTCGTCTCTTCGACATAATGTTTTTGAACTTGATTCAGGACCTCGGAAAATGTCTTGAGCTCCTCGTAGGTCTCACTCGCATGTCCGGTGGGCTCCCATCCTTTTCCAATGACGACTCCACAGAGCAGGGCGAGTGCGATCATCGGTCCAATCACCCAAGACTTCCGCCGCGGCTGCTGTTCCATCATTGTCACATCCCTTCTTTCCTGCGTTACCTGAGCATCTGGCCACCAACCCTGACGAGCTGAGACCTATCGTTTCGCCAACCAATGGAGCGGATCCACCGGTTCAGCCCCTTCCCGCAACTCAAAGTATAATGTATTTTCTCCAATCATGCCCGTATCCCCGGTCTCTCCGATGGCTTGTCCTTCGACGACTTGTTCACCCACACTGGCCAGAATCTTGGAGGCGTGTGCATAGAGTGAAAAGAAGCCGTTGGCATGATCTAGGATTATAACGAGTCCGTACCCTTTCAACCAGTCTGCGTAGACCACGCTCCCCGGCATGACCGCATGAATGAGGCTTCCCTCTGTCGCACGGATTTCGATCCCTTTCCGCTGAACATAGGTATCGAACGTCGGATGCTTCTGGCGTCCGAAGAATGAGACGACCTTTCCCTCGACCGGCCAAGGCAGCATTCCCCTGCTCGCGACACGAGGCACCGGCACCGGTACCGTCGGCGACGAAGTCGTCGGTGGGCGCATGGCTAGCGCACGTCGGCGTGTTTCTAATTCATTCAAGATACCATCCAGCCGTGAGGCGGACCGTTCCAGCTCTTTCACGGCGCGATGATAGGAATCTTTCTCATGCCTGATCTTCGCAAGATAGCCTTTCTTCTCTTTTTGAATGGCTCGAATGTCGGCGAGTTTTTTTTCAATATTTTGCTTGATGGCAACCATTCCGGTTCTGGCCTCCGCGCGCTGCTGCTCGGCTTCCTCCATACGGACCATATCGGTCCGAAACGTCTCGAGTAAATCGTAGTCCTTTTGTGAGACTGTGGACAGATATTGCGCGCGGCGTTGAAGATCTCCGTATGAGTCGGAGGTCAGGAGCGCCTTCACATATCCGAACCGCCCTTCCATATATTGCACCCGAAGCCGAGAGAGAATCGCCTCGCGTCGAGCCTGAACACCGGCTCGCATCGCCACAAGCTGTTTTGTAATCTCCTCTATTTCTGCATCTTTTTGCCGAAGTTTCTGATTGATGTCGCGATGATCTTGTCGATGTCGAATCAGTCGTTCATCCAGCGATTGGATGCCTTGGAGAACCGATTCCCATTTTTTCTCCGCTTCATCGGCTCGCTTCCGTTTTTCTTGTATCCTGTCCTTCAACACCTCGAGGGTCTTTCGCTGCCGTTCGATCTTATCTGCAATAGGATCATCCGCCGCTGCCACAACTGACACCGCTCCACCGAGCGTCGTACAACAGAGCAGGATCGTGAAGGAGACGTTCATGTGCGTCCCTCTCCGACTCGAAGCAATGAGACCACACTTCCTGCGAGACCCAACCCCATGCCAACCATCACAAGAGCCATACAAAGAGGGAGCGGAAAAAATGAGAGCAGGCTCTCAATCCCGCTGAAACGGCTGGCCAATTGCATCTGCTGACGAAACAGTTCAAAGCCAATCTTCAGAATCCCCAAAGACAATGCACTACCGAAGGCGCCCAGCACGGCCCCCTCGAGAAAATAGGGAGTGCGGATGAAGGTGCGCGTCGCCCCGACGGAACGAAGAATCTCAATCTCCTCCCGTCTGGTCAGCAGTGCGAGTCGTGTCGTGTTCCCGATGATCGTCACCGAGGCAGCCGAGAGCAGCATCCCGACCCCAATTGCAATCAGCTCAATGTAGCCGATCAGCTCAGCCAGCACATTGATCCATTCTTGATTATAGTCGACCTTGGCGACACCTTCCATCATCTGCACCCGTTCAGCCCAGCCTTTCATCGACTGCGGAGAGCGATAGTTCGGGGCCAGTGTCACGACGAATGACGCCGGTAACGGGTTCTCTCCGAGCCCCTCGAGCAAGTGAGAGTCCGCAGGGAATTGTGCGCGAAACTCTCCGAGGGCCTGCTCTTTCGACACAAACAGCACGCCGAATACCATGCGATCCGACTTCAGTTCCTGCTCAAGCGCTTGTCTCCGCTCAGGACGAACCGCGTCTTCCAAATAGACCATAATCTTGACGTCTTCCTGAAGCCATCCGGCCGCATTTCGCAAGTTCACGTAGAGAAGGAGAAAAATTCCCACGCAAGCTAACGTAAAGGCCGTGGTCAAGACGGCCACGATCGTCGTCGTGCGATTGGTCCGCATATTGGCCCAGGCTTCACGAACGATATACAGCAACCGTCTCATCCTTCGACTCGCTCCGCGACTCGTCCTTCCGGCATCAAGACCCCTTGAATCAAGGTCACCGCTCGCCGATTAATCTGTTTCATCACATGAGGGTCGTGCGTGGCAACAATGACGGTCGTCCCACGAGCATTGATCAGCTTGAACAGCTCAATGATTTCCCCGGTGCGCTCGGGATCGAGGTTCCCAGTTGGTTCATCCGCGAGAAGTACGACCGGTCCATTGACGATCGCGCGCGCGATACACACACGCTGTTGTTCGCCCGCCGAGAGACTGTTCGGCGATTGATCTTTCTTATGATCGACGCCCACGGCGCGCAACGCCTCCGTCACCTTACGCCGGATGTCCTTCTCAGACACACCTTGAACGACCAACGGGAGCGCCACATTGTCGAATACGGACTTTTTCGATAAAAGACGAAAATCTTGGAAGACCGATCCGATCTTCCGTCGGAGATACGGAATCTCTGATTGTTTGAGCTTAGTCACGTTTCTGCCATGAACGAATACCTGCCCCTCATCGGGTTGCTCCTCACCAATCAGCATCCGCAACAACGTGGACTTTCCCGCTCCGCTTGGCCCCATGAGCAGGACAAAATCCCCCTTCTCAATCTCGATCGTGACGTCGGAGAGCGCTGCTCGCCGGTCGTACCATTTTGACACATGGATTAATTGAATAATTGCGTCCACACAATTCCCTTGACGAAGAGTATGAATCGTCACTGTTCAGTCACGTCGAACGCGTTTGGGAAGTGCTCGATCCGTCCCTGCGCGGAAGGTCGCCCGTGGACCAACACGACATCAAATCGACAGACCTTGTCGGACCAGTGTCGTTGAGCCAAATACTGCCCCGCTAATTTTATCAGCTTGGCCCGCTTCCGATGGTTCACCGCCAGTAACGCGCCGCCAAACGCGTTGGTGGCCCGACCTTTGACTTCAACAAAGACCACGACCCCTCGGTCTTCCGCGACGAGATCTAATTCTCCGATGGAAGTCCGTACGTTGCGATCAAGAATTCGATAACCCTTGGCACGCAGAAACTGCTCCGCCCAGTTTTCACTGGCTTGACCGAACTCATGACGCTGGTCCGGAACGGTCATGCGCCTACAGGTCGACGAGCCTCTGGCTCTCTGGTGGAACATACGCCATCTTCGCCACGCTCATCACTTCCTGCACCGGGGCAAAGGTACGTCGATGAATGGAACAGGGCCCATGGCGAGCAAGCCGTTCTAGGTGTTCGGCTGTGCCATACCCCTTGTGGGACAGAAAACCATATTCAGGGAATATCTCGTGATACCTCGCCATCAGGCGATCTCTCGTGACTTTGGCAATGATGGAAGCCGCCGCAATCGATACGGATAGGGAATCGCCTTTGATGATCGGCCGTGTAGGCACGTTGACCCCAGGAAGCACCACAGCATCGATCAGGATATAATCTGGAGGAGGCGCCAGTTGATCGATGGCTCGGCGCATCGCTAGCCGAGTCGCCTCGAGGATATTGAGCCGGTCGATCTCAGCGACATCCGCCGATCCGATTCCAACCCCCACAGCATGCTCAAGAATCGCAGTATAGACAAGCTCTCGGTCGTTGGCAGGCAGTTGTTTCGAATCATCGATCCCCAACAGTCGACATCGGGCCGGCAAGATGACGGCTGCAGCGACCACGGGACCGGCTAAGGGGCCACGCCCAGCTTCATCGAT
>CABVRS010000116.1 GCA_902500745.1 uncultured Nitrospira sp.
AGCGACAGCGGCTGAGACGTGCCTGAATCCACAGGGGCCTCCTGGCCTCACTCTACCACTCCTGGAAGAGATTGCAATCGATGTCTGTCGCGACAAGCTCGATTCCGGGTCTGCCATGCCGTTGCCTAACGGGGAAGCGGAAGCAGGATCAAAACAAAAAGGCCGCCTCAATTGAGGCGGCCTTTTCTATTTCTCTTCCCTTGCAGGTGTGATGCGGGTGCTCTCAACTGCGCGCATTCACCGAGCATCGCCCGTTATTTATAGTATGATCGATCTTGCATGCGCGGTGAGCGAGCACTGAGAGTACCCGCACCGCGCCTTGCTCCCTATGTCCCCATTTCCCAGGATGCCAGATACTTCTTCTGTTCCTTTGTCAGCTGGTCAATGGCCACCCCCATCCCGGCCAGCTTCAGCCGAGCAATTTCCTTGTCGATCACCGCCGGCACCGGATAGACCTTCTTCTCCAGCATCTTGTAGTTTTTTACGAGGTATTCTGCGCCCAGTGCTTGGTTGGCAAAACTCATATCCATGACGCTGGAGGGGTGTCCCTCTGCGGTGGCGAGGTTCACCAGCCGACCTTCGCCGAGCAAGCTGACCCGGTGACCGCTTTTCTTGAGCGTAAACTGTTCGACGCCGGTACGCACCACCCGGCGTTTGCTCGCCATCTTTTCCAAGGCCGGAATATCCAACTCCACGTTGAAGTGCCCACTGTTGCACACGATGGCGCCGTCCTTCATGGCGGCGAAATGTTCGCCGCGGATCACGTGAATGTTACCGGTCACGGTCACGAAGAAATCGCCGACCGGGGCAGCGAGTTCCATCGGCATGACGCGGAACCCGTCCATGAGGGCTTCGAGACCTTTCAACGGATCCACTTCGGTCACGATGACATCCGCTCCCATGCCCTTGGCACGCATCGCGATACCGCGTCCGCACCAGCCATAGCCCACGACGACGACGACGGAGCCGCAGATCAAGCGGTTGGTGGCGCGCACAATGCCGTCCATGGTGGATTGTCCGGTGCCGTACCTATTATCGAACATATGCTTTGTATCCGCGTCGTTGACGGAGATGACCGGGAACTTAAGGACTTTCTTTTCCGCCATGCTGCGCAGCCGGATGACACCAGTGGTGGTTTCTTCGGTTCCGCCGATCACGTTTTTCAGCAGCTCTTTGCGTTTGGAATGGAGGTGCGACACTACGTCGGCGCCGTCATCCATGGTGACGTGCGGCCGATGGGCGATGGCCGATTCGATATGCCGATAGTAGGTGGGATTGTCTTCACCTTTGATGGCAAACGTCGGAACACCTTCGTGTTGAACCAGGGCAGCGGCCACATCGTCCTGAGTGCTGAGTGGGTTCGACGCGCACAGACGCACATCCGCTCCGCCGGCCTTGAGTGTAATCGCAAGATTCGCGGTTTCTGTGGTCACGTGTAGGCAGGCTGTGACTCGCACACCTTTCAGTGGTTGCTCGCGCTTGAATCGTTTACGAATCAACCGCAACACGGGCATGGTGGCTTCAGCCCATTCGATCTTTAATTTACCTTGGTCTGCGAGCTTGATATCTCTGACATCGTAATCCACAAAAATCCTCCTTCTTGGTGAGTGCGAATCGCCATCATGAAAAGGGGGGCGGGTAGAGCACCCGTCCCCCTTGCCGATGCGCTTGGGAGCGATCCGGTTATAGCCCAGCGTCCTTACGCAGCGCTTTGGCCTTGTCGATTTTTTCCCACGTAAACTCTGGTTCGCTTCGTCCAAAATGCCCGTACGCGGCAGTCTTTCGGAAGATCGGTCGCCGGAGCTTGAGATGATCGATAATGCCCCGAGGGGTCAGGGGAAAATGCTTGCGCACGAGCTTGTCGAGAATATCGACTGAAACCTTTTCGGTGTTCTTGGTATCGACCAGGACGGATACCGGATCGGCCACTCCGATGGCGTACGCTAACTGTACTTCACACTTATCGGCTAATTTGGCGGCGACGAGATTCTTGGCGATGTAACGAGCCATGTAGGACGCAGAGCGGTCCACCTTCGTGGGGTCCTTGCCGGAGAACGCTCCCCCGCCATGACTGCCATGTCCGCCGTAGGTGTCGACGATGATTTTCCGGCCGGTGAGGCCGGTATCACCCATCGGGCCACCCACCACGAAGCGGCCGGTTGGATTGATATGATGCTTCACGCTGGTTGGGTCATAGAGCCCCTTCGGCATCACGGGCTTGATCACCTTTTCCATGAGTTCGCGTTCGATCTGCTTCGTGGTCACATCAGGACTGTGCTGCGTGGAGACGACGATGGTATCGATCCGCACGGGCTTGCCGTTCTTGTATTCGACCGTCACTTGAGACTTGCCGTCCGGCCGTACCCACTTGAGAATATTTTTCTTGCGCACCTCGGCCAGGCGCTTCGTCAGCCGGTGAGCCAACACGATCGGCATCGGCATGAGCTCGTCTGTTTCATTCGTGGCATATCCGAACATCAAGCCTTGATCACCGGCCCCCCCGGAATCCACGCCCATCGCGATATCACCGGATTGTTGGTGGATGGCGGTCAGAACTGAGCAGGTATGATAGTCGAATCCCCACGAGGCATCACAATATCCGACATCCTTAATGACTTCGCGGATAATATCAGGGATCTCAACATACGCCTTTGTGGAAATTTCACCCGCGACCAGCGCGATGCCGGTGGTCAGGATGGTTTCGCAGGCAACGCGGGAATATTTGTCCTGAGCAATGATGGCGTCCAAGATGCCATCAGAAATTTGGTCCGCGATTTTATCCGGATGGCCCTCAGTGACCGATTCTGAAGTGAACAGGTAATTGTTTCGCATATGCCCTCGTGGGTTCAGGTTATGGATAGCCAGTGTGGTTTATTTGTCGATGGCAAATCTGAGGATGTGGTGCCGAGTGACAAGTCACGCACAAACCTTGGCAATTCTAGAGATGTCGATCGGTTTTGTCCATCACTTCGTTGGTAGGGACATGAAAGTGTGTCACTCAGCGTTTGCTTGACTCAGGTTTTTCCGGGCTTGTAACATGGCTGAGTTGATACGAAATTGTTTTGGTACCGAGTGGGAAGTCACGCCTCGTGGCTCTAACATATTGAGGTCGTAAAGCCGGATATCCCGCCGAATTGTATTGAAATTATTATGCTGCGACATGATCTGGCAACATCATTCTTGGCCCTTGCAGTAGCCTGTGGGATTGTCTTGGTGCCATTTTCTGAGACGGAGTCTTCTCAAGCTGGAAAGCGACCCAGTTTTGAGCGGGGGGTAGTTCAAGTGGGGGACGAAGCGCCGAATTTCATGCTACGTGACCTCCACGGCAACATGAAGAGCCTGTCCCAGCTGAAAGGCAAAGTGGTTCTCTTGAATTTTTGGGCAACCTGGTGTGGGCCCTGCCGTGTCGAGATGCCGGCCATGGAACAGCTGTATCAAACATTCCCACGACGAGAATTCGAGATTCTCGCCGTGTCAACGGATTCTCAAGGTGCGGCCGTGACACGGCCATTCCAGAAGCAAATGGGCTTTACGTTTCCCATTCTCCATGACTCGGAGTATCAAACTGGGTTGGTGTATGGAGCTCGCACGCTGCCGATTACCTTTATGGTTGATCGCCAAGGAGTTGTGCGACAAAAGATCTTCGGTGCTCGCGACTGGGCCTCCCCAGAGGCCCGTGAATTGGTTCAGGCCCTGATGAAGTCGTAACGATGACACAATCGATCCCGCAGATTTCTCTCATTGCCGCCTTCTCCGCAGGGCTGCTCTCATTTGTGTCTCCCTGTGTCCTGCCGTTGGTCCCGAGCTATATCTCGTATATTACCGGACTCTCGGTCGAGCAGCTTACCGATGCGTCTGAGCGGATGAAATTCAAGAAGGCGATCGTGATGAACTCCCTGCTGTTCATCGCCGGGTTTTCATCGGTCTTCATCGCCTTCGGGGCATCGGCGAGCTTTCTGGGCCAGATTTTGATCACCCATCAGGACCTCATTCGCCGTATCGGGGGGGTGCTGATCATCGTGTTCGGCCTGTATCTGCTCGGAATTTTGAATCTGACGTTTCTCAAGATGGAGCATCGCTATCAGTTTCGCAACAGGCCGGCCGGATACCTGGGATCGTTCTTGATCGGAGTAGCTTTTGCCGCAGGGTGGACACCCTGTGTCGGACCGGTGCTGGGATCTATTCTTCTGTATGCCAGTACGACCGACTCGCTTCTCAACGGCATTGTCTTGCTGACATGTTACTCGCTTGGGTTGGGCCTACCGTTGTTCCTTACCGCATTGGGTGTGGATAGATTCCTGGCGTACTTCAAAGAAGTACGAGCCTATCTATGGGGAGTCTCGACGGTGAGCGGGGTCATGCTGATCCTCGTCGGTGTGATGATTTATGCAAACTCACTCACGATGGTGACCAGCTTCTTGGAACGCTATGGTATCGGGTGGTATCTAGGGCAGTAGCCTGTGTTGAGCAAGGACGACGCTACCCCGGTCATGGTGGCGACTTTCCCACGAATTGAGATCCCAACACGACGCCAGTGATCTTTGAGGTTCTGTCACTCGCTGAGAGGCCCGATTCCTTCTTCAGCACTCGAGGCTACTGGTTCAGCACCAGGCGCCAAGGCGGCAGACCGTGAGAGCGTTTCCGAGCGCACCCGTGCTGGGAGAACTAAGGCGGTCGAACGATGAGGGCACACCAAGTGTCCCTATCGCTGATGATGATGATGAAGAAACGGATGGTCCGTTGGAGGTATGTGGTCGGCTGTGTGGGATAATCACTGATCCGGCATCGGAAAGAGTCACCGGATCCGACTTTTGGGCAAGGAGCGTAGCGGGGCGTGCTCCGCCGATTTTCTCCAACAACGTGGTCCCGGCTTCGGATACGGTACTGTTCGGATGTTTATCTAAGAGCACGACGAGATTGTCCCTGGCCCAATCGTCGGCTCCCATTTCATGGTATGCCTTGGCCTGGAAATACAATGCATCGGAGGCAACCGGCTTATCCGGATAGGTTTTGATGACCTGTCCGAACCGATGAGCGGCGGCAAGATAGGACCCCCGTCGGTAATAAAATTGCCCCACGAAGAGATGCATCTGAGCGATCCAATTGTGGCACTCCTCAAGCTTTTGTTGTGCCTGTGCATCATAGCGGCTGCCGGGAAAGTCTTTTCTCATCTGTTCAAATGCCGTGATGGCCTTCTGCATCGGTTCGGGGTCCCGATCGATCGTCTTGGCCATCTTGAAATGGATTTCTCCGATTCTGAATGCGGCGTAGGGAGCTAGCACGTGATTGCGATGAAGGTCCATGAAGTGGTTGTATTCCACTAAGGCCTCCGCATACTCTTCCTTCTCAAAATACGCTTCCCCCCGCTTCATGATCACGTTGGGGTGGTAGTGATTGTCGACGGTATCACCGATAAAAATTTGCTCATCCGTTCCACCGATGACCTTCTTAAGCCCACTCCGAACGTCGCTCGGAGTGATATCACCGGCGCATGAGACGAGAAAGAGAGACCCAAGGGCCAGACACCCTGCTAGGTGAATACGTATGGATTTGGATCGTGGATGAACGACGGGATGAAAACCTATGAAACGCATATTCGACACACATAACAAGGAAACAGATAAAAAGCAATCACAGGCTGGGTTTGGTTGACCTACCTGCTGAGGCTCCCTATAATCCGATTCCTCACTCGTGTTCTAGTGTGTGAGAAATTTCTTTAGAAGTAATGAGGGGTTAGGGGAATGGTTCGACCGCGGATCATCGGAACAGGCAGCTATCTTCCGTCCCGTGTCGTCACCAACGAGGAGATCGCCCGCATGACGGGGGTACCTCCGGCTGGCATTGAACGGCTCACCGGTATTCGGACACGGCGTTGGGCTGCAGAGCAGGAGGCGTCTTCCGATATGGCCATTGCGGCAGGGCGTCAAGCCCTCGATGCCGCTGGATGTTCGCCTTCCTCCGTCGATGCCATCATCCTATCCACAACATCTCCTGATATGGCGTTTCCATCAACCGCGTGCTCCGTTCAGCGAAGCTTGGGATGTCGGCAAGTGGGAGCCTTTGACGTGTCGGCGTCCTGCTCCGGTTTTTTATACGGCCTTTCCATGGCACAAGCCATGATACAGAGTCGCCACGTGCGGACCTGTCTTGTGATCGCAGCAGAGGTGAAATCGCGATCGCTCGATCACCAGGATGAAGCCACGACGCTGTTATTTGGAGACGGAGCTGGAGCCGTCATGATTCATGGCGAAGACGACCACAGCTCTGAGGGCCGAGGAATTCTCGGCGTGAAGGTATACGCAGATGGGGCACACCACGGGCTCATTCGTGTGCCTGGTGGTGGATCACGGGTACCGTTGTCTTCCGATACGGTGCGAGCCGGAGGCTATGCGCTCCATATGCGAGGGGCACCGCTCTTTCGGTTGGCCGTTCGACGCGTCGAACGTGCTGTGATAGAGATCGTGAAGGAATTTGGTATCCGCCTGGATGATATCAAGCAGGTGGTGCTCCATCAGGCGAATGGGCGCATCTTGTCTCAACTCGCGAATCGTTTAGGTATCGGGCCTGATCGCTTAGCATCGGTGATTGAACGATATGGCAACACGTCGTCAGCATCTCTTCCAATCGCCCTCGATGATGCGGCCCGCAGCGGAAAGATCTCGCCCGGAGACCTCGTGCTTCTGGGCAGCTTTGGCGGCGGCTTGACGTGGGCTACGGGCCTTGTTCGTTGGTAAGGGGTTCGGAAGTAAT
>CABVRS010000117.1 GCA_902500745.1 uncultured Nitrospira sp.
TAGCGAAATGCATCTGCTCCAAAGTGCTCAACCATCGTGTTCGGATCAACGACGTTGCCGCGACTCTTCGACATCTTTTCACCATCCACCGTCCACCACCCATGGGCAAAGATTGTTTCCGGTAGTGGAAGATTCAATGCCATCAGCATTGTGGACCAATACACAGCGTGGGTGGTCAGGATGTCTTTGCCGACAAGGTGGACAGTGGCAGGCCAGACGCGTGCGCCGACCGGCTTTTCTCGCGGGAGATATTCCAACGCGGAGATGTAATTGACCAGGGCGTCAAACCAGACGTAGGTGACGTAGTCCGTATCGAACGGCAGGTCGATACCCCAGGAGAGGCGTGACTTCGGCCTGGAAATCGAGAGGTCGCCGAGCTTCTGGGTTTGCAGAAACCCTAAGACTTCATTTCGCCTCGATTCCGGCCTGATGAAAGACGGATGTTTTTTGATATAGTCGAGTAACTGGTCTTGGTACTGACCCATTTTGAAGAAGTAATTGTGTTCGCTGAGTTGCTCGACGGGCCGCTTGCAGTCGGGACAGAGCCCGTTCTCGACGTCCTTCTCAGTCCAGAATCGTTCATCAAATGTACAATACCAACCGGTGTAGGAGGCCTTGTAGATGAGGCTCTTGTCGTAGAGCTGCTGGAGGTAGCGTTGGACGATGGATTTATGCTGGGAGTCCGTTGTCCTGATGAAGGCGGTATTCGAGATGTTCAGCTTCTTCCAGAGAATCTCAAATTGCGGTGCGAGTTTGTCGCAGTGCACTTGCGGGTTGATGCCGGCCTTAGTTGCGGCTTGCTGAACCTTCTGGCCGTGTTCATCGAGACCGGTGAGAAAAAACACCTCGCGTCCGCGTAGTCGCCAATAGCGGGCCAGCACGTCGGCTGCGATGGTGGTGTATGCGTGGCCGATATGCGGAACGTCGTTCACGTAGTAGATCGGGGTGGTGATGTAAAAGGTGTTGTCCTTGGCCATAACGGAGGCAAGATATCAGGTTGGCGGCGTCTATTTCTAGACAGAGACCGTTGTTGGGACGAGCCCGAGTGCTTCGCGCAGGCGAAGCAAGGTCGTTTCCAGAGCCATCTGTACGTTCAGGTGCCGCGTGGCTTGCTGCTGGAAGCGCTCGATGTCATGCAAAAGCGTCAAGAGGAGGTCGATGTCCGCTCGCTTGGCGTATTGCCGTAAGTCAACCAGTTGGTCGAGGTGAAGAAGCTGGTCCTGATCTCCACCCACGATGACGATGACAACATCACGGATCCATCGTGTGAGCCAGCTGAGTGTTTCCGTCCCACGGTCTGATTTCGCCAACGCTTCGGCTGCGGCAAGAATGGCCGTGCTTGATGTCAACGACTGGGACTGTACTAACGCGAGGCATTCCTTTTGTCGCGCCCGAACTTCCGTCACATTGGTTTCGAGCGCTTCCCCGATGCGGCCATCAGCAAGGACGGCAAGGAAGTGGGCATCAGCAGGGGGGAGCTCACGCTTGAGTATCACCGCCGCTTCGACTTGTGTGCGGGCCGGCGTGGTGAACCGGAGCGCGTGGCAGCGTGATCGGATGGTGATCGGAAGCGCATGAGGTCGGCTGGAGACCAGAATGAAGAGCCCATGACCGGGCGGTTCTTCTAAGGTCTTGAGGAGCGCGTTAGCCGCGCCGATGGTCAGTTGGTCAGCCTCGTCGATGAGGCAGATCTTCCGTTCGCCGATGAGTGGTCGATACACGAAGTGCTGTTCGATCTCTCGGACCTGCTCAATTTTGATTTGAGGCGTCGCGGATTCTGGATCGGGTTCGATCACGAAACAGTCAGGGTGAGTCCGCGCGACTATTTGCATACAGGATCGACAGTGACCACAGCTGTCGAAATTGTCTGCGTGGGAAGGCTGTTCGCAGTTCAAAGCCTGAATCAGTCGTACTGCGGTCATCCTCTTTCCGATCCGGGCTTCACCGTGAAAGAGATACGCATGGGCCAGGCGCCCATTGCGCACACTCGCTTGGAGTAAGGAGATGGACTGTTCGTGGCCTGTGATGTCAGCGAAGGGCATGGATGCTAACGGCGATGTGGTTGTGGGAAACGGTGGCGTTTGAGCCAGCTGGTCACGCACTGTTCAACTGTGCGTTCGACAGATTCAAGGGATGAAGACGCGTCAATCAGCAGGATGCGGCGTGGCTCTTTTTTGGCTAATACATGAAACCCTGCCCGCACGTTCTTGTGGAACTGTTCGGCTTCTCGATCCATTCGATTTTGCGTGGAGCCGTCGCCTCGCCTTCTCCGAAGTCCGACGGAAACGGGAACGTCGAACATCAAGGTGAGGTGGGGGACGAGTTTCCCGGTCGCCCAATCGTTCATCGTGCGTAAGGTCCGAAGATCCAGACCACGACCATAGCCCTGATAGGCCATGGTCGAGTCGGAGAATCGATCACAGACCACGGCCTTTCCCTGTGCAAGGGCTGGCTTGATGACATGATCGACATGTTGACGCCTTGCCGCCAGAATGAGCAAGGCTTCTGTCTCAGGAGCGACGGATTCTTTGGAGCGGTTGAGGAGGATAGTACGAATCCGTTCGGCAAGCAGTGTCCCTCCCGGTTCGCGTGTACGCAGTACGCTCAGACCCTGGGCGGTAAGATACGTACAGAGCCTGCGAGCCTGTGTCGTTTTCCCGCTTCCTTCACCGCCTTCCAGCGTAATGAAGATGCCTGGTGGTTGTCGGGAGACCCTCGGCATTGTCAATCCTGGTAGCGTCCTTTTTCCTTATTCAATTGGGAGGCCGATCCTATGTCAGCTCAACGCGAATAGCAAGACCGGTACCCTTCAGAAATTCCACTGAATCGACCGTCTAACTTGTTGAAAATTACAATAAAACGCTTGCGAGGTCTGTCTAGAACTCTGTAAGATAAACCTTCGAATATTCTCCCATTGACTATGTCTCGGTAATTCATGCTCAAGACCGCACTAAGACGGTACTTTCTGACGGGCCTGCTCGTCGTCATTCCTATCTGGGGCACGATCCTTATTCTGAAGACGCTCTTTACCGCTCTTGACGGCATTCTGGGCGATGCCATGGCGGAATTGGTGCCGGACCACTATATTCCGGGATTAGGCATTGTGACCCTGGTTCTCCTTATCTTTTTTGTCGGGTTGTTTGGGGCAAATTTCATCGGGCGCCAGATCGTCGGGCATTGGGAGGATTGGCTCAACCGGTTGCCTCTCGTCCGCGGGATTTATTCCACCTTAAAGTCGATGATGGATATTCTTTCTTTTTCGGAGCGAGGGTCGTATCGGCGTGTTGTCTTGATCCAATTTCCCAAGAACGGACATTATTGTTTCGCATTTGTGACTGGGATAACGAAAGGCGAGGCCACGACATTGGGTCACGATGCATTGATCCATGTCTATGTCCCGACCTCACCTAATCCTACGTCCGGTTATTTTCTGCTCGTCCCTGAACGGGAAGTGACGTCCGTTGATATCAGCATCGAGGAAGCGATGAAACTGATTGTCTCCGGAGGTCTCTACACACCCTCCGGTACAATCGCATCGGCGTTGAACGCGGATACGAAGTGGGACAAGGTTAAACAGCCGGATGCCGGAGTCCCGATCGGATAGATAGATAAATGGTTGTGTTGGCACGCTGACGTTGGGGCAGTCTCTTTCTCGGAGTGGCTATGAAACACGCGACGAATCACCACAAGCCTTCCTCTCTTGTTCCCGGCTTAGGAGTCATTGTGATGGCTGCCGGCTTGGGCAAGCGGATGAACTCCAACCATGCCAAGGTTCTGCATCAGGTCGCGGGACAAGCGATGGTTCTTTACGCAGTCGATGTCGCCTTGCGTCTGGCGGGTCATCGCATTGCCGTGGTGGTCGGGCATCAGGCCGATAGAGTTCGGCAAGTGATCGAGATGGGTATTGCGGGCAGATCGAGAGCTGAGGCGGTGTGCATTGTCGAACAGGCAAAGCAACTGGGAACCGGCCATGCCGTGATGCAGGGCCGTCCGGTGTTTCTCTCCGAAAAAACGGCAAGGCCGACACAGTATCTCATCCTCAATGGGGATACTCCGTTATTAAAGGAACAGACGGCGCGCGATCTCGTACGGGTTCATCAGTCACAGGGTGCCACGGTCACCATCCTGACCGCGAGGCTCGATGACCCTCGTGGGTACGGCCGGGTTATTCGTCGGGAGTCCGGTACTCATCATGGCGATCTCACTTCGTCCGATGTGCTCAAGATTGTCGAAGATCGAGATGCGACTTCAACAGAACGAGCCACCAACGAAATCAATGTCGGCACCTATGTCGTATCCGGAGAATTTCTCTTCGACGCGCTGGACACATTGCGACCTGATAATGCACAGGGTGAATTCTATCTGACCGATATCGTACGGATGGCGGTGGCCCAAGGCCAGCGTGTCGCCGCCGTAACGCTTCAAGATCCGGACGAAGGGTTGGGGGTCAATACGCGGCAGCAATTGGCGACTGCCGAACAGGTTGTCCGGCAGCAGATTCGAGAACGCTGGCTCGATGCCGGCGTCACGATGCGAGATCCCGGCGCAGTATGGCTTGATGCCCGTGTGACCATCGGAAAGGATACGGTTCTTTACCCCAACGTAGTTCTCGAAGGGAACACGATGATCGGGGAGGGAACCACGATCCGTTCCGGTGTCCGCATCACCGATTGTGTCATCGGCAATCGGGTCGAGATCCTGGATTCGTCGGTCTTATGTGAGTCTCAAGTCGACGATGACGCGCATCTCGGTCCATTCGTGCATCTTCGCCCAGGTGTCGTGGTGAGGAGAAAAGCAAAGGTCGGAAATTTTGTCGAGATGAAGAAAGTTGAATTGGGGGAGGGCTCCAAGGCCAACCACCTGAGTTACTTGGGGGATGCGACGATCGCAGAAGGCGTGAATATTGGGGCCGGTACCATTACGTGCAATTACGACGGCGTTCGCAAGCATCGAACGGTGATCGGCAAGAACGTATTTCTGGGTAGCGATACCCAGTTGATTGCACCGGTGACGATTGGTGAGGGATCAGTAGTAGCGGCGGGAACGACGGTGACCCAGGATGTCCCGCCTGATTCATTGGCGATTGCCCGTGTCGCGCAGATGAATCGAGTCGGATGGGTGGCCAAACGGCGCACTGTGCTGGCGGTCGGTACATCCAATGGAACGTCTGGACATCCGAAGGAAGCCACGAAGCCAACGGCTAGGAAAGCGTTTCGCAGGCCGAAGAAGCCGCGTGCAAAGTCGGGGAAAGGGCGACGATGACCATTCGTCCGCCCATTAGTTTAATCTGATCTCGGGGTACAAGCCATGTGTGGAATTATCGGATATGTCGGTGATCAAGATGCGGTGCCCATCCTCATCGGAGGGTTGGCGAAGTTGGAATATCGTGGATACGATTCATCGGGTGTCGCCGTTCTGCAGGGTGAGAAGATTGCGGTCAGGCGGAGTGTAGGGAAGCTGATTAATCTTCAAAACTCGCTCAAAGCCAAGGAACTGAAGGGGACGGTCGGCATCGGGCATACCCGCTGGGCCACTCATGGGAAACCGTCTGAACAGAATGCCCATCCGCATCGCTCGAAAGGCTGTGTGCTGGTTCACAACGGGATTATCGAAAACTATCAGCAGTTGAAGCAGCAGCTAGTGAAAGATGGGTACAAATTCCAATCGGAAACCGATACCGAGGTGGTCGCGCATCTCATCGATAAGTATCTTCAGAAAGGATGTGTGCTGGCTGAGGCGGTTCGGTTTGCCACAAAAGACGTACGGGGAAGTTATGCATTGGCCGTCATCTCGGAGGGAGAGCCCGGTACGTTGATCGCTGCCCGCTCGGGTTGCCCCTTGGTGGTCGGTCGAACAAAAGATGCGTCCTACGTCGCGTCGGATGTCATGGCGATGCTCGCACATACACGAGAGGTGACCTATCTCGAAGAAGGCGACGTCGCGGTTGTGACACAGCATGGGGTAGATCTCACGGACGCTGATGGTCATGCGGTGGCGCGAAAATCGTCGAAGATCACGTGGGATGCCTCAGCAGCGGAGAAGGGTGGCTATCCTCACTTCATGCTGAAAGAAATTCATGAACAGCCGCAGACGATTCTGGATACGATGCGCGGCCGATATTCTTACGACACTGGGGAGGCAGATCTGCCGGATATCGGTCTCACACCAAAAGAATTCGCCGCGGTTGAGCGGGTTTGGATCGTCGCCTGTGGGACGTCCTGGCATGCGGGGCAGGTCGGCAAGTATTTGTTCGAGGAAATGGTCCGCACGCCTGTGCAGGTCGACATCGCCAGCGAGTTTCGATATCGCAATCCGCTCGTCGGGAAAAACGATTTGTTCATCACGATTTCTCAGTCCGGAGAGACGGCTGATACGCTGGCTGCCGCACGGGAGGCGAAGGGGAAGGGCGCACGCGTTGTCTCCATCGTCAATGTTGTAGGGAGCACGTTGGCGCGTGAGTCGGATGGGGTGCTATACACCCATTGTGGCCCTGAAATCGGAGTCGCGTCGACCAAAGCCTTTACGGCACAGCTGACCGCGCTCTATTTATTGGCCTTGCATTTTGCTCGAGTTCGTAATGTGATGAAGGAGGCCGACGGCAAGGCCTGGTTGGACCGGTTGGTCCGTCTCCCGGTGTTGGTGGAGAGTGTGCTGCAGCGAGAGGCTGAAATGGTGGCGATCGCCAAGCGCTATTATAAGAAACGGAACTTTCTGTTCTTGGGACGCGG
>CABVRS010000118.1 GCA_902500745.1 uncultured Nitrospira sp.
TGATCGATATGGATGATGCCATTCGTGAAGCCATCACCAAGGTGGAGCAGACAGGCATTGTCTTCCTCGACGAAATCGACAAGATCGCCGGCCGCGAACGCACCATGGGCCCCGACGTGTCGCGAGAAGGCGTCCAGCGGGACCTGCTCCCCATCGTGGAAGGGTGCACGGTCACGACCAAACACGGTCCGGTTGTGACGGATCATATCCTCTTCATCGCCGCCGGGGCCTTTCATGTCGCGAAGCCGTCCGATTTGATCCCGGAACTTCAAGGGCGATTTCCCATTCGTGTCGAACTCAGCCCCTTGTCCAAAGACGATTTTGTCCGTATTCTCACGGAACCGAAAGGGGCGTTAGTCCGGCAATATCAAGCGTTGCTGGCCACAGAAGGCCTCTCGATCGACTTCACACCGGATGGACTCGAGGAAATTGCGGAGATCGCCGTGCAGGTGAACGAGCAAACCGAAAACATCGGCGCACGCCGGCTGTTCACCATCATGGAGCGTTTGCTCGAAGACATTTCGTTTGAAGGGCCCAGCTGGCCGGACAAGCGGATCAGTATTACCGCCACCTACGTGCGTGAACGCCTGAAAGACATCGTGAAGGATCAAGACTTGAGTCGGTATATCCTCTGAGGGCTATCACCTTCATTCATCACGTATCCCTGGCCTCGATAAGCCGAATCCCCTGGAGTTGCGCATGAACAAACTCATCAAAAAAGCCGATGTCTTGATCGAAGCGCTGCCGTACATCCGGACGTTTCGCGGCAAGACCGTAGTCGTGAAATACGGCGGCCACGCGATGACCGACGCATCGCTCAAGGAACGGTTCGCGCAAGATGTCGTCCTGCTGAAGTATGTCGGCATCAACCCTGTCATCATTCACGGCGGTGGACCCCAGATCGATAAGATGCTTGATCGCCTCGGCATCCCAGCCAAGTTCCGGCACGGCGTTCGCGTCACCGACGCCGCCACGATGGAAATCGTCGAAATGGTCCTGGCGGGGAAAATCAACATGGAACTCACGGACCTCATCACCCGACATGGCGGCAGCGCCGTCGGATTGAGCGGGAAAGACGGTGGGTTGATCCTGAGCAAACCGTTGACGGCCAAGGCCTGGGCGGAAAGCATCGATCGTGATTTGGAAGGAGAAGATGGAGAGGGCGACTTTGGGTTGGTCGGGGATATCGAGAAAGTCGATCCAGGTTTGCTTCGAAACCTCCAGGAGGATCATTATATTCCGATCATCGCTCCTATCGGAACAGACCGTGAGGGCAATACCTATAATATCAATGCCGATCTCGTCGCCGGGTCCATAGCGGGAGCCTTGCGGGCGGAGAAACTGCTGATGATGACCGACATCAAAGGGATTCGTGATGCCAATGGGCGCCACCTTTCCACCGTGTCTCGCAAAGATGTGCAACGCATGATGAAGAAGGGGACGATCACCGAAGGTATGATCCCAAAAGTGCATGCTTGCCTCGACGCGTTGGCCGAGGGAGTCCATAAGGCCCACATCATCGATGGCCGCATACCTCATGCTGTGCTGCTGGAAATCTTTACGCGCAAAGGAATCGGGACCGAAATCGTCACTTGATCGTTCGCCAAACGGAAACCAACTCCGTGCCCGTTGATCGTAACCAACTCACAGCAGACCTTCAGGCGCTAGTGGGAGAACGACATCCTTTCACCTCACCAACCCACTTACAGCAGGCAGAAGCGTACCTGCATCGGGAATTCTCAGAAGCAGGTCTTACTGTCACAACGCAGTCATTCCATGCCTTAAGTGGCACCTATCGCAACGTCATTGCGACAGCGCCTCCGGCCTCCGCGCATGGCTCACTGCCGCCACTGATCCTCGGCGCGCACTTCGATACGGTAGAAGGCTCTCCAGGCGCCGATGATAATGCGAGCGCGCTTGCCGTGATCCTCCAGGTTGCTCGCCAGGTTCGAGAAATGCCACTGATCAGGCCGCTTCGTCTCATTGCCTTTAACCTCGAGGAAGAGAACTTGCTTGGCAGCGCAGCCTATGCCTCGTTCCTCAGCGAGACCAGTGCGGCCATCCACGGAGCCATCATATTGGAATGTGTCGGCTATGCCAGCCATCAAGAAGGGTCGCAGAAGATCCCTCCGGGTGTCCCCATCGCGGTCCCCACAACCGGAGATTTCCTTGCCGTGATCGGCAACGAACGATCCCAGGCCTTGACCGGCTCCGTCACTCACGCGATGAAGCCACATCTTCCTGTCGTTCCATTGATCGTGCCGGGCAACGGAGAGCTGCTACCGGATACGAGGCGAAGTGACCACACCCCCTTCTGGGAGCACGGGTTTCCTGCCGTCATGCTCACGGATACAGCAAACTTCCGTAATCCCCACTACCATCGAGCGACCGATACGCTCGAGACACTGAATCTTGACTTCATCGCTTCAGTCACCAATGGAGTTACGGCAACGGTCATGGCGTTGGCCGGCCAGCCACCTGCATAGCTTTCATCGACCGTTTTTGGTTAGACTTCCAAGGCTCGCTCGGGAGGATAATAACGTATGCCATCACCACAATCCGGTCACGTTCCAGGTTCTTTGGAGCCGCTGATTCTGGTCATTCGAAACCAACGGGTCATCCTGGATGCGGACTTGGCCAGGCTGTATAGAGTCACGACGAAAGCCTTCAACCAAGCCGTCAAACGCAATGCCGCACGGTTCCCCGAAGACTTTGCGTTTCAACTGACTGCTACGGAGGTGATTCGGTTGAGATCGCAAACTGCGACCTCAAGCTCACAAACTACGGGAATGACAGGGATCACCCAGAACTGGTCACAATCTGTGACCGGTTCACAAAAGCACCGAGATCCTCGGTTTCGCCCCTGGGCGTTCACAGAGCACGGCGCCGTGATGGCGGCCAACATTCTCCACAGCGAGCGAGCGGTTCACATGAGTGTCTTTGTCGTACGAACTTTTGTGCGGCTGCGCGAACAGATCGCCGCCAATCAGGCCGTTCTGAAGCGGCTGGCCGAAATCGATCGCACGTTGCTTGAGCATGACTCGTCTCTACTCGACCTCTATGAGAAATTGCTCCCGCTGCTGCAACCACCTTCCGGTCCACCAACACGACGGATCGGCTTCCAGTCGAAAGGGAAAGCCTAGCCTTCTCCAATGAGAAAATCTCTTTCAGCTTCAACTCGTCAAGCCATCGCTTCTGTGTTTGATCACCTCGACTACAAGGCCTTGGAATCCGTCTACTGCTACGAGGGTGGTGAGGAGTTCTGGCGGAAGAAACGGGAACCCTGTCGGCGATTGGGGAGCAACGTGGCCGAGGTTGTCGTCAGGACATTATCGCCGGGTGGGCGTAGTTTGTATGTGGGAGCCGGCGTGACAGAGCTGCCGGCCTTGCTGGCCGAGGCGATCGACCGTCACCGCCATGTTGAACCCTATAATCTCCGACGTCTCGAAGTGACCGTGCTTAATCGTGCTTGTCGCAACGTCCCGTTCCGTTTTCATGCCTGCGATGCCGCTATGGCACAAGGTCAGTTCGATCATATCTGGATGGTCAGCGTGTTGAACGATCCGGAACGATTCCCCCATCTAGCGCCGTTATCCTACGGTCGAGCTGATCCGGTCACATTCAATCCGGTAGGATTTCAGAAAGAACGGAGGGTTGTCCAAACGATCGTGAATCGCTGTCTGACTAAATTAAGTGTGCCGGGTTTGGTCACCACGTCAACAGAAGAAGTCGTATGGATCGCAGACTGGTGTCATCGGCACAAGATTCCCTACCATGTGGAGCGCGAACAGTATCCCACAGCGCTGGTCGGTGACCCGATCTGTTTTGTTCGGATCGGAATGCGAAAGGTAAAAAGTCAAAAAGTTGTAAAGTCATAACGTAAACTTTCTAGCTTTCAGACTTTAAAACCCGCGTTCTTCCCGGAATCGGACAAGTACTGGTTGGCATACCGCACATAATTCTCTGCCGATTCCTTGATCCAAGCCACCTCCTTCTCTGTGACTGGCCGCTTGACCTTCGCCGGAGAGCCCAGGATTAGACTTTTCGGCGGCACGATCGTACCTTCGACGACCAAAGCCCCGGCTCCGACCACTGAATCTTCACCAATCACGGCACCATCCATGATGATGGCGCCCATTCCTACCAACACACGATCCTGAATCGTACAGCCGTGTAGCACCACATGATGGCCGATCGTGACCTCACTCCCAATGATCAGTGGATGAGTGTCATGAGTCACATGCAGCATGCAGAGGTCCTGAACGTTGGTCCGATTCCCGATCCGGATGTAATTCACATCGCCGCGGATCACGGCGTGGAACCAGACGCTGCACGCCTCACCCATCACCACATCGCCGATCACGACCGCGGTTTCTTCGATAAAGCAGGACTTCGAGACCGTCGGCTTGATGCCCTGAAAGGTTCGAATCATGAGGCGCACTCTAGGGGAATTGATCGATCTCCCGCAAGGGTCTAATTGACAGTCTTTTTAACCCTCCCGTAGACTGCCCCCATGTCCCAGCCATTGATCATTCCCCGAAGTACAAAACCGGCAGTCCAAAAGGGCAGGCACGGATCCCTGATCGGATCCAGTCCGCAAAAAACCACTATCGGCTTTGTGAATCTTGGCTGTTCAAAGAATCAAGTGGACTCGGAAATCATGCTGGGCTCCCTCGTCACAGAGGGATTTCAGCTCACCGGCGATCCCCAAGAAGCAGAAGTAGTCATCGTCAATACCTGTGGCTTCATTGAAGAAGCGAAGCAAGAGTCGATCAACACCATTCTCGAACACGGTCGTTTGAAGAAAGATGGAGCGTGTCGCGTTCTGATCGCCGCCGGCTGCTTAGCCCAACGCTATCAAGGAAATTTGCTGAAGGAACTACCGGAGTTGGACGCAGTAGTCGGCACCGGCGAGTTCGGCAAAATCGCGGAGATCTGCCGCGACCTCCTCACCCCCAAAAAACGGCATCGTCGCCTCTGGATGAGTCAACCGCCCTATCTCTATGACGAATTGGCGCCTCGCATGAGGCTGGGCACGCACCACAGCGCCTACGTGAAGATTGCAGAAGGGTGCAATCGCAACTGTGCCTTCTGCGCGATTCCACTGATGCGAGGCAAACAGCGCAGCCGACCGGTCCAATCCATCGTGGCAGAAGCACAACAGTTGGCGCGCGAAGGTGTGAAGGAGATCAACCTTATCTCCCAGGACACGATCAACTATGGAGTCGATCTGGGTCTTCGCCAAGGCCTGGTTCAGCTACTCCGTGAGCTCGTGAAGGTAGAGGGCTTACAGTGGATCCGCCCATTCTACCTCTATCCTCAGCAAGTGACGGATGATTTGCTGGATCTGTATGCCGGAGAAGAAAAGATCACCAAGTATATTGATATGCCTCTTCAGCATATCAGTGATCGCATGCTCAAGCGGATGCATCGGCTCGGTGATCGCAAGGCGATTGAGTCGCTGGTCGAGCGGATCCGTACACGCATTCCAGATGTGTTCTTCCGCACCGCGTTCATTGTCGGGTTTCCTGGAGAAACCGAGTTCGCCTTCAGCGAACTATCTACGTATGTGGAACAGGCGCAATTCGATCGGGTCGCTGTATTTCACTACTCCGATGAAGAAGGGACCTCCGCGGTCGACTTCGGTGAAAAAGTCGAGCGAGACGTCATGGATGAGCGTCGGAATGTCATCCTCTCAATGCAGGAGTCGATTGCCGCCGCCAAGGGGAGAGCCAAAATCGGCTCTGTCCTCGACGTGCTCGTCGACGGCCGCTCGGAAGAAACCGAGCATGTCCTAGAAGGGCGGCACGAGGGCCTCGCTCCTGAGATCGATGGTGTTGTGTACATCGATGAAGGGGCGACTGACATCGCGACGCAGTCCTCGTCGGACCTAACGGTTTCCCATCCCACGGCCGGATCCTTCTGCAAAATCGAGATCACCGATGCGGCAGCGTTCGACCTTGTGGGACGCCTTGTGCCCACACCGAACGGATGAGTGCTGATTTTTATTTGGTGACGTGTCCGACAACCATTCCTCACAAAGGAGAAATCCAGTGACCGCACGAAAGAAGGATTCGATTATCCTCCTCATCCAGTGCAAAGACCGTTCAGGCATCGTCGCACGGGTCTCTGGGTTCATCCACGACTTCGGCGGCAACATTCTCGACTCCGACCATCACACGGACGAGGAAACAAACGATTTTCTCATGCGGATGGAATTTTCAACCGAGGGCTTTCAGATCCCTCCTGAGGACATCCCGTCGGCCTTTCAGGCTATCGCCAACGTGTACGACATGCGCTATGAGGTACATCCTTGTAGCCGACGAACCCGTGTGGGCATGTTGGTGTCCAAGCAAGACCATTGCCTGGCCGATTTACTGCAACGCCATCGCCGAGATGAATTGCATATCGACATTCCTGTCATCATTTCGAATCATGACACCTGCGCGAGTTGGGCCGAGCTTTTCAAGATTCCCTTCACCGTCTATCCGGTGACCAAGGAGACTAAACCGCAGCAAGAGCAACAGGTCT
>CABVRS010000119.1 GCA_902500745.1 uncultured Nitrospira sp.
AGTTCACATGTACTAAAGACGACTCCATCCGCATCTTTCCAGTACACCAGATCCGAGAGCCAATCAAACAACAGTTCGGCAGGATCTTCCTCTGCTCGTTCCACCGGCTTCCGCCAGGTCGACCCGACTGTCGAAGGGTCGGCCATCGCTTCAATGAGGGCGCACGTAGCCCCGCAAAAAAGTTCTTGGAGGGAATCCCCGGACGCCACAAACGCCAAGTCCGCCGTGGCAATATCCTCTAGAAAGTGGAATGAGTGAGCCATCGACTGTCACTCGACGTGATGTGCCGATCTGAAGCCATTGGTGGGAGCGCGCGAATCCTGAAATGAGCTATTCGAGCTCAAAGACTTTCGGGAAATTGGTGAGGTTGCGGCAGCCGTCTTTCGTGACTAACACCATGTCTTCGATTCGAACCGCACCTAACCCGGGATAATACAGCCCTGGTTCAACGGTGACGACGTGCCCCTCTTGAAGGAGCGACCCCGTTCGGCTGATGCGAGGCGCTTCGTGAATATCGAGTCCGACCCCATGCCCGGTCCCATGAAAATAGCCCTGCATCCGTCCGTTCACCAAGCCGGTCTTATATCCGGCCTTTTCAAAACGCGAACAGATGCCTTGATGGATCTTCATTCCATCGGCACCATCCTTGATCTTGGTGATCGCTTCCTCCTGAGCATCCTTCACGGCGCCATACAACCGTTTCAACTCCGGGCTTACGGTCCCACGAATGACGGTGCGTGACATATCGGCAAAATAGCGGCTTGTCGCAGATCGGGGAAATACGTCAAAGATAATGCTGCGATGAGCCGGCAACGGCCCGCTTCCCTCATTATGCGGATCACAAGCCTGTTCACCCCCTGCCACGATCGTATGTTGGCCCACACAGTTGCGCTTCATGAGTTCCACGTTGATGACTTGCTTGACCCGCTCAGCAGTCAAGACGGATCCGTCACACCAGAGTTCTCCATCGCGGATCGTCGCCCGCCGAAGCAGATCGTGGGCCGAAGTGACGGCCTCTTCCGTAGCCCGCTGGGACAGCTCTATATGCCGAACTTCCTCCGCACTTTTGATGACACGCTGCTCATAAAACGGATCGCGTTTCGGCTTGAGGCTATACCCCAGTTCCTGTAATCGCGTGGCATAAATAAATGGGAAATTAGCAGGCACCAACAGCCGGCGAGCTTTGAACTCTTTTAAGACGATGTGCACAATATCAATCGTCGTCGGGGCCTTGATCCCTTGCTTCTTGGCCTTCCGCTCGATTTCTGAATAGGAAAGCACGTGATCCACTGACGCCTGGGTCTTGGCACGATCCATTTCAAGATCGCTCATGACCATCAGCCGCTCGCCCTTGACTTCCAGATAGATAAATGAATCTGGAGCAATGAATCGCGTCGCGTAATACAGATTCGAGTCGTACTCGCTGGCCGCGATAAACAGAGTTGCCGCTTCTGGCTGGGAGGTTGTGCTGCGTTTCATAGATGGCTTACCGGAATGACGACAGCCGGCAAGATATGGAGGACACGTCCAGGATGGGTACATGACAATGCCCACCGCGTGAGGGTGTTCGACATGCACTCTGACACGGCCCGATGGGGTTTCCCAACCTCGATACAAACCCGGCGAATGCGTTTAACATCGTAACCGTGATGCTAGCATGCGCTCGGGGGTCGGTCAAGAACCGAGGTCGGTCACGGAATGGCAGGAGCCGGTGAGGGGGATAGATCCCGTGGCTTCACACCGGTTTCTTCATCGGGTGTGACGAGGTCGATCGAAAGAGTTAGGGTGTTCGTGAGCACATCGATCGCAAGTTGGGCCAACCCTGATAGACCGGATGCAAAGGACTTCACGGGCAGATAGGTCACCTCCGGGTCTTCCATCACTCCTTTTACGGTGAACATCGCCGTCGCTAACCCTTTTCGCTCTCCTGCGATCATTCGGCCAAAGAGTGGAATGGTCTTGAGAAATTGTGAATACGACCCGAACGGGCTTACCGCGACAGCAAGATCCAGTTGGTCGGTCGGCAAGTCATAATTCCCGGCCGCCGTAATCTTTAGAATCGGGCTATCGATGATCAGATTTTCCGTCTGGAACATGCCGTTTTGAATCGCGACGGTCGCGGTAATTCTATTATACGGCAATCCTTCCTTTTCCAGATCAACCTTTCCCTGCAGTACTGCGGGAACGTTCAAAAGACTGATGATTTTCCATATCGCCCGCTCATTCGATTTAAGGATACGTCCGTTTTCCAACAGCACCTCGACTTTGCCATTCAGTGACGGATAGATTCCGTGAGGGTTGCGTCCATGTCCACGAAGCACTCCGCTCAGGCGGGCCTCTCCAGACACACCATGAACCTGCGTGTTGGCCAGTCTCAAGAGATCATCAAATTCCACTCCTGTCACTCTGAAGGAGAGATCACTATCCGCCGGCGCCTTGGGGGGCAGGCGCACCACAAGTCGTCCGGCAACGTGGCCATGAACGGACTCACCGGACAAGCGGTCGATATCAAGCACGCCATCCTGAATATTCATTCGAGCAGACAACGTCGTGAATTTCATATGTCTGTAGTGCCCCTTAGCGACAGCCGCAGACATCGTGACGTGACTCGTCGCCGCTAAGGTTTCAAGGAATTCTCGTATTGGAGACCGCCCACCCTTTGGAATCACCAGACTCAAATCAAGTTGATTGGATTCGATCTTACCCGTAACGGTAGGCTTCACCGACCAGTTTCGAATCATGGCCTCTACGGCAAGATCGCTACCTTGAAGTCTGAATGATAGCCGCTTGAGGTCGATCTCATTACGCTCAAATCGTACTCGAACGTAGAGATCCTGGAGATGTCCATCGATGCCGTTGACGACCATCAACCCATTCGTCATCCCCATCCATCCCGTCACTCTCCACGCCTTCCAATCCGTTCCTTTGCCCTTGATATCAAGCGAGAGATCAAGATTACCCGCTTCAAGCCCAGCTTTGGACACCCATTCCGGCAAACTCGACATCGACAAACTTCTCGTCGTCACCGCCATGTTGATCAAAAAGTGGTCCCCAAGATGCATCGTTCCCTTGGCAGGAATCTGTATCTTAGGCAAGATGAGCGCCACTTGCTCCAGTGTCACGCCGCTTCGCGGAGGCAGGATGCCATCAAACTCCACCGTGGCATGCGCCCCGATTGGTTTTTCCAGTGAGCCGAGCACGACTTTGGCTTCATCGAAGACGACTGAGCCTCGAATCTGTGGTTTCGATGTGGCCCCTGATAATGTCACCGCCGAGCTCAGCGTCCCCGTAAACGAACCCGGACTGATAGCCGTGGATCCGAACAGCCCCGCCAATTGGGAGGCCTCACCTCGTGTACGAATGAGGAAATCCTGAAAGAGGCTCGTCGTTCCACCGGTGATCGTCCCTTGGACCTGCACAGCAGTTCCTCCGACATGCCCGATAACTTGCTCGATCTGAGTGGATCCTCCGGCCAAGACGAAACGCCCCTGCATCCCCGTCAAGCGTTCAGGCAACGCGACATGGCTCAGACTGACCTGGCGAGCGGTAATCTCTCCCCCAGCAAAGGTCACGCCATCGCCTCGATCCAACGGACCAACCAGACGGAATGTGGTCAGCGCAGTTCCCTCAGGATCACGAATACCAGCCAGTAACTTTGTGACCGACTCGGCCTTCACGGTCTTGGCGAGAAACTCAACCAACGGCGCCGCCGCCATTTCTCCTGTAACCTCCAGTTCCAGCCATGGACCTTCCTCAAGAAACGACACGTCGGCCTTTCCATCGGTGAGATGCATCGCTCCGTACATTCCGGTCACTTTCGTGATGCGAACACGTCCGGTCTCGACCATCACCACCGCAGCCAGATCCTTCACGATCGTACGATCTCGCCCAATAATCCCCTGCCCCTCTCGAATATGGAACTCCCCCGTGGTTGAAATGTGCGCACCCGTCGTCGCGGATCCGGTCAGCGTGGCATGAATCGCCTGGACCTTGCCGTCGATCTGATGATCCACCAGCAACGTGGGAAGCCGCGGGAGGATCCATTCCGGAGGAATCGTGTTCAGCAACGTATGGATCACGACGGGAGTACTGGAGAACGTAACGGAAAAGGTAGGCTGGGGAGTCAACAATCCGGCCAGATTCGCATGCCCGGTCAGGGTGATGTCACTCAAACCCGCGGTCATGTCGGACAGCACCATGTCGTATCCAGCAATTCCCGGCATCACTCGAATGGTACTCCGAAGATTCACGGTGCCCTGGAGCTGCTCCGAAACCGGTCTGGGGCCGAGGAAGTCAGCCGCATCATGGATTCTCAGATCAGCCGCATCGATATGTCCGTCGAACTGATAACCCGAGGCCGTAGTACCCGTCTCCTCGCCCGTCAAAGATACCGGAGCCTCAGCTGGCTTAATCACTCCATCAAGAGAGACGGCCGATACCCCTTGGGCACCCTGATGCGTGATCGACGCATGCAATTCTCCATGACCACGTTCCGGCCTGATCAACAGACCGAATTCGACATGCTCCAGCTTGACCGACCGAATTCCGTCTGGCCTCATCGCATCGATCACCGTGATCGTGCCGTTCGCGATCTTGGCTTCTTTAACCCGAAAGGTTCGGGCCATCATGTCCATCGTTTCCTGATCGGTATCAGCCTGGCTGTTCGCCTCCTCAAAAATATTCCAGCGGCCCCCTTCATTTCGCCGAAGCGTCAACATCGGTTCTTCGATCAATAGTCGCTTCCCAACGATTTGCTTTTTGAGGAGCGGGAGTAGACGCAGAACAAGATCGACTCGTTTTGCGGTCAACACCACTTGCTCCGATCGTGGGTCATGTATTGTGATATCGATCAGTTCCGTACGTATGCTTGGGAAGAGGATGAATCGGACTCGACGGACGTCGATTTTTCGCCCCAGGCTCTCTTCGAGTTGTTCAAGAACAAAGTCCTTGAGATAGTCTTGCCCTGTCAATTCCCGTGAGAATGCAAGGAAGGTCCCGGCCAATATCACAAGGGCCAGCATGATCAACAAAGCCAGTCGCAAACGAGACACACCACCCCCTTTATCCTACGTACGAGCCCTTATCGGCATCTTACCGGATCACCTCTGCGAAATCTATCAACTCGGCGTTCTACAAGGGATTTATCAACGATTCTTCCCGGCATCGATACGGTTTGCGCGACGAATATCACCCTTTTCACGCCCAATAGACTCTAGTTTTTAACATACCGATAATCTCTGCTGTGTCCAGAAAGACCTTTGCCTTCCCTGTTTGTCGTCGACTCTCGAGAGTTGACAGCGAGCGGACAATAGCACTACACCTGTTCCTATGAATCCTCATCAGCTCGCCGGACAACCAGCCCCCTCGTCCATCCTCGTCGACGTCGAGAAACTCTTGTCGGTGTACTCGACCGAGAAGCCCGATACTTCGGATAGAGGACAGCGCGTCTCATTCGGCACGTCAGGACATCGAGGCTCTTCATTGAAACGAAGCTTCAATGAGAGCCATATCGTCGCCATTACTCAGGCCGTCTGTGAATATCGGACTTCGCAGCAGACGACCGGGCCACTGTATTTAGGCAAGGATACGCACGCGCTCTCCGAACCGGCCTTCGTGACCACTCTTGAAGTCCTCGCAGCCAATGGCGTCGAGGTCATGATCGATCGAGATAACGGCTACACGCCGACACCGGTCATCTCTCATGCGATCCTCACCTACAATCATCACCGAACCGCGGGCCTCGCCGATGGAATCGTCATCACCCCCTCGCACAATCCGCCCGAAGACGGAGGCATCAAATACAACCCCCCGCATGGAGGACCCGCCGACACACAAGCCACCAAGTGGATCGAGGACAGGGCGAATACTCTTTTGACGAACAAACTCCGCGGATGTAACCGGCTTCCGATTGAACAAGCCCGACAGGCTTCCACAACACATCGATACGCCTACCTTGATACCTACGTCGATGATCTGGCGAACATCATTAAGATAGACGTCATTAAATCGGCAACGCTGACACTCGGCATTGATCCTCTCGGTGGATCCGGCGTGGCCTACTGGCAACCCATTGCGGAGCGATATGGACTAAACATCGAGGTCGTCAATCCGGTCGTCGATCCAACGTTTCGATTTATGCCATTGGACTGGGACGGCAAGATCCGCATGGACTGTTCATCCCCATATGCCATGGCCAATCTCATCGCGCTGAAAGATCGTTTCGACGTGGCGTTTGGGAACGACGCCGATAACGATCGCCATGGGATCGTCACTCGTTCCGGCCTCATGAACCCAAATCATTTCCTCGCCGTCTCGATTGCCTACCTCTTCGCCAATCGCGATGGCTGGAAATCCAATGCCGGTATCGGCAAGACATTAGTCAGCAGCAGCCTCATCGACCGAGTCGCGGCCAAACT
>CABVRS010000120.1 GCA_902500745.1 uncultured Nitrospira sp.
ACTAGGAGGAAGCGCAGTACGCGCGTAGGCGGGAACTCAGAAACGCTCCGATCCGATCTTCTCCATCCGGACTCATCGTGACGACTTTGACACCAAACAACAGGCCGCGCACCCAACGAACCACAACCCGCTGGATTTCCACCGGCTCATCCTTGTCTGGAAAGGTAATGCGAACCACAAGTTCCATCCCGGGTACGACTTGATGATCTCCCAACACTCGGAACCCGTTTCGGCAGAGATTCATCACCGTTCCCTTGCCAAGAAAGTCGCCGCCTAAGTAATACATGACACACCGCACGGGAATTCGGTGGTAGGTGCGGATGACAAACTTATTGGCGTAGGGCATGTTCTCCGTACTCACTTTCGCTATGGGCCATGAATGTTTTCATCTCTACTCTGACCAGGTGGCGCTCAGCATACGCGGCGCTGGTCGCTCCCTCCTAGCCCTCCAAAGAGGGGGACTTTCGGCGCCTTGAGCCACAGACGCTCCTCGATTGTCTTGACAGTCCGCATTGCCACATGTTAAATGAACCGTTCTTTAATTTCGGAGAAGAGATATGTACGCAATCGTTGAAACGGGTGGGAAGCAATATCGAGTTGAATCCGGTGCTACGATTCAGGTTGCAAGCTTGCCCGGAGACGTGGGAGCCCAGATCGAGCTCAACCAAGTCCGTCTCGTGCATGGCGACGCCGGTCTCGTGGTTGGACAACCGCTTATCAATGGCGCGAAGGTGACCGCCCAAATTGTGCGTCACGGGCGGACTCGTTCGATCACCGTGTTTAAGAAGAAACGCCGCAAGAACTACCGCCGTACCCGCGGACACCGACAAGGATTCACCAAGCTGCTTATCACAAATATTGCATCGGCTTAACGGGACCGAGAGGACTTACCATGGCAACAAACAAAGGCGGCGGATCATCACGGAACGGTCGTGACAGTAATCCACAGTATCTCGGGGTGAAAGCCTATGGCGGTCAGACCGTAACGGCCGGGAGCATCATTGTCCGTCAGCGCGGTACCAAGTTTTTCCCTGGATTCAATGTGGACCTTGGAAGAGATCATACGCTGTTTGCCAAGATGAGCGGCGTAGTCAAATTCGAAGGTGGGCGAGGCAGACGAAAAGTCAGCGTGTATCCCATCCCAGCCAAATCCTGATTCTCCTTTTCCCCCCATCCGTTCCAGTCCCGGCTGGGGGGAATTCTCCCCGCCGCTTCGGCTCAGGGTCGGGTATACTTTCTCATTCTAACCACTGAACCGTTCACAGAATGGTGCCACCGTATGTTCGTCGATGAAGTTCGCATCACCGTCCGGGCCGGGCGCGGAGGAAACGGCATTTGCAGTTTCCGGAGGGAGATGTTTGTCCCACGTGGCGGTCCGGATGGCGGCGATGGTGGGCATGGTGGCGACATCATCATGACCGCATCTCATCGGCTCACGACGCTGCTCGACCTCCGCTACCAGAACCAGTATGAGGCCCAGGACGGACGTGCTGGAGGGGGCTCGAATTGCACAGGCCGTTCCGGAGAAGACCTGACCATTATCGTCCCTGTCGGTACTATCGTCTATGACGACCAGACCACAGAGGTACTCGCTGACTTCATTGAAGATGGTCAAACCGCTGTCATCGCCCATGGGGGCCGTGGAGGGAAGGGAAACAGTAATTTTGCGACGTCCATCAATCGAGTGCCCACAAAATGCACGCCCGGCACGCCAGGTGACGAGCGTACATTGCGGCTTGAGCTCAAACTGCTGGCCGACGTCGGGCTCGTCGGATTTCCGAACGCCGGTAAGTCTACTCTCATTGCCGCAATTTCAGCGGCGCGTCCCAAAATTGCCGATTATCCCTTTACCACACTCATTCCCAACCTTGGGGTTGTCCGCTGGGGATCCCATCGCAGTTTTGTCGTAGCTGATATTCCAGGTTTGATCGAAGGAGCCCACGAAGGAAAGGGCCTTGGAGTCCAGTTCCTCCGCCACATTCAACGTACCGCGTTCCTCCTGCACTTGATTGATGTGTCTGAGTGGGCGGCTGAAGATCCGATCACCAGTTTTGAGACGCTGCGTCGTGAACTGGCAGCCTACGATCCCACACTTACTCATCGCCCCTTGGCCGTCGTGGCCACGAAGATCGATCTACTCGGTACCAGTGAACGTCTTGCCGAACTGCAGGCCTATTGCCAGCGTGAAGGTCACCCCTGTTTGGCGATTTCTGCCGCCGCCAATAAAGGCTTGAATGAGCTCATCGCCTACGTCGGAAAGCAAGTTGATATGTTGCGAAAAATACCATGCGAGACGAGCTCTTAGCAGAAGCCAAACGAATCGTCATCAAGATCGGGAGCAGCCTGATCGCGTCGCGTGCGGAAGGCCTCCGTCCTGACCAGATCGAGCGGTTGGCGGAAGAGATCGCCGCGCTCCGAACACAGGGCCGGGAGATTCTCGTCGTCTCATCCGGTGCCATCGTCTCTGGTATCCGCAAGTTGCAGCTGAAAGACTATCCCAAAAACCTTCCGGTCAAGCAGGCCGCAGCAGCGGTCGGACAAAGTCGACTGATATGGGCCTATGAAAAAGCCTTCGAGCGTCTGTCGCTTCAAGTCGCACAGATTCTTCTGACTCATCACGATCTTGCAGATCGCCGTCGCTTTCTCAATGCACGCCATACTCTTTCAGCGCTGATTGGGTTCGGCATCATCCCCATCATCAACGAAAACGACACCGTTGCCGTCGACGAAATTCGGGTCGGTGACAACGACACCCTCGCGAGCGAAGTCGCACATCTTGCCGATGCAGATTTGCTCGTCATTCTTTCGGATGTCGAGGGGTTGTACACGGACGATCCGCGCAAGAATCCCTCCGCCACATTGATTCCACTCGTTCCCGAAATTACTCCGGATATCGAACTGCTGGCAGGAGTGTCCAGTACGTTTGAAGGCACTGGCGGGATGGCCACCAAACTACGGGCCGCCAAGAAAGTTGCAGAGTATGGGATTCCGACGTTGATTCTCAATGGCGAGCGAGCAGGACTTCTGCCGACCGTCCTCACAGGGAAACCAGGCGGCAGCCTTTTCCTCGCAAAAGAACGCCGGTTGAACAGCCGCAAACATTGGATTGCCTTTACATTACGCTCCCGTGGCCAGATCCACCTTGACCATGGAGCGGTTGAAGCCTTGAGCGCACGAGGTAAGAGCCTGCTCGCATCAGGGATCCTCCAAGTAACGGGTCTGTTTGAGGCTGGAGATCCGGTCAGTTGTCTCGCTCCGGACGGGAAGGAATTCGCAAAAGGCCTGGTGAACTTTTCGTCTGATTCGTTACACCGGATGAAAGGTCTCAAAACTGCGGTGATTCAAGCACAGTTCGGTCCTCAAGAGTATGAAGAAGTCATCCATCGAGACAATCTCGTCATTCTCTAGCGCCTGGCGTGCCAAGTCTTACGTCATGGATCACCCCCCAGCCGAACACTCACGAGCCGTCACGCAAGACGCACCTTCGCAACGCCTCGGCCTATTCGGAGGTAGCTTCAATCCCATTCACAACGGCCACCTGGCGATTGCACGGGATGTGCACGAACGCATGCAGCTCTCTCGCATCCTCTTCATCCCGACCGGCGACCCACCCCACAAACACCACCGATCACTGGCACCAGCACCAGTACGACTTGAAATGGTGCGCCTTGCCATCACCGACACTCCGGTCTTCGATGTGTCGGCCATCGAACTCCATCGCACAGGAAAATCATATTCCATCGACACGGTTCGAGAACTACGAGAGCAGTATGGTCGATCCTGTGAGCTGTTTTTCATCATCGGGCTTGACGCCTTCTTCGAATTCCCAACCTGGAGAGCTCCCGAAGAGCTGTTGAGGATCTGCCACTTCGTGGTGGTGCCTCGTCCGGGGCTATTATTCCAGACCCTTGCCGAGATGGCGTTCCTTCCCAATCTGGATCCAGAGCCTCTGGGACAGCTTGATGCCCGCGTCCTTGAGAAGCTCGAAATCGCGGTCCCCGATACCCCAGGCATCACCTGCCTACCCCTGCCCCCCTGTCCAATTTCGGCGTCGGACATTCGCCGGAGAATTCGAAGCCGGCTATCGCTGGCAAATATGTTGCCCCCCCCGGTAGAATCTTATATACTCCAGCATAGCCTTTATCAGGAGGACACCGATCGCACGCACATCTAAGGCCACCGCTCTTGCCGCAGCCAGGGCGATGCTTGAGAAAAAGGCCCTTGATGTCCAGGTCCTCCACGTCGCCCCGCTCACGTCGATCGCTGATTATTTAGTCATTGGTTCGGCTGAATCCGACAGACAGACTCGCGCAGTCGCTGACTCGATCGTCGACGAACTTTCTCGCATAGGCCAACGGCCGCTGAGCATCGAAGGTACCGCTTCCGGTCAGTGGGTCCTCATTGATTTCGGCGATGTCGTGGCCCATGTCATGAGACAAGACTCCCGATCGCACTACGCGCTCGAACGTCTGTGGAGCGATGCACGGCGGATCCTTATTCCTGATGAGTCGTCGGCCGCCACCGTCCCACCCAAACGACGCCTCGTCCGGAAAGTGAGCCCGCAAAAGACGGTGTAGGCTATGTTCAAACTGCTGATCAGTATTTTCCTCATCAGCGCCGGCCTGTTCCTCTACAGTTACTTCCGTGAACTCAACCCCGGGTTTGTCGTCATCCATACCAGCCCTGGTGCCGAGTTCGAACTCAGTCCGGTCACACTCATGCTGATTTCCATGGCCTTTGGAGCGGTCCTTGCTACGTTCGCCGTCGGCCTGCAACAAACAGCGCACCTCATCTTAAACTGGCGCAGCAACCGTCTGGTTCGCCGAAAAGAGAAGGTCGACTCGCTCCATCGAGACGGAACCCACGCGTTCATGTCGAAGCGGACCATGGAGGCGATCACCCTCTTTGAAAAAGCGCTGGCCATCGATCCAAATCGTGTCGATTCCCTCCTGTGGTTGGGCAATATCTACCGTTCCGAGCGCAATTTTCCAGAAGCCGTCCGGCTCCATCAACATGCGCACCGAGTCGATGATCGGAACATCGAAGTCTTGCTGGAACTTGCCAAGGATTTGGAGGATGCCAAACGGTATGAAGATGCGCTTCAGACGCTGCAAAAGATCCTCAAGATCGAGCCCGACAACTTGACGGCGTTGATCCGAAGGCGCGATCTGAACATCCGCATGGAGCGATGGAGCGAAGCGCTCGAAATTCAGCATCGGTTGCTCAAAGCCAACCTTCCCGCCGCCGAACAACAGCCGGAAGCGGCCCTGTTGGTCGGATGCATGTATGAAGTCGGACGGCAACTGCTCGAACGAGGACATCCTGATAAAGCCAGACGCTACTTCAGAGGCGCCATCAAGAAGGATCGTAGTTTTCTTCCCGCCTATATCGGGGTGGGCGAAATTCTCATCCATGAAGGGAAGATCAAAGACGCCGTCGAAATCTTGAAAAAAGTCTACTCGCGGACACGAAGCGTCATCATTCTGCATCGGCTGGAAGAACTGTTCTTAGAACAAGGCGAACCCAGCGAAATCATCCGCGTCTATCAGGAGGCCTTAGGGCAAAGCCCGCAAAATCCTGTCCTGCAATTTTATCTAGGCAAGCTCTATTATCGACTGGAGATGGTCGATGAGGCCTTCGACCTCCTGTCGACTATAGAAGGCCCGCAAGATCACTTATTGGACTACCATAAGATCATGGCTAACCTGCATTTGCGCAAGCAACATTTTGAGGAAGCCATTGTCGAATTGAAGAAAGCCCTCGGTTTCAAAAAACGGGTCGTGGTCCCCTATATCTGTACTCAGTGTCAGCAGGAATCGGTCGAATGGACGGGCCGATGCCGCCGCTGCGCCAAGTGGAATACGCTCACGGCCCTGCCCTGGCTCGAGGCCGGCCAAGTCGGAGCCCATCCGGAGGGCGAATCCTCGCCCACTCCGCCGATCCCCTATCAAGGCATTGCTTCTCCGTTTGAAACCGTGTAGGTTTTCCGCCAGCATCCGCTGCTGGTTTGGCCTGACGAGTGTGGGCCTTCTCCCCCTCGATTCGACAGATCAGAAATTCAGTGGGTTACCCATACATTGCAACTTTTGAGGACTCCATGAGTTACATGACGTTGGCCGACAAAGCGCTTCACGACGAACCCCTGACAAGAGCAGAATGCCATTCCGTGCTGAATACACCCAATGATGATCTGCTCGCATTGCTCCACGCGGCGTTTCACGTGCGCTCCACATATTTCGGGCGAACGGTCCGTTTACAGATGCTGCAGAACGCCAAGAGCGGAGCCTGCCTGGAAGATTGCCACTATTGCTCACAATCATCGATTTCAAC
>CABVRS010000121.1 GCA_902500745.1 uncultured Nitrospira sp.
GAAGGTGCGGAGCTGCAAGCCTCGGGATGTTTGACTCGTTGTATTGTCGAAGAGATCACCGGAATCAGTCGCGTCGATCAATCGTGTCGACGTGGTGAGAATGTAACCATGAAAACAGCCCGCGATGACATGTGAACGGAGGCTGCCAAGTGTTCATACATCCTAAGGCGGAGAAGTGTTGACTGGCTTGGACTTGCCGTTACCTTCTGTGCCTAGGTAGAATAGATCGTTTGTCTGTAAGGAAACCTGATAAGAATAACAAAGTAAGGATAGATGCCATGCTGATGGGCCATCGGTCGGTGCAATATGTTTGGACAGGGCTTCTTCTCACATCCCTGGTTATGCCGACTGGGTGTAAGCCTGAGGCTGGTTCGATGCCAGCACAGGAAGTGCCGCAAGTGGAAGTTGTGACGGTGCAGACACAAACCGTACCGGATGAACCGGAATTTATCGGCCAAGCCGAAGCCTCTCGGCCGGTTGAGATTCGCTCGCAAGTCACAGGAATTTTGAAAGCCGTTCTCTATCCGGAAGGGCGCGATGTGAAGAAAGGTGATCGCCTGTATCAGATCGATCCTATTCCGTTTAAGGCGGCAGCCGCCAGTGCCAAGGCTAAAATTGCGCAGGCTCAGGCTCGCGTCGTCCAAGCCAATCAGGACCTCGCGCGCGTGAAGCCCTTGCTTGCGGAACAGGCGGTGAGCCAAAAGGACGTCGACGATGCCGTGGCCGAAGAGTTGTCCGCCAACGCCGCCATGCAAGGCGCGCAGGCCGACCTCATTAAAGCGCAATTTGACCTGGACAATACACTCATTACAGCGCCCATCACCGGGATCATTGAGCGCAGCCGTTACTATGAGGGGCGGTTGGTGTCTGCTCAGACCGATTTGCTGACGACGATTCATCGTGTCGACCCGATGTATGTGGTGGTGAATGTGCCCGAGACGTTCATTCTCAAGCGGCGACGGGATATCGAAGCAAAGAGAATAACTCATCCAGGAGTCTATCAATTGCGAGGTCGTCTCACGCTCATGGATGGGACGGTCTATCCTCATGAAGGCGTCCTCGATCTGTTGGAGCCCGGCTTGAGAACGGAAACCAGCTCGCGTGAAACTCGGATCACTTTCCCCAATCCGAACCGCACCCTGTTACCTGGGCAATTTGTGAAGGTTCGATTCACCGGCGATACCAAAACAGATGCGGTTCTCATTCCTCAACGATCGGTGTTGCAAGGCCCTCAGGGCCCTTTTGTTTTCGTGGTGAATCAGGACGAGAAGGTTGAAATTCGAGACGTGGCGGCAGCCGATTGGAAAGGGGACCAGTGGATCATCGATCGAGGCCTGAAAACCGGCGATCGTGTGGTTGTCAACGGGCTGATGAAGATCGGCCCTGGAGCTTCGGTCAAGGCAGTCCCCTGGGTTGCGACGACGGCGGATCCGGCCCCTGCTGTATCTCATTAGGGATCAATTGTGATTTCGAATGTTTTTATTGACCGGCCGATTCTTGCGTCGGTCGTCTCGATTATGGTGGTCGTGATGGGGCTGCTGGCGATGCAGTTCCTGCCGATCGCGCAGTTTCCTGAAATCACACCACCGGTTGTCCAGATCGATGCCGACTATCCCGGCGCCAGCGCCGAAGTGGCGGCGGAAGCCGTCGCACGTCCGATCGAGGTGACTCTGCCAGGTATCGACAATCTGCTGTACTACGAATCGACCAGCAGTAACGATGGGCACGTCACGATCAAGTTGACGTTCGAGATCGGAACGAATCCAGACATTGCACAAGTTCAGACGCAGAATCGGGAAAAACTCGCCGAACCGCAGCTGCCTCCAGAGGTCGTCCGACAGGGGATCTCGGTCAAAAAGATGTCCCCTGATCTCGTGTTGGTGGTGGCGCTCAAGTCGACCGACCCTCGGCATGATGCCGTGTTTCTCTCCAACTATGCCACGCTTCGCATCGTCGATGATTTGAAGCGGGTCAAAGGAGTCGGTGATGCGCTGGTGTTCGGACAGCAAACGTACAGTATGCGGATCATTCTAAATCCGCTGTTGATGGCCAAACTAGACCTGACCCCGGGCGATATCACCGCCATCATCCGTGAACAGAATCGTGACTACCCCGCAGGGACGATAGGGCGGGAACCAGCTCCAAAGGGGACTGAGCTGACGATCCCCATCATCACCAAGGGCCGTCTGACTGAGGTCAAAGAGTTCGAGGAATTGATTGTGCGCGCCCTTCCGGACGGCTCCACGGTTCGGCTCAAAGATGTTGCACGTGTTGAATTGGGAGCCCAAGCCTACGGCCTGGAGGGTCGTTGGAACAGCAAGCCAACGACGTTCATTTTGACGTTCTTGTCTCCCGGCGCGAATGCGCTCGATACCGTGCGCCGCACGCGCGCGCAGATGGATGAACTCGCCAAGAATTTTCCCGCCAGCGTGTCCTATGACACCCCCTATGACACGACACGCTTCATCGAGATCTCGATCAAGGAAGTCGTGAAGACTCTGGGGGAGGCGATGGTGTTGGTGGTGCTCGTGGTGTACCTGTTCTTGCAGACTTGGCGAGCAACCATCATCCCGACGGTTGCCGTGCCTGTCTCGTTGATTGGGACCTTCATCGGTCTCTATGCGCTCGGCTTCTCCATCAATACGATCACGTTGTTTGGAATGGTCTTGGCGATCGGGATTGTCGTGGACGACGCGATTGTCGTGGTTGAGAACGTTGAACGACATATGCGCGAAGACCGGCTATCTGCGAAGGAAGCGGCGAAACGGGCGATGAGCGAAGTAACGGAGCCGATCATTGCGATTGTGTTAGTTCTCGTCTCTGTATTTGCCCCCGTCGGTTTTATCGGCGGTATCACGGGAGCGCTCTATAAGCAATTTGCGGCGACGATTGCAATCTCGGTGACCGTGTCCGGGTTTGTCGCACTGACCCTAAGCCCTGCTCTCTGCGGGGTCGTGCTCACACCGCATCATGGGAAGCGGAGCAGGTTCTGGGAAGTCTTCGATCGCGTCTTCGGTCGGACGCAGCAGGGCTATACGCGCACGACGGCCGCGCTTATTGCCAGGCCGATTCGTGTCATGGCGGTCTTTGCACTGCTTCTTGTCGTGTGTGTGGGGCTCTTCCAAACGTTGCCGAAGAGTTTTCTGCCGGAGGAAGATCAAGGCTACTTCATCGTCATCGCTCAATTGCCGGACGGAGCGTCGAAACAGCGGACGGTCGCAGTGCTCGAACGAGTGGAGCGATTTTTTCAGGCGATTCCGGCGGTCCATTCCACCGATGCCCTGACCGGACAGAATTTTGTGTTTGGCACGAGAGGGCCGAACTCCGCAACGATGTTTGTCCCGCTGGTGTTATGGGATGAACGGCCGGAGCCGCAGTATCATGCGAAGGCGTTGGTTAGTGCGGCCTATGCGGAGTTTGCCAAAATTCCAGAGGCCCTGCTGTTGGCATTTAATGCGCCGTCCATTCGTGGAGTGGGTTCCGTCGGTGGGTTCTCGGCGCAGATCCAAGATCCAAGCAGCGGCGACTTCAAGCAATTCGCCATGGTGGCGCAGCAATTCGTCGAGCGGGCGCAACAAGAACCGGCCATCGGTCGTGTCGGGACGAATTTTCGTGTCTCCTCACCGAGGCTCTACGCCAATGTAAATCGGGAACGGGCGAAGGCGCTGGGCATTCCGATCTCGGATATCTTCGATACGCTTCAGGCGTACTTCGGCAACTTCTATATTAACGACTTCGTCAAGTTCGGTCGGGTGTATCACGTGCAGACGGAAGCCGATGCCGAGTATCGGTCGACACCCCAGGATCTGTCCAAAATCTATGTGCGGACCCAGAGTGCGCGGGGTGTCAATATGATCCCGCTCGATACCGTCGTGACGGCGGAGTATCAAAGCGGGCCGGATCCCGTGAACCATTTCAATGGGTACAACACGGCGCTCCTCTTGGGTGCAGCGGCGCCTGGCTTCAGTTCAGGCCAAGCGCTTGAAGCGTTGGAACGAGTGGCGAAGGAAGTGCTCGTGCCACAGGGGTACGCGATCGATTGGAGCAACATCTCGTTTCAAGAGCGTCGGGTGGGCGGACAATCCGGTCAAGTCTTTGTGATTGGGTTATTGATGGTCTTCCTGGTCTTGGCGGCGCAGTTTGAGAGTTGGGTGGTGCCGTTTGCCGTGATTCTCGCTGTTCCGTTCGCCGTGTTCGGGGCGTTGACGGCAGTGTGGATTCGGGGATTCGAAAACGATATCTATTTCCAGATCGGTCTCGTGACATTGATCGGTCTCTCAGCTAAGAATGCTATTCTGATCGTGGAATTTGCCAACACTCGGTATGAAGCCGGCCGTCCCTTGATCGAAGCGGCGGTCGAAGCCGCTCGCTTGCGGTTCCGCCCGATCATTATGACGTCGATGGCCTTTATCTTCGGCATGGTTCCGTTGGTCATCGCAAGCGGGGCAGGGGCGGCAAGTCGTCAGTCGATCGGCACCGGTGTCATGGGTGGCATGTTTGCGGCCACCTTTTTAGCGATTTTCTTCGTGCCGCTGTTTTTTGTGTTGCTGAAAAAACTGACTGGGCGTAAGGAACACCCAGCGGCGAGTGGGACTCAGCCCACCATGACGAACCTTTCTGTGGAGGAGAAGTCCTAACGTGCGGGTCGTCGTTATCATCGGGCTCTCATGGCTGCTTCTGTCTTGTGCCATGGGCCCGGACTACCAGCGGCCACAGACCGATGTGGAAGATCGCTTTCGCATGGGGGATGGGCAGCCCGACCTGCCGGCATTGGCGAATTTGCCCTGGTGGGAGCTGCTACGGGATGCACAGTTGCAGCAGCTGATTCGAACAGCACTCGCAGAAAATAAAGATCTGCAGCGAGCCGTGGCCACTGTCGAAGAATTTCGCGCGAGAGCCTTAGTCGCCAGGTCTGACTACTTTCCCGGCATTACAGTCTCCGGTAGTGCCCCGGCTGGCCGAAAAGCCAACTTCCTGTTTCCCGGATTTGCCAGTCCGTTCAACTATTACTTGCTTGGAAATTTGGCGTGGGAAATCGATCTCTGGGGGCGTGTCAGGCGATTAAATGAAGCCGCCCGTGCCGAGCTCTTCTCCAAGGAAGAGAACCGACGTGCGGTGACCATCCAATTAGTTAGTGCGGTGGCTGAAGCCTACTTTAATCTGCTTCAGTTCGACGTACAGCTGGACATCGCGAAACGGACACTCCAGTCCTGGGAAGAGTCGGTGCGAATTGCTCAGGCACGGTTGCGCCAGGGGATGACGTCAAAACTGGATGCCGATCAATTTGAAGCGGAACGGGCAAATGCCGCAGCCCGCACGGCAGAACTTCAACGGCAGATGGTGCAGGCCGAGAACCATTTGAGTGTGCTGCTAGGGCGTAGACCATTTCCCATCACCCGTGGGCACTCGCTGGATGAGCAAGTCGTGCCTCCGGAGGTTCCTGCCGGCTTGCCGTCAGAGTTGTTGCAGAGACGCCCTGATCTACTGGTGGCGGAGCAACAGTTGGCAGCAGCGACCGCCCGGATTGGCGCGGCCAAAGCCGAGCGATTTCCTAGAATCACCCTGACCGGTTTGTTGGGTGTCGCTCACCCCGAATTGTCGTTGATCTTCTCAGATCCCTCCTCGTTCGGGGTATTTGGCGCCGCTGTGGCCACCCCGCTCTTGAATGCTCAAGTATTAGGATTTCAGCAGGAAGCCGTGGAAGCCCAGAGTAGACAAGCGGTCGCACAGTACCAGCAGGCGGTGCTCACGGCGTTTCGCGAGGTTGAAGATGCCCTGATTGCGGTACAGACGACACGGACGCAAAGCGAGTCGCAACAGCAGCAGGTCACCGCATTGCAGTCAGCGCTGAAACTGGCGGAGCTTCGGTATAAAGGGGGCCTTGCGAACTATCTCGACGTCCTTGTCGCCAGACGAAGTCTGTTCGAGTCTGAACTGGCGTTGACGAGTACCAGGCGGTTACTGTTGGCATCGGTTGTCCAGCTCTATAAAGCGCTCGGAGGCGGATGGTCTCCTGATACGCCCTCCGCCGAGGAGAAGAAAGGATAGCCTGTATGGAACAACCGGCGCAGCTTCAATTTCCCATTCACGACTTGTTCGCCCGACGATGGAGCCCTCGCGCGTTTGACGAACGCCCCGTGAAGACATCAGTATTACAGGCACTCTTTGAAGCGGCTCGATGGGCCCCGTCATCCAACAACGAGCAGCCATGGCGTTTTATCATGGCGACCAAGGACCATGAGACGGAGTGGAATCGACTGTTCGAATGCCTGGCCGAAGGAAATAAGATATGGGCGGTCC
>CABVRS010000122.1 GCA_902500745.1 uncultured Nitrospira sp.
GCGGCGACGCAGGGGACGGCCAGCATCGATCCGGCGACGGGCCTGTGGAGCTACCAGCCGACGGCGGACTGGAATGGGACGGACAGCTTCACCGTGACGATTACCGATGATGCAGGCAACAGTACGACGCAAGTCATCAGCGTGACCGTGACGCCGGTGGTGGATCTCACCAACGATAGCCTGACCACGAACGAAGACACGGCGATCAGTGCGAACGTGCTGACGGGGACGAATGGCGCCACCGCGGATAGCTTTGAGGGCACCCCGGTGCTGACGGGGGTGACGCAAGGGGCGAACGGGAGCGTGACGTTTCTGGCCGACGGGACCGTGACCTACACGCCGAACGCCAATTTCAATGGCACCGACAGCTTTACCTACACCATCACGAGCGGGGGCGTCACCGAGACGGCGACGGTGACCGTGACGGTTAATGCGGTGAACGATGCGACGGTGGTGACGGGGGGGACGAGCGGGAGCGGCACTGAAGACACAACCATCACGGGCACCCTGACGGCGACGGATGCCGAGGGGTTGAGCGACGGCACGGTGTTTAGCGTGACGGGGGCGGCGACGCAGGGGACGGCGAGCATCGATCCGGCGACGGGCCTGTGGAGCTATACCCCGACGGCGGACTGGAATGGGACGGACAGCTTCACCGTGACCATCACCGACGACGCGGGCAACACCACGACCCAAGTCATCACCGTGATGGTGACGGCGGTCAATGATGCTCCTGTCCTGACTGCTAACACCGGCAGCACTGTTGCCGAGGGTGATACGGACACGATTGTAGCGAGCGAACTGGCTGTTACAGACGTGGATACCACCGATGCTCAGCTGACCTATACCATCGGCACAGGACCAATACATGGACAATTGGAGTTGATATCGGCGCCGGGTGTTTCTACCACCACCTTCACCCAAGCCGATATCGCCGGCAATCGTGTGGTCTACGTACATGACGGGTCGGAAACTACCAGCGACAGCTTCACATTTACCGTAAGCGATGGGACCGGTGGTGCGTTAGGAGCCACCACCGTGACCTTGACGATCACGCCGGTCAATGATGCGCCCACCATTACCAGCAACGGAGGCGGGTCGGCGGCCTCGATCAATGTCGCGGAAAATGTCAGTGCGGTGACGATCGTGACCGGTGCCGATGTGGATTTGCCGAGTCAGGTCCTCACGTACAGTCTCAACGGTGGGGCGGATCAGGCGCTCTTCACGATCGATGCTTCAACCGGTGCGTTGAATTTTGCGGCTCCTCCAGATTTTGAAGTGGCGACCGATGCGAATGGCGACCATGTCTATGTGGTTCAGGTCCAAGTAATCGACAGTCAGGGAGCCAGCACTACGCAGATGATCCAAGTGACGGTCACCGATGTGGCCGAGACGGTTGTTGCACCATCGAATGTTCTGACGATTCCCCCTGTGCTTCTCTCACCCTCGTTGCGTGAATCTGAGAAACGCAGCCAACCTGTGGTCATTGAGCGGAATGAACTACCGGCAAGCCTCAGTACGACGGCCACTGAACAGCCAAGCAAGCCAGCTGAAACAGCGGTCCATCGAAGTGGCGAGATGATGCCGTCGGCCACGCCTATTGAATCTCCCATTTTTATCAAACAGGAAGACATTCGACGGTATGATACGGCCAAGCTTGAGCCGGTGATGCCTCGTTGGGATGATTCATCAGCTGCGTCACCGTTCACCATCATGCCCGTGGAGCCGGAGCAGCCGATCGATTCGAAGCTACCGGAAGACCAGCCTTCCATCAGCGATGTTCTGTTGGCCAAACTCGATGCGATGGCCAAGTCACTGGAAGAGGAGGTCGGCGTCGAGCAAGAACACGAGATGATGGTGGCCCGAGTGGCTGCCCTGGGTGGGACGACCCTGTCGGTGGGATTCGTGGCCTGGGCGGTTCGAAGCAGCGCGATCCTGGCCAGCTGCCTGACCACCCTTCCAGTCTGGAAGAGCTTCGACCCGCTTGCTGTCACCAAATTGAGCCGACAAGAGCGGGACAGACGCCGGCAGGCGACCGATGCTGCCCAACGTCAGGAGCAGGACGAATTCGGCGGACTCGAGAAGTTCTTTTAACTCACCCCTGGTTCTCATGTCTGCATCTGAACCGTCCGATAAGTAGAGAAGCATGAATCGGATTTCGCCTACTGTCTTGATCAGCTTGTGCCTGGTCTGCGTCACGATCGGCGCCATGCTGGCCGGACAAGCCATCGTCGGATTGACCCCTGATAAGGGGAAAGAAGTATTCGAGGCGCGGAAGACCCTCAGTGAGAACTTGGCGGTGCAGTATTCCTTGCTGGCGGCTTCGGGACAGACGACGACAATTGAGACCGCGATGCGCGCCTTGGTTGAACGCAACGCCGAGATCCTTTCGGCAGCGCTCCAGACGGCGGATGGGCAGCCACTCGCCGCTGCGGGCGATCATCTTCGCTATTGGGTGCAACCAAGCGGACAGCGATCGACGCCCACTCACATCCAAGTCCCCATCTATAAGGGGGCCATGCATTGGGGAACTCTCCAGCTGTCATTTCGTGCATTGGGAGATGTGTCGGGCAAGAAATTCTATGAAGACCTGTGGGTGCGATATGTGCTGTTGGTCGCGGTCCTGGGATTCATCGGATACTTCACGTTTATGAAACGTACCCTGCGACATCTCGATCCATCCGAAATGATTCCGCCTCGAGTCAAATCCACACTCGACAGTCTGACTGATGGCGTGGTGATGGTCGATTTGTCCGGCTCGATCGTGCTGGCCAACGACACGTTCTGTCGACTGACTGAACGATCACTCTCCTCGCTCTTGGGCGTATCCTTGTCCCACCTGCCGTGGGTTCACGATCAGGGAATGCCATTGGCAGCGGATTATCAGTTTCCATGGCAAGCGGCCGCTGATCACCCGCGCGGGCGACAGGGAATCCGGTTTGGGTATCGCACCAAAGAGCAGGCGCTTCAGACGCTCTCCGTGACCACCACGCCGATTCAAGACCAGGATGGGCGCTCGCGCGGTGTGTTGGTGTCGTTCCACGATGTCACGGCCGTTGATCGTGCAAACTCGCAACTTCGAGAAGCGATTACCCAGCTCGAGCAATCCCGCACACAGGTCTTGTCGCAAAACGAACAGCTTGAACACACGAACGAGGTGCTCCAGATCGAGATCGAAGAACGCAAGCGTATCCAGTTGGAACGGGAGCAGCTCAATAAACAGCTCCTGGAAAGTTCACGGCTGGTGGGCATGGCGGACGTCGCGTCGACGGTTTTGCATAACGTGGGGAACGTACTGAATAGCGTGAATGTGTCCGTGGACGTGGTGACCAATCTGCTCAAGCAGACGCCGATGAACGACGTGGCGTTGATCGCCTCGATGCTCCAGGAGCACAAGCATCATCTCGGGGCCTATCTCTCTGAGACCCAGGAGGGGAAACAAATCCCATCGTATCTCTCCATGCTGGCGGAAGCCGTCACGCAAAACCAAACGCTCGTTCAAAAAGAGCTGGACGGGCTCGGTCGTAATATCGAGCATATTCGGCAGGTTGTGGATCGACAGGTTGACCTGGCCAGGCCAGGCGGTACCATCTTGGAGCCTGTGAATTTCCAAGACCTCATGGAGCAGGCGCTGGCCATTCATGTATCGGCGTTCGAGAGTCGTGGGTATGAGATCGAGCGACGTGCTGATGCGATTCCGGAGGGCATGTGTGATCGTCATCAAGTCTTGCAGATTCTGGTGAACCTGATCAGCAACGCAAAGAATGCTATGGATATGATGCCGGGTACGCGGCATCGATTGACGGTGCAATTCGGCCGCGCAGAGGATCGCACCGGCTTTGTGCGGTTTCAGGTGTCTGATACCGGTGTCGGGATTGCGCCGGAGCATCTCGGGCGACTCTTCACGCAGGGTTTTACCACCAGGCCGGAGGGGCATGGGATCGGACTCCATAGTGCCGCACTCGCTGCCAAGAACCTCGGTGGGACGTTGCACGGACGAAGCGAGGGGCAGGGACAAGGGGCCATCTTCGTATTGGATTTGCCGTTTATTCCGATTGAGGTGCCGGCATGACGACGCCATCGACAGAACGGAATCGCCGGATCCTCATTATCGACGACAACCGAACGATTCACGAAGATTTTCAAAAAATTCTCGTTCCCCAGTCCACCCTGGCTGGGTTGCAACAAGCGCGCGCCGCACTGTTCAAGCGTGGAACGGGTGATCCGCTGGCGATCGATCCCTTTCAGTTGGATTTCGCCGATCAGGGGCAGCAAGGCTATGACAAGATCGTCTCGGCGCGCACAGACAATCACCCCTATGCTGTGGCCATTGTCGACATGCGAATGCCACCTGGTTGGGATGGCCTGACGACCATTGAACACATCTTGAAGGCGGACTCGGAGATCCAAGTCGTCATCTGTACCGCGTATTCGGACTACTCGTGGGTGCAGATTGTTGAACGTTTGGGTGTCAACGATCGGGTCCTCATTTTGAGAAAGCCGTTCGATTCCATTGAGGTGCAACAGATTGCCAGTGCCCTCACGACAAAATGGGAGCTGGGGCGAAAGGTCGCAGCCCACACGATCGAGATGCAGCGTCGCAATGAAGAACTCGAGCGAATGAATACCGTCTTGCAAGCGGCAAAAGTAGCAGCTGAGAGCGCCAACCAAGCCAAGTCGGAATTCCTCGCGCACATGAGTCATGAAATTCGCACGCCGATGAACGGCATGATCGGGATGGTGGAGCTCTTGCTGTCCAGCGACTTATCGGACAAGCAGCGACATTTTGCCGGCACGGCTCGACAGTCAGGACTCTCGCTGCTTCAAGTGATCAACGATATTCTGGACCTGTCGAAGATCGAGGCCGACAAACTCGATCTCGAACCAGTGGAGTTCGATCTCCGTGAGAGCGTCCAGAATGTCGTGACGCTGTTTGCGGTATCGGCGGAGCAGAGAAACCTTCAGCTCCATTGTGAGATCGCGCCGGAATTTCCGTCTCGCTTGCGCGGAGATGTCGGACGATTGCGGCAGATTCTTATGAATCTGATCGGGAATGCGGTGAAATTCACCGAACGGGGACAGATTGCCGTGTGCATCCAGCCTTTCAACGATGGGAGAGGACAGGCGACGATGAAGGTCATGGTTCGCGATACCGGAATCGGGATCCCGCGTGAGGCCCAGGCGCACATCTTTGAACCGTTTACTCAAGCCGACGGGTCAATGACTCGACGATTCGGTGGAACGGGGCTGGGTCTGACAATCGTGAAGCGGCTGGTTGAGATGATGGGAGGGACGATCGGGGTCGACAGTGTTCCGGGAACCGGTTCCACCTTCTGGTTCACGGCCCGATTCGAATTGGTCTCTGCAAGCAATGGATCAGCAGCGGCCACTGGTCGATCACTGGCCAACAGCAGCCAGGCCGGGTGTGCGTCTAGTATGCCTATCCATGGACCGGATATCCGAATCCCAGCGCGTATTCTGCTTGCCGATGACGATCCGGTCAATCGGGAGGTGTTGCTCGGCATGCTCGAAGTCTGTGGAGAATCGGCTGTCGCGGTTGAGACCGGACGGCAAGTGCTGGACGTGGTGGACCAGTCACCCTTCGATCTCGTGTTTATGGATTGTGAGATGCCGGAAATGGATGGCCTCACCGCGACAAGAGAAATCCGCCGGCAAGGCATTACGCGATCTGATGGGACCCCCATCCGTATCGTTGCACTGACGGCCCATGCCTTGGATACCCATCGAAGCTTATGCGCCACCGCCGGAATGGACGATTACATCTCGAAGCCTGTTTCACTTGAGCAAATTGCCCAAGCCCTCAAGCGGTGGATGCCGATCGCGTCTTCCCGCGCTGCGTAAGTCGTCTTCATCGTCCCCAACATTTCCAGCACGCTCACCTCCACCGGGTCTCGTTTATCCAGTTCACTTGTTCGATAACTCCAGGTAAGCTGTGGGGATGTCAGCCCATCTATCTTCCCAGCCCGGCTTCTCGGCGCGGCGCCTTGTGATGCTGTTCCTCATCGTCTGTGGGGTCGCACTCGCCTTACTGGCAGGATACGGATTTGTCCTCTCCACGAGTTTGGCCTTGCCGAAGAGCGACGAGCATCCACCGTTGCTGATCTACGGCGCACCGTTTTTTCTCACGCCTGGGCTTCATCCCGTGGATGAGGGTTTGTTCGACCGTCTGCATCGTCTGGAGTATCGACCGGCCACCGCCAAACC
>CABVRS010000123.1 GCA_902500745.1 uncultured Nitrospira sp.
ATCCATCACGGTGCCGCCACTGTAAGCGGGGAGTGACTCTGCAGTATGCCACTGTCCTAGGGCGTGGGTCGTGAAGCGTATCTTGTGAAGCGCAAGGGATTTTTTGCAGGCGATTCACGAACGACGTTTTACGCTTCACGCAAAAGATGGGAAGGCGCAGAGAAACTGTGATCCGCAAGTCAGGAGACCCAACTGCCGGGAGTATCGACACCCTTCGAGTCAAAGGGAGGTTTTCATGCGACGTGTTCGTCTGTGGTTTGTCTCTACCGGTATTCTGCTCCTCCTGTGGAGCTTCTTGCTCTCCTTTCCCGTACGTGCTCAGGAAGTCGCGATGGCCGATCAGTCAGAGGTACTTCAGACTCCGGACGTAGTGGTGAGCGCGACCAAGACTCCCATTCCGGTCAAACAAGTCACCAGTGCCGTCGAAGTCATCACCGGCGAAGAATTAGAGCGAAAAAAAATCAAGACCGTCATCGATGGGTTGCGTCTTGCCCAGGGTGTATTTGCAACGTCGAGTGGGGGTCCTGGCACCGAAGCCACCGTAAAGATGCGAGGGGCATTTGCCAGACACACACTGGTGTTGATTGACGGCGTTATTGTCAATAGTCCTACCACTGGCTCATACGACTTTGCGAATCTGACGGCGGAGAATATCGATCGTATCGAGATCCTTCGTGGCGCACAGAGCATGCTCTATGGATCCGATGCCATCGGTGGCGTGATCAACATCTACACCAAAAAAGGGGTCGGTAAGCCGACTGTGGGCGCATTTATGGAGTATGGCTCATTCGCCACGTTTCGTGAGGGCGGACAGGTGTCGGGTTCGAAGGGCCCCTTCGATTTTTCCGCTTCAGTGTCTCGTTGGGACACCAGCAGCTTTTCAGCCATCAATTACCGGCGAGGAGCGTTCGAGCGGGATGGATTCCACAACTGGCAGGTTTCGACCAAGCTGGGCGTTGCGTTGCCAAGAGATGGGCGAGTGGAGTTTAATCTTCGCTGGCATGACTCGCGTACCAGCTTCGATGGATTTGCGGATAGTGGAGCCCCCGCAGACGTGTTCGGCGCCAGATCAACTAATCGAAACCTCATTCTCAACGGGATGTGGGAGCAGCCCTTGACATCATGGTGGACCACGAAACTGACCTTATCACAAGCCAATGAACGAGTATTGAGTCAGAGCGGAACCGTCGGATTCAACCTCAATACTAGACAATTTATTACAGCCAATCCCGCTTCGTGTTTCCCGAATTTCGATACGTGCTTTACTCCATTTTCAAGCGATCTGGAAATCCTGAACCGCCGCTTGGAATGGCAAAATAACTTTCAGATCAGCAAGTTTCTGCTCCTGACTGCGGGATACCAGTTGAGGAGGGAAGAGGGTGATTCAACGGGATTCTTTGGGGCGGCAGCGCCCGCCAGGGTTCTTTCGTCGAATGCCGGGTTCGCTCAGGCTCAGCTCAACTTGTGGGATCGCCTCTTTCTTACCGCGGGTGGACGCCATGACAGTTACAGCGCATTTGAAGACGCGACGACGTATCGCGTAACCGGCGGCTATATCATCAAAGAAACCGGCACAAAGTTTCGAGGTAGCTATGCCAGCGGGTTTAAAGCCCCGACAATGAACGATTTGTTCTTTCAAGGGTTCGGCAATCCCAATCTGAAACCTGAGAAAAGTTTGAGCATGGATCTTGGGATCGAACAGAGTCTGTTCAACGATCGTCTCCAGCTCAGCGCGGGCTATTTTTGGAACCGATTTCAAAACTTGATCCAATTTGCTTCCGGCGGCACGTTATGTCCGCCTGCGACATTCGGATTCTGCCCCATTAATGTTGCGGATGCAAAGACGCAAGGTTGGGAATTTGCGTTCAAATTAAACGTGTTCAAAGGATTTGATTTACGAGGGCAATATACTCATACACTGACCCGCGCATTCGATACTCCTGACAATCCATTGGGCGGCGATAAGCGACTTCCTCGCTGGCCGGTTGATCAAGCAACGATCGGAGTCACATATCAGCCGATTGAATCTCTCGTGCTTAACGTCGATTATCGCTTCGTGGGGGCTAGGAATAACAATTTGGCAAATTCATCAACTCAACAACTGGGAGTCTTCAACGTCGTTGATCTTTCTGCGTCGTATGACATCACCAAAAATTGGCAAGGCTATATTCGTGTTGACAATCTCTTCAACGAAGACTACGAGGAAGTATTTTTATTCGGCAGGCCGATCCGCTCGATTTTCGGTGGAGTGCGCATGAGATATGATCTACCGATTTAGATGAGCATGATGGATTATTCACGATTGGTCATTGCCGGAACTGCGAGCGGTGTCGGGAAAACGACCGCGACGTTAGCGATTCTGGCGGCCCTGCGTGAGCGTGGTCGCCAGGTTCAGCCGTTCAAGGCAGGGCCAGACTTTATCGATCCCAGTCATCATCGGGCGGTCACCGGCCGCCAGTCTCGAAACCTCGATGGGTGGATGCTTGGGAAGGATCTTAACCGCTCGCTCTTTGCTCATGCTGCAACTGGTGCGGATATCTCCATCATCGAGGGTATGATGGGGCTGTTCGATGGCAGTTCACCTGTAAACGACATCGGTAGCACGGCTGAATTGGCGAAGCAGTTGGAGGCACCGGTTATTCTCGTCATCGATGGAAGCGCCATGGCCCGTTCTGCCGCAGCCATGGTGTCGGGGTATGCGCACTTCGATCCTGCAGTACGTGTCGTAGGGGTCTTGTTCAATCGAGTTGGGAGCGACGGCCATTACCGATTGCTGAAGGCGGCGGTGGAACAAGAGACCGATGTGGCAGCTCTGGGATATTTGCGTCCTGATGCCGCTCTGACTATTCCCGATCGGCATCTCGGATTAGTCCTGGCCACGGAACAAGGCGATGATCAACTCTATCATCGCTTGGCGAAAGCGGCATTGGATACGGTCGATCTAGATGCTATTGAAGCTCTTGCCCATTCATCCGGCACGTGGTCGGAATTCGTGTCTTCGACGGCAAGCAAGAGTTCAGGCCGTACGATTCGAATGGGTGTGGCGCAGGATCAGGCATTTTGTTTTTATTACCAGGACAATCTTGAGTTGTTGGAGGCGGCCGGCGCGGAAATGGTGACGTTTTCTCCGTTGAACGACCAGTTCCTGCCGAACGTCGAGATGTTGTATCTCGGTGGCGGGTATCCAGAATTGTATTGTGACATCTTGGCCAAGAACACTACTATGCGAGCGGCTATCAGCCGGTTTGCTGATCGAGGTGGCGTGATCTATGCCGAGTGCGGCGGACTCATGTATCTGACGGAGTCTGTCCGGGATTTCGGCGGATGCTCGCATGATATGGTCGGAATCTTTCCGGCGGAAACGGTCATGCGGAAATCGGGTCTCACGTTGGGATATCGAACAGTGGAGTGTTCACGAGGCTGTGTCATTGGTGACGCTGGTGCCACAGCACGAGGCCATGAGTTTCATTATTCCGAGCTGGTTCCGAAGGGGCCGCTAGAGTATGCCTGTACCCTGAGCGATGCTGAAGGACTTTCACAGGGATAGGATGGGCTTATGAGTGGCAATGTGCTGGCACTCTATACCCATCTGCATTTTTCCAGTCAGACAGAAATTGCAGCGTCGCTGGTTGAATCGGCGCGTCGTGCAGCTAGTCGGATATGTGAACCGGCGAGGGGTATGCTGGGAGCAGATCGATGAAGGGGCCGGTTCAGAAGACCTGTGAGAGCTGCGGGCACGACTTCGAGTGTGTCGGATACCAATGCTGGTGTGGCAAGCTCGGCATTACCGAGCCACAAATGGATTGGATTTCGGCGCGATATAAGGAATGTCTCTGTTCCAACTGTTTAGTGAAAATCGCAGCCGGCGAGCTCGGGCCTCAGCCCGATTCGACCGGCAAGAAGCAGGATAATCGAGCGAGACAATCATGAGAACCAAGGGCCGATTTTCAGACGCTGAGCGAGAGGCTGTCTATCGGGCGATTTTTGAGCGGCGGGATGTGCGCCGGAACTTTCTCCCCACACCAATTGCGGATGCGGTGATGATGCGGCTCTTGACGGCGGCGCATCATGCGGGGTCGGTGGGATTCATGCAGCCGTGGGATTTTGTGGTCATCCGCAATCGTGCAACGAAACGCATGGTGAAGGCTCTCTTCATCGATGCTAATGCCAAGGCGTCCGTCCAGTATACCGGTGTGAAGGGAGCACTGTATCGGCAGTTAAAACTGGAAGGTATCGAAGAAGCGCCGATCAATTTATGCATTACGTGCAGCCGGCGGCGTGGCGGATCATCGGTGCTTGGCCGCTCAACGGTGCGCGCAACGGACTTGTACAGCACCTGTTGCGCCGTTCAAAATCTCTGGTTGGCCGCCAGAGCTGAGGGTATCGGTGTCGGGTGGGTCAGTATTCTGGATCACGAGGCGCTGAAGCGGGTGATCGGCGTACCCAAATCAGTGACGGTGCTCGCCTATCTCTGCCTCGGCTATGTGTCCAAATTTGAGGACCAGCCCGATTTAGAAGCAGCCGGCTGGCGGAGTCGGATTCCAGTCGACAGGTTAATTCACGATGAGTCCTGGGGCAATCGGATTCATGACAAGAGAGGGGATGGGGATGCGCATCACCAAGGTCTACACAAGAACAGGGGACGCGGGAAAAACCAGACTGGCCGGCGGACAACAGGTGTGGAAAGACAGCCTGCGGGTCGAGGCCTACGGCACGATTGATGAGCTCAACGCCTCGGTTGGTGTTGTGCGGGTGATAAACGTCGATGTGGTAGACGAATATGCAGCGGCCGCACAACTTGAAGACGAGCTACGCTGGGTGCAGAACAAATTATTTGATGTGGGCAGCATTTTGGCAACGGCACCGGGGCAAACATTCAAGAATATGCCGCAGGTGAGTACACACGATGTCGTGCGTCTTGAGAAATTGATCGATCGGTGCCAGAAAGATCTGAAACCACTCAAAGAATTCATCCTGCCAGGCGGTGGAAAAGTATCCGGGTTTTTACATCAGGCTCGGACGGTTTGTCGCCGGGCCGAGCGGTTGTGTGTGACCCTTTCAAAAACGGAGCCGGTCGACCCGACGATCATCAAGTTCGTCAATCGGCTGAGCGATGCGCTGTTTGTCTTGGCCCGTTGGGTCGCCAAAACGCAGGGCGAACCAGAATTCTTATGGGAGCGCGATGTCGCCAAGAAAGCTGAGTAAAGGTCGACCGACGCGACGAGCAAAAGGCCGCATCATTCTTGTGCTGGGTGGTGCTGCATCCGGTAAGAGTGACACGGCACTCCGCCTTGCTGGTTTGGGTAGCCCTCACGCGTTCGTCGCGACGGGGCAGGGGCTAGATGATGAGATGATAGAGCGAATTGCCAGGCACCGCGCCACACGCTCATCGGTTTGGGAGACGGTTGAGGAGCCGATCGAGGTGGAGGCGTGGATTGCCAAGCATGGATCTCGGTACCGGACGATTCTCCTGGATTGCGTGACGCTCTGGCTGAGTAATCTCATTGGAAGCGGGTTGTCAGAAGCCACGGTGCTTCAGCGAGTTGCTTCACTCATCCTGGCTATGCGGGCAACGACGGCACGAATCGTGATCGTCAGCAATGAATTGGGATTGGGGCTGGTCCCTGCGGAGCCTATGGTGCGTGCTTTTCGAGACCTTGCGGGGCGGGTGAATCAGCACATTGCTGCACAGGCCGATGAGGTTCGTTTTATTATCAGTGGGCTGTCGCTTCGTTTGAAATGAATGGAGAATCTTACATGTCGATCAAAGATGTCTGTGGTCGAATTCAACCGCTCGATGCCATGCTGCGTGCAAAGGCGCAAGGGCGATTAGATCGGTTGACAAAACCCCTCGGCAGTCTCGGGCGGCTTGAGGAACTGGCTGCGTCGTATGTTGCGATGACCGGTGAGTTGAAACCGAACGTCCCGCGTGGAGTCGTCTTCACCTTTGCCGCAGACCATGGTGTGGTGAATGAGGGTGTCAGTGCCTATCCACGTGACGTCACTGCTCAAATGGTGTTCAACTTTCTGAGAGGTGGTGCCGGTGTGAATGTGCTGGCACGGCATGCCGGTGTAGATGTGCGCGTGGTGGATATCGGTGTCGATCACGAGTTTGGGATCATGCCGGGGTTACTCGATCGAAAAGTGATGAAAGGCACCCGCAATCTGTTGGT
>CABVRS010000124.1 GCA_902500745.1 uncultured Nitrospira sp.
GCCTGACGCCGTCGTGTTGGACCAATGGGCCGTGGAACGAATGGGAGGCCCGACGATTGTCAGGGTCGGCACCATCTTTGAATTGAACGACAAACTAGCCCGCGTCGTGGCCATTGCGAAAACTCAAAAAAGTTTCACGAATATCCCTGTGGTGTACACGACCTACGAACGTGCGATGCGCTATGTGCCACGTGAACGTCGCATACTGTCCTACGTCCTGGCAAAACACAAGGATGGTGTTCCCGTTGAAGACGTGATTCAGCAGATCCAAACACAGACAGGCCTAGGGGCATTCACCCAGGAAGACTTTGGGTTCAAGACATACATGTGGGTCCTCGTCAACACTGGGATTGGAATCAACTTCGGTACGACAATTCTGCTCGGATTTATCGTTGGAATGGCCATTGCCGGACAAACGTTCTATCTATTCACCATCGAAAACCTGAGACAGTTCGGCGCGCTGAAGGCCATGGGAGCCTCAAGTTTCACTTTGGCGCGCATGATTCTGCTCCAGGCCTTCACCGTCGGAATCACCGGCTATGGGATCGGGATCGGGCTTGCGACGATCTTTGGATTTTTAACGGCACGAGGTGGCAACTTGCCGTTTGCTGAGACCTGGCAATTACTCCTCCTCGTCCTCGTCGCATTACTTGCGATCTGCCTTGTATCCGCATCAGTCAGCATTATCAAACTCGCACGGCTAGAACCGGCGATCGTCTTTCGGTGAGGGACATGAACAACGACTCACAACCAGCGGCCGTGCGCGCTCGCGGTATCGTCAAGTCGTTTGGCACCGGCGACACACAGATTACCGTGCTGAAAGACATCAACCTGGATATTTATCTAGGCGAGTTGCTGTTACTCGTGGGAGAATCCGGTGGCGGCAAAACCACACTGCTTTCTGCCATCGCAGGGATTCTCGACATCGATGACGGCCAGATCGATGTGCTGGGCGTTCCACTCAGCAGCTTACCATCCAACAAGCGGACCCGTTTTCGCGGCCAAACGATGGGGTTTATTTATCAGCAATTTAATCTCCTACCTGCGCTCACTGCAGCTGAGAACGTCGCTGTCCCTCTTCTGATCCAAAAAGTCGGACGTACCGAGGCCTTGCGACGGGCACGAGTCATGTTGAATCGTGTCGGCCTTGGTGATCGTCTGGACTTTCTCCCCAAGAATCTCTCCGGTGGTCAGCAACAGCGTGTCGCGATTGCCAGGGCACTGGTCAATGAACCACGCCTACTCATCTGCGATGAACCGACGGCCGCCTTAGACGGACCGAACGGGCAGAAGATCATGGAGCTCTTGCGCGAAGTGGGGCGATCCCCGGATCGCTGCGTCATTGTGGTCACACACGACAGTCGCATCTTCCATTTTGGCGATCGCATGGCCAATCTCACGGATGGACGCATTACACATATTGAACGTATTCAGCAGGAAGGAACCGCATGATCGTCTTGAAACGGATGAGCGTCTGGCTGGCTGTAGCCGGGGTAGGATTTTCCGCCTGGATCTTACTAGGCGCGAATAAGAAAGAATCGATGCCGACTCCCATCTCAGAGCCACCACGTTCGCCGTACGAACAAGTCGTTGCCGCGTCCGGCATCATTGAAGCGGTGAACGAAAATGTCCGCGTTGCGCCCCCGGTTGCCGGATTGGTTATCAAGGTGTTGGTGAAAGTCGGCGACCAGGTCACAGAACAGGCTCCGCTATTCCAGTTGGATGATCGAGAACTGCGCGCACAGCTCTTGACCCGTGAAGCCGCCATTCCTCCACTCCAAGCACAGATTGAAGAGCAAAGATATAAGGTCGGCGATCTCGAAACCCAATTACAGCGTCTCCAATCGGTCCACGATGAGCGAGCCGTGAGTGAGGATGATCTCAAACGCACCTGGTACGCACTTGAGATGGCCAAACGTGGCGACCAGCGACTTCACGCAAGTCTCAAACAGGCCAAGGCTCAGCGAGATGAAGTCACCATCCTGCTCGAGCGCCTGACTGTGCGTGCGCCACGAAGCGGTACTATCTTGCAAGTCAACATTAGAGCCGGCGAATACGCGACCCTCGGATCAAGTGAGCCGCTGATGCTGTTGGGTGAGACAGAGCAACTTCAAATCCGTGCAGATGTCGATGAAGTGAACGCCCCACTCGTCGTTCCGCAAGCGCCCGCCGTCGCCTCGATCAAGTCTTTAGGAAGTGAGAAAATCCCTCTGACCTTCGTCCGCATTGAGCCTTATGTCATTCCTAAGAAGTCGTTGACGGGAGAAAACACTGAACGAGTCGACACGAGAGTGCTGCAAATTATCTATCGATTCAAGCGTCCGTCGTTCCCTGTGTACGCAGGTCAACAGGTCGATGTGTTCATTGAACGAAACCCATCAAGCACTACTAGTGGAATACCATCTTCTCCAATTACCCCCACGGAACAGCTATCGTGATCCGCGCCACACCTATTCTTGGAGTCATCGTAATGGTGTTGGCCCTGTATGCCTGTGCGCAAGGCAACGATTACCAGCGCCCTCAAACCGAGGCACCGGACAGTTGGTCCAGACTTGGTCCCATTGCCGCCACAGTTCCATCCGATCGCAGACCAGAAGCTACCTGGTGGAAGACATTTCAGAATGATGAGCTCTCGGAATTAGTTGAACAGGCACTGCAGCACAATCACGACGTGAAACAAGCAGTGGCTCGCATAGTAGAAGGCCGAGCCTCTGTGATGTCCGCCACAGCTGGTCTCTTCCCTCATTTTAACCTCTCCAGTTCTTACACCAACCTCGCCGTATCTGAAAACACCTTGGCAGGGTTGGGATTGGTGACTGGCCAGCGACCAGGTCCGGCGATCTTTGCAACGCCTGGAACCACATTCGATCTCTGGAACGGTGCGATGGACCTTCGCTGGGAAATCGACTTCTGGGGCCGTATCCGGCGTGGACGCGAAGCCGCGCAGGCAGAGACCACGGCCCTCGAACATGACGCCCGCGCCGTTGCGCTCTCGTTCATCAGCGATGTCGGACAGTCCTACTTTCGCATCCGAGAACTGGATGAGCAGCTCGATATTGCCACACGCACCCTAGCCGTCCGGCAAGAATCCCTCGAGATCATTCAAAAACGTGCGTCAGTTGGGCTCGCGTCAGAACTGGACGTCAAACGGACCGAAGTACTTGTCGCAGAAGCAGCAGGCCTTATTCCCGATCTTACAAGACTACGGGTCATCGAATCTCATCGGTTGGAAGTCTTGGTCGGAATGGCACCAGGGTCGATCGACCTTCCTCCTAAACCTCTTCGTGCCGTCATCGTTCAACCGGACATCCCAGTGGGACTTCCTTCGCAACTTCTTGAACGACGCCCGGATATTCTTCGGGCAGAAGCTACGCTCATAGCCTCCAACGCCCGAATCGGTCAAGCCCGTGCTTACTTCTTCCCGACTCTCATGATTACAGGTCAAGGCGGTCTCCAGAGTACGGACTTTGCCAAATGGTTCACCGGGAACAGCCTCAACTACAGTATCGGCCCGTCGGTTACGTTGCCTATCTTCCAAGGGGGGTCGAATCTAGCCAGGCTCGATCAGGCCGAATCCCGATATCAACAGATGCTGGAGGGCTACCGACAGACCATTTTACTGGCCTTCCACGAAGTCGCTGACCTCCTGACTTCTCTGAACGTACGAGGTGAACAGCTCACTCATCAACGAACACAACTCACTGCGGCACAGGAGGCCGTACGATTGGCTCAGGTCCGCTATCGTAAGGGTATGGTCAACTACTTGGACGTCTTGGATGCACAACGGACCGTATTGTCCGCTGAGACTCAACTGGTCCTCACCGAACGCGCACGCCTCACCGAGATGGTCAGCCTGTTCAAGGCGCTTGGCGGCGGTTGGCAACCGGCCCCGGTGAAGCCTCCAACCTGACTTCGGTTACACGGCATGCAGAAATGGGAGTTTCCCTCGCCCTGTGAGGTATTCAGCACTATGATGAGAGCTGGGAGGGCCCAGGCATGGAGGGACATCCGCTTTGTCGATTATCAGAGTCATCATCGACCATCTTGGTCGTCGATGATGAACTCCCAACCGTCAAACTCTGTAAAGCTTTTCTTGAAGAGGCAGGTCATACCGTGCTTGAAGCGGAAGGCAGTTCGGAAGCGCTCAAGCTTTGTGCGCAGTATCAAGGACCGATCGACCTGTTGCTTACGGATTTGGTCTTACCTCCTCCTGGTTTTCAGCTCGCCGCCACCACCAACCAATTCCCACACGTCAATGGGTATGAATTGGCACTGCGTGCGACCATGATCCGAAACGGTCTCCACGTCATTTTGATGTCAGGAAATCCTGACAAGGAACTGACCAGCCATGGGATCAAGCGAGGCACACTCCCATTTTTAGCAAAGCCATTCGAGCGTGACCGCCTCATCGCTCTCGTCCAAACCGTACTTGCGCAGCCCGCGCCGACTCTTGGAGTAGAAGACCGGCCACGTGCAGCTAACGATACCGACTGGTTCGGCTGAACGTCTGAAGAGACGTCAGTTGCGGCTATCCACGAAATCGGTCGGGCACTGAATCTACCTACACCGAGCCTTGGCTCCCTGGAATTCTAGGCATGCTCCGTCATGAACCATCCGGCGATGGACAACCGGCGATGCTGTCCCGCCGTAAGATCGACACGACAGATCCGGTGATAGCGAGGTACCGTAAACATGACGAGTGTGCCTGGACGAGGTTCGATACAATGAGTCGGTACAAGGTCGACAGGATTCAACGACCGATCTGTTCGCTTGGTATAGATCATTAATTCACCACCCCAATCAGGCTGCCATTCCTCATGGAGATACGTGACGATTGCGATTCGACGCTCCAGCGCGCGACGACCCGCGATGGGCCGTCCCTGGTCGGTATCATCATGCGTCAAGAGACAATCACCGGCTGAATAGGAATAGTAGTTAAACCCTACATGGCGCCCGATGATATTCGGGAACGATTCGATGTACGCTTGAATGCACGGAAGCTGTAACCGCGAGAGAAAATGCGTTCCCTCCGCTGATCCGATTTCAGCCTTTGCCCAGTTGCCTGAGTTGGGAAAATCTTCTCGAACATTCTCGAGATCAGAGAGACTCTTCCAGGCAGCCTGGTTCATCCCTGCGCGAAAAAACCGGCGCTCTTCGACCGACCAAAAGTTTTCCACCACGAGCACCGGCCTGCGATGGAAAGAGACGGAAGATAGGTCGCCAGGTTCTATGGTTGATTCTTCAAGACTCATACTTGGCTACCATCGTGCGGCGGAAGTCATGATGACTCCCGATGCAGATCACAAAAAAGAGGGGGTGCCACCCGAGTGGCACCCCCCTCCATTTTACGCATGCAACCGGTCAACTACCAGCGGTCGCGCTTGCCGCCACCTCCGCTGCGCCCACCGCCGCCACCGAATCCACCACGACCGCCACCGCCACCACCCGTGCGCGGTTCCTGCGGCCGTGCTTCATTGACTGTAAGAGTCCGGCCACCCATCTCCGAACCGTTGAGGGCCGTAATCGCAGCTTGAGCTTCGGAATCCGAGGACATTTCCACGAAGCCGAATCCTCGGGATTGGCCGGTGAATTTATCCGTAATGATTCGCGCCGAGGCCACTGCGCCATGGGCCGCGAATAAGTCACTCAATTGCTGCTCGGTCGCCGAATACGGCAACCCACCGACATAAATCTTCGAACCCATCGGGGTTCCTCCTTTAAGATAATGACATTGTCTTGAGCACGAGGAACGGGGAAGGAGCGGGCCGAAGACGCGATCGCTGCAGCGACTTAGGTCTGACTTCCGACAAAATTCCCGGACAAGGCAACATCGACATTGTGGGCCTCCTCTGATAGACACTCTGCACCGCAGAGGCCCCCGGCGATACGAGTCTGGATTAGACTAGCACAGGGGTGTAAGGATTACAACCTTACTCCCCTACTCGCACCAATAATCCTTGATCTTTGCAGTATGCGATCGTCCGGTAAAACCATACGACAACGCCGACCAACAACACACCATTGAGCCCGACGGCCCACACGAGACTCGTCAATGGGGCCTCCCCGGAGGTTAAGACCGCCCGCATGCCTTCAAAGATATGTGCGGCCGGATTCGCCCAGGCGATCGCCTTCAGCCACTGGGGCAGCACATCCATGGG
>CABVRS010000125.1 GCA_902500745.1 uncultured Nitrospira sp.
GCCACTTGTGTGGCTTTCGTCAATCCATCACGACCCATCAAGGCAATATACACCCAGGAAATCGGCAGGATGCTCGGACTTCCAAAGGGAGCTGCCGAGACCGGACCGATGGCTTGAGGTCCGCCGATCTTGATGACGGGATGTCCCGGCAGAAAGGGCACGAGATGTCGTGCGACCCCGATCGGTCCTACGCCCGGGCCTCCTCCTCCATGGGGGATACAGAACGTCTTATGGAGGTTGAGGTGGCAGACGTCAGCCCCGATGTCGCCCAGACGGCAGAGGCCCACCATGGCGTTCATGTTAGCCCCATCGATATAGACTTGTCCGCCGTGAGTATGAACGATTTGGCAGATGCGCCGTACGCTTGCCTCAAATACTCCGTGGGTGGAGGGGTAGGTCAGCATGAGGGCCGACAGCCGGTCTCGATATTGCGCAGCTTTGGCTTCCAGATCAGCGACATCGACGTTTCCATGTCGATCACAGGCCACGATGACGACGGTCATTCCGACCATGGCAGCGCTGGCGGGGTTGGTCCCGTGGGCCGAAACGGGGATCAGGCAGACGTCTCGATGGGTTTCTCCCTTCGCCCGATGGTATGCCCGAATCACCATGAGGCCGGAATATTCACCCTGAGATCCGGCATTCGGTTGGAGCGAAAATGCCGCAAACCCGGCGATCTCGGACAACCATGTTTCGAGTTGTTGGAACAGGGTCCGATAGCCCTGTGTTTGCTCAATCGGCGCGAACGGATGCAGACACGCGAATTCCGGCCATGTCACCGGTAGCATCTCAGCGGTGGCATTGAGTTTCATCGTGCAGGATCCCAACGGAATCATGGAGTGCACGAGCGACAAATCCTTGGCTTGCAATCGGTGGAGATAGCGGAGCATCTCGTGTTCAGAGTGATAGCGATGGAACACTTCGTGCGTCAGGTATGGACTTGTCCTTGCCAAGGGAGACGGGTAGGTCACATGTATGGTCGAGGCGAGGTCGGAGAGACGGAACGGCAACTGGTCATGGCCGACAAAGATGTGTAGGAGTCGATGAATTTCTTCTTGAGAACTAGCCTCGTCCAGCGACAGCCCGATGGAGCCGTCCTCGTAGTGCCGAAAATTGATGCGCTGCTCATTGGCCCGCGCCGAAATCTGATCCGCTTGGGTCTTGGAAACCGGAATTCGAATGGTATCAAAGAACACCTTTGGGAGAACGTCGAATCCAAGCCGACGGAGCCCTTCAGCCAGCAGCAGCGTCAGGCCGTGGATGCGCTCGGCAATACGACGAAGCCCCTCCGGTCCATGGTAGACCGCAAACATGCCGGCCATCACAGCGAGCAGGACCTGAGCCGTACAAATATTGCTCGTCGCTTTCTCTCGTCGAATGTGTTGTTCCCGCGTTTGAAGCGACAGCCGGATGGCCGGCTTACCCGTCACGTCTCTTGAGACCCCGACAAGTCGCCCCGGCACCTGCCGCTTGTACTCTTCCTTGGTCGCCAAAAACGCCGCGTGCGGTCCGCCGAAGCCGATCGGCACGCCCAATCGCTGCGTCGAGCCGACGGCAATATCGGCTCCGAATTCTCCCGGCGAGCGAAGTAACGTCAGGGCAAGCAGATCGGTCGCCACCACCACCAGCACGCCGGCAGCGTGAGCTTGCGTCACCAACGCGCTGAAGTCGCCCACATATCCGTCGGTCGCAGGGTATTGCAATAACATGCCGCAGAGGTGCGGCCGCAGGCAATCATCCGGCGACGGGACGCCGCTTCGAATGGTGATACCCAGAGGTTCCGCCCTGGTCTGCAACACCGCCAACGTCTGAGGGTGGCAGTCGCGAGACACGAAAAACTCATTTCGTTCCTGACCCGCGTGGCGAGCGATCGCATAGCACATCGCCATCGCTTCGGCTGCGGCAGTGGCTTCATCCAGCAGCGAGGCATTCGCCAGTGGCAGTCCGGTTAGGTCAACCACCATGGTCTGAAAATTGACGAGTGCCTCCAAGCGGCCCTGTGAGATCTCGGCTTGGTAGGGGGTGTATTGTGTGTACCAGGCCGGGTTTTCTAAAATATTGCGCTGGATCACGCCAGGCGTGACGCAGTCGTAGTAGCCCATGCCGATCAGCGACCGGTAGACCATATTTTGGGATGCGATCTCTTTCAGCTGTGCGAGAACGGCCTGTTCGCCTTCTCCTTCAGGAATGCCAAGGGGTTGGTTGAAGCGAATGTCAGGAGGAACCGCGGCATCCGTCAATGTGTCGAGAGAGTGCAGGCCTAATGTCGCCAGCATTTCTTGGAGATCAGCGTTTGAAGGACCGAGATGTCGAGGGAGAAAGTCGTCGGTCGGTTGTAGCCAATTCTGAATGGTCATGGGGTCGTTTGCCTTCTGTTGGTTTGGAGAGAATCTGTAGGAATCATGGTCCTGTCAACCGCGCAGCGTACCATGGGATCACGGCATTTCCAAGAGACCGAAATCCCCTTTGGGGGGCAACGTGAGGATGATAGAGACAGTAGTGCCGATCGCGCAGAGGAGGCCATTCAGGACGAGACCATCCCGACCCTCGCCACTCATACCGTATGCGTAGGCTTGCTCTTTTGGTTGCTTTTGATGGAATTCAGGCTATTGTTTGGTTCATACCGTGAGTTCTGAGAGTTGACTACATGGTAGCGATGAAACAGAGCCCCGATCGGAAGATGGAGCAGGAACCCTCGTCAGGCTCCTCGGCGTGGAAGGCTATTGTCATCACTCTTACGTTCTGTGCCGTAGTCGGCATCGGATACCTGGCCTTCAAGAGCCAAGTTTTACCGACTCGTTTTTTGACTCCTCAATTGTCCACCACTCAGCCCAGTGAGAGTCCCACTGGTTCCCAGGCAAAACCCGATACCGCCGATGTGCGGTTGACTCGTGAAGGAATCGATCTGCTGCTCAATGCTCTCGACGAGGCGATTCGCCGAAAGGATGTCGACGGTGTCGTGCGTCATCTGACATCCGATGCCGCCATCACCATTCATATGAAGCAAGGCTCTCATCAGCAAATGGCCCCGTTGACTCGGGAAGAATATCGAAAGACCTTGGCCATGGCCTTCGCCTTCCCCAGCGCCAATGACTTCACACGCACAACGACCTCGGTCTCGTTAGCCGCTGACGAACGAAGTGCGAAAGTGTCCTGTAAGTCAACGGAGACACTTTTACAAGCCAATCGAGAGCTCAAAACGGAAGGCGAGGAAACGTTTGTCGTCAACATTCGTGATGGGAAGCCGATGATTACGTCGTTGGAGCAAACCTTCCCCGGTGATTCGACCTAATCGCGCGTTCGACGAAGGAACGCTCCTGCCTCCATGCGTGGTATCGCTCTGTCGTACCATCTGCAGCTGCCCCAAGATTCACGCCGATCTGTTTGGTATAATCACCGAGCTTATCAACCTTTGTCGGAGCACGTAGATATGCGGGTCCTTGTCATCGAAGACGAAACCAAAGTGGGCTGTTTCATTAAACGGGCACTCGAGGAAGAAAGCTATGCGGTGGATCTCAGTGAAGATGGTGCTAAAGGGTTAGAAATGGCCCTCGCAACCAACTATGACCTGCTGGTCGTGGATGTGATGTTGCCGACCATGTCGGGGTTAGATGTGTTGAAGAATCTCCGTCGTGAGCGAATCCAAACACCGGTGTTGATCCTCTCCGCGCAATCTCAGATCGATCAGCGCGTCAAAGGACTGGATGCCGGGGCCGATGATTACCTCACAAAACCGTTTGCAATCGATGAGCTCTTGGCCCGTGTCCGAGCGCTGTTGCGGCGTGGCGCGACGGAAAGCCCGGGCATTTTGCAGATCGACGACTTGGTGCTCAATCCAGCCACACGGGATGTGACACGAGGAGGGCAACGCATCGAGCTCACGCTTAAAGAGTATGCCTTGCTGGAATATTTGATGCGTCATACCGGACGCGTGTTGACCAGACCCATGATCTCCGAGCACGTCTGGAACCAAGACTTCGATACGTTTACAAACGTCATCGACGTCTATGTCAACTATCTCCGCAACAAGATCGACCGGGGACGGTCTAAGAAATTGATCCATACCATCCGTGGAAGCGGATATATGCTGAAGATCGACTAACATGGAGCCGAGGTCTTTGTGAGACTGACTCCCCGGCACCGAACGGACCACACCGACGGCAACGCGTCGTAACGATTCCGTGTTGTCTTCATCGAGCAGGAGCTGATCTATGCCGCTACGTGTCCGGCTGACTCTCTGGTATGGGAGTGCCCTTGCCCTGGTCTTGATCGTGTTCTCCGTCGTTCTGTATGCGATGACCGCGCGGAATCTTCGCGACGCCGTCGATGAATCTCTGGAGGATACCGCCACCATCGCGGTGCGCTCTCTTGAAGAGGGAGGGTTCCTTCCTCTCCTGAATGACAAGGAATTGCTTTCCCACTTTCCCGAGCTGGCACGAATCGACAAGTTCTTCCAAATCTTTAGCCCGTCCGGCACGATTACCATCAGCTCTCCGAACATCAAACATCATGAGGTTCCACTGAGCCGCACCGCGCTTGAGGCCGCATTCGCGGGACAGAGTATTTTTGAGTCAGCCCGCTACCCCAATGAGCCTCCGCTGCGTGTCATTTCGATGCCGATCATGTATCGATCCAATCTGTTGTACATCGTGCAGGTTGGGACGTCGATGGAATCTGTCGGGGAGACACTGCATCGTTTTATGATTCTGCTGATTGTCGCCATACCGATAGCCATGGCCGTCTCTCTTGCGGGGGGGTGGTTCTTGGCCGGCCGGGCATTGCGGCCTGTTGATGCGATCACCCTTGCGGCACAGCGCATTGCAGCAGGAGATCTGAGCCAGCGCCTGAGTATGCCGGCCGCTCAGGACGAGATCGGTCGACTCGCGGCGATCTTCAACAACATGATCGACCGCCTGGACGTGTCGTTTCGCCAGATCCGCCAATTTACTAGCGATGCGTCACATGAGCTGAGGACGCCCCTGACCGTGATGAAGGGCGAAACTGATTTGATTCTGCGTCGACCGCGTCCCATGGAAGATTACAAGTCGGTGCTGGAAAGCAATTTAGAAGAGATCGATCGGATGACCCGCATCGTCGATGAGCTGCTGTTTCTCTCTCGTGCCGACATGGGTGAAGTGAAAATGGAGGCCCTACCGGTTGCTCTGGAGGCGCTGGTCGAAGACGTCCATCGCCAGGCTCGGTTGCTCGGGCATGACCGAGATATCGAAGTGGTCCTTGGAACCGTCATGCCGGTGGTCGTGCAAGGCGACGATTTGCGGTTGCGCGAGCTGCTGCTCAATCTTGTTGAGAACGCAATAAAGTATTCACATCCCGGCGGGAAAGTTGAGATCTCGCTCGTGAAAGACAAGCAGGAAGCGCGACTCTCCATCGCAGACCATGGCATCGGCATTGCCTCGGTCGATCATAAGAAGATTTTTCATCGGTTCTTCCGAACTGATGTCGCTCGAGCCCACACGAAGAAGGGTACGGGTCTCGGGCTCGCGATCTGTGCCTGGATTGCGGATCTGCACAAAGGCCGTGTCGAGGTCCAAAGCGATCTCGGTCAGGGCTCCGTCTTCACCGTGGTGCTCCCGCTCCTTCATCCGCCAGCGTAACGAACGGGTATTGCTGGTTGGTCACGCTTGTATTCCTGAGTGGGACGCGACAAGTTGCTCTCGGTCGTCCATGGCGGAGAACACGCTCAATCGAACACCACGGTCTTTTTCCCGTAGACTAAGACGCGTCGCTCGATGTGGCGGCGAACAGCCCTTGCCAGCACGATCTCCTCAAGGTCCCGTCCTTTCCGCACAAGATCTTCCACCGTGTCTCGATGCCCTACGCGGATGACATCTTGCTCGATAATCGGCCCCTCGTCGAGATCTTGGGTTGCGTAGTGTGCCGTCGCGCCAATGATCTTCACGCCCCGTTCATAGGCCTGGCGATAGGGATTAGCACCGATAAAGGCCGGGAGGAAGGAGTGGTGAATGTTGATGACCGGACAGCCGACGTGACCCAGAAAGCCGGCCGAGAGGATCTGCATATAGCGAGCCATCACGACAAGTTCCACGTGATGCTCTTTCAACAGGGCCAAGACCTGTTGCTCTTGCTGCGGTTTAGTCTCCTTGGTCACCGGATAGACGGTGAA
>CABVRS010000126.1 GCA_902500745.1 uncultured Nitrospira sp.
ATTGAACGATTCACCGGCTGAACGAGTAATGCTTTCCAGCATGCGGTCGAGTTCCTGTTCGAGTTCCTTACTCAACTCATGGAGCCCTTCGACATCCAGCAGGAACCCATTTCGCTCGATCTCGGCGAGGATAGGGACGAGCGGCATCTCAACATCGGTAAACAGTTTTGAGCTTCCTTGCTCAACCAACCGGTCTCTCAGGAGCGGCTCGAGCTTGGCCAGGGTGGTGGCGGCTTCCGCTGCGGCTTCTCGCGAACCCGTGTCGATTTCAAAGAGCGACTGGGGTTGTGCCTTCGCATGCGTTTCTGATCCCAGGCGTTTGCCGAGCCGTTCCAACGCAACCGTTTCCAGGCCATGGTCTCGGCGGTTTGGATTCAGTAAATAGTCGGCTATCATTGTGTCCACGTAAGGCGGGGCCAAGGTGACGCCGATTCGATGAAAAGCCAGCAGGGTGGCCTTGAGGTCGTGCACAACTTTTGTCCTGTGCGGGTCGTGCAGAAGAGGCATGATCGGCCGCATGAATGTGTGCACGTCGATCGGAATGAACGCGGTGTGCTCACCGGTGGAGAGGGCCATGCCAAGCACGTCGGTATGGACGCCTGGTTGGCCGGCTAATAAACAGTGTAGGCCGAGGGGCGTGTTCTTCGGCAATCCGTCGACGAACCGTTGTGCCGCTGCTTCGTTTTCGATGGCGGCGATGTCTTGAGTTTTTAGTTCTTGCTGTTTCGGCGATGACTGAAGGCTCTTAAGGAGGGAGGTGAATTCCAACTCGCGGAGTAGGTCGGTCAATTGCTCGTCGTGCGGCGGCTTGATTCGATACGAGTCGGGGTGAAACTCAACTGGACTCTGGGTATCGATGGTCGCCAGTTTCCGGCTGAGGCGTGCGTTCTCCGCCTGTTCGGTGAGAAGAGCCTTGATGCGGGCGGGGGTGACCTCGTCGAGGCGGCGCAGTAATTCTTCGATCGTCCCGAACTGCGCAATGAGCTTCATTGCGGTTTTCTCGCCGATGCCTTTGACCCCGGGAATGTTGTCGCTGGCATCTCCCATGAGTCCCATGACCTCGACCACCCGTCCCGGCTCGACGCCGAACTTCGCCACGCATTCTGCCTCACCGGACCACTTATCCTTGACCGGGTCGTAGATGCGCACGTGTGGGGTTAGCAACTGCAGCATGTCCTTGTCGCCTGTGACGATCACGACATCGTAGCCGGCATGTTCTGCCTGCCGGGCCAACGTACCGATCAGATCGTCCGCTTCATATCCGACCTGCTTGACGGCGGGAATGTTCAGCGCCTCCACGACTCGATGAATGTATGGGATCTGTGCTTTCATGCCGTCCGGCATCGGTGGCCGCTGTGCTTTGTATGCTTTGAACTCCTCGTGCCGGAGCGTGGGCCCTTTCTCATCGAAGGCGACCGCAAGACCGTCCGGTGTGTGCTCGCGGATGATTTTCAGCAGGGTGGTCATGAATCCGTAGACCGCGTTGGTCTGGAGACCTTTTGAATTGTTCAACGCCGGCAGGGCAAAAAAGGCGCGATAGATGTAGGCGCTACCGTCGATCAGGTAGAGTATCTTCCTCGCATCCGTTGAATCAGACATCAATGGAGCCTAACGTTCGGTCGAATGAGTCATCAGAAGTCGGCTGTTCAACACGTTCGACGGCCGATCGGGAAGAATGAGTGGGGTGCGCGTTCACGGTTGGGGCGCAATCGTGAGCGGCGGCTTCCCGAACTTCTGGCGCATATTGTTGATGGTATTCAGAACAGCCGGTTGGCCGATCATTCTCGCTTCCAACGTTCGCTTCCCTGGGAAATCCAGCATGGTTATCCCGATCAACATCGTGAGAATGCCCTGGCCAGGCAAGAACAGCATCAAGAAACCGGCGAACAGAAAAATGGCTCCGACCACGTTTTTCGCAACGTGGCCCAATAGCCGAAGCACCGGGTGATGATCTTCCATCCAACGACGAGGGACACGCGTGTCGAAGAAATCCGTCGGAAGCCGGACAAGGATGAATGGGATCGCGATCAACGATCCAATAAAAAACACAACCGAGAGCGCCGTCAGGGTTACGAGGGTTTCGGTTGAAACATACTGCTGAACCGACGAAAGAAGCCAATCCATTGGACGGCATCCTAGCATGGGTTTTCGCGCCCCTCAAGGCGAGGCTTGGCAAAGTCTCGTGTTTACGCCGATGAGCCCGGTCGTTATAATTGGCAGGCATGGAGCCGCGACATGAGTCTTCACCAGTCTTGTTTCGTGGTGGTCGTGCTTCTTCTTGCGATGTCCTCGATGATCTGGTGTGGCTCATGTGCGGGGGCGGCAGAGCCCATCGCTGATGTCGGGAACGATCTTCAGATCGAGGTGACGAAAAAAGGAGCAGGGAAACAGGCCGTCATCTCACAAGGGGCGAAAGAATGGTTCATGCTCATCGATGTGACTCCTGAGAACGCGGTCGTCATCAGGCAGGAGAAGGAGCAGGATCGGTATCTTGTCGATGAAAGTGAGACCCATGATCGTCCGATGACTGCCGCGGAAGTCGACGCGGCCATTGCCGACTACGTGAACAGCGTGAAAGCCCGCGCGCAGAAGAAGTAGATATGCCGATAACACCGAAGTTTGTCATCTTTGCTCATAACGCGACATACGATAAGCTCCACCAAGTCGCGACGCTCGGTATGACGGCCGCGGCCATGGGTAAAGACGTAATCGTCGTCTTGCTATTCTGGACGATCAAAAAACTCGCCGAAGGCAAGATCGATCAGATTGATTTTCCCCCAGAATATGCCGAATCGGCCGGAGAGGTCGCTCGGCTGCTCAAAGAGAAGAAGGTGCCGAAGATCTCAGAAATGTTTCAGGACGCCAAGCATGTCGGGAAGCTTCGGCTCATCGCCTGCAGCGCCGGATTGGAATATATGGGCGTGGATGCAGGTGCGGTCGAAAAGAATGTCGATGAGGTCCTAGGCTTGCCGGCCATCCTTTCGCTGACTGCTGAGGCGGAAACCAAGCTGTTTATCTAGCCGGTAAACGGTGAAGGGTTAGGGGTAAGTGGAACTCTGAACACTCATCCTGCCCATCTCCTCACACCTCACTGCATACTCCTAACGCGACTTCGTCACGCCCACTCGATTGCACAGGTGCGCCAATTTGCAGGTACTGCACAACGGTGAAACCGGGAGGCAAAGATTTTGCCCATAGGGGACGAGGAGATCGTTATAGGTGATCCAGTATTGCTTGGGTAGCTTGCGCCTGAGAGCCTGTTCCGACTCTTCCGGCGTCTTGGTGTTGATATAGCCCCACCGGTTACTGATGCGATGGACATGCACATCGACACAGATGCCCGGCTTCTGAAAGCCGACGGTCACAACCAGATTGGCGGTCTTTCTTCCAACCCCTGGGAGGGTCACGAGTTCATCAATGGAATCCGGTACCGTTCCTCCGTACGTATCGATCAACCGGCGGCAAATCTGATGAATGGCTTTGGCCTTCGTTCGGTAGAATCCAACTGGGTAAATCGCCCGTTCGATCTTTTTCAAGGGTAGTTTCAGCATGGACACAGGGGCGCGTGCCATGGCAAACAGCCGATCGCTGGCTTCCCTGGTGGTCTTGTCTTTGGTGCGAAGGCTGAGGAGACAGGATATGAGGATCAGAAACGGGTCTCGGTTGGACTGCTTGGCAACAACTCCAAGGACCGGTTCTTGCCACCGGCCCACCTCTTGCCTGACCAGTTGGACAGCCGCGTGGATGTGATCCCGGCGCATCAGGCTTGCAAGAAATCGATGGAGAGGATGGGATCCAGGAGAATTACAAACGTTGTACGGATATGTCTATTCAGGTCTCCGCTTGGAGAGCCACTTTTGTCGACGTCTCTGCGCTTCGCGTTGCTTGGCTTTCTTCCTGACGCTGGGTTTCTCATAGAAACGGCGGCGCTTGAGCTCCCTAAACAGACCCTCCCCCGCTAATTTCTTTTTAGCGACCTTGAGGGCTTTTTCAACATTGTTGTTAAAAACCTTGATTTCCATTCGGTTGGCTTTCGACTTTCTCAGGCCAAGTTGGCCTGCTGCTTATGGTTTTCACGAATTCGGCGTCGGAGTCTAGCATAACGCCCTTAGTTCATCAAGATTCGCGGTGGCTTTTGCTATTCTCGCTTGGAAAAGATGTGTAAGGTCATGATTTATATGATAATTAATATTTGTATTGGCTGTAGAGAGACCGGACTGAGCGGCCGCAATAGCCATGGTGAACCCTACTGTGAGATCTGAGCGGACTGCCGGCTTTACCTTCTCACGCAAGGCATCAAAATACCTTCCAACTTCGCAGGCTGCCTCAGCGATTTCCAAGGGCACCTCCGTGGCTCGTTGGAGCGCCACGGAAACTATGCGAGGCCGGTCAGGGTGAGTCTTGGGGATATTGTAGGCATCACGTAGCGTATTGTAAGCGTCGCTATCTTCCTGGATGAGCCGATGGAGTTGCCCGCTCAACTCGAGGAGGCGGATGGTGCTGTCCGATTGCTGGCTCAGGCGGGCACCCATCACCCCCAATGATGCCGCCAATGCGCCGACGAGCGCCGCGACGCTACCGCCGGCTGGCGTTGGTTTGGCTTCCGCCACTGCAGCGAGAAAGGCCGACAAGGTAGGTTCGGGCTCGTCTTTTCTTAGCATCGTTTCAGCGATTCGTGTTTCCAGTATTTGACTGGAATCGAGTCGGTCCAGCTTCAGTGAAGCGGCGGCTGCGTGGTCCAGTGCCGCGTGTGGTACTAAGCCGATCAGTTCACTTCCGGCTACCTCTACCCCACGCTTTACGGCTTCGGTCATGACGGACTGAAATGCGGTGTGGATCGAGGTGACCTGATAATCGGTCACATTCATGGCAACCTGTATCATGCCGCGGCTGCGTAGCTCCACGCCGATTGCCTTTAGATGAGGCAACCCTCCGTTTGAATGTCGGATAGCCTGAGCGATGGAGCGAGCAACATCAACGTCCGTACAGCGGAGGTTCACATTATAGGCGATCAGGGGAGGGCGCACACCGATTACGATCGCTCCTGCGCTCGGATGGAGCCGAGGTGGGCCGAAATCCGGGGTCCAATTTGGGTCGGAAGCGATGCGATGGGCTAAACCTTCAAGCCCGCCTCGTCTGATCGTTTCCAGCCGAACATGGTCTGCATGGGCTGCCGCACGCTCGTACAAAAAGACCGGGATCTCGAGCTCACGCCCGACTCTTTCTCCCAGTTGTGTCGCGAGCTGGACGCAGTCCTGCATGGTTGTGCCTGTGATCGGGATAAACGGTACCACGTCGGTTGCTCCCACACGGGGATGTACGCCGACATGTGTGCGCAGATCAATGAGATCCGTCGCGACCTGAACGGCACGAAACGCGGCCTCAACGATGGCCCCAGGCGTTCCGCAGAGCGTCAACACCGCCCGATGATGATCCGGGTCCATCGAATGGTCCAATAGCGCCACGTTTGCTGTTGACGTGACAGCCTCAATCAGCGCCTGCATCGTCGTTTGATTCCGACCTTCACTGAAGTTGGGGACACATTCGACGATTTGATCCATGTCGCCGTCTCAGTCCAAACGAAAAAGCCGGAGGACTGCGTACGGTCCGTCCGGCTTCGTGCCTTGTTTGGTTCTTGAAAGTCCGACTATTTTGTCTTTTTCACGAACGCTTTGTAGATCCGGCCTGACTTGGCCTGTTCTTCTTCCATCCCCATCATTTGATGACCCGTGGTTTCGCACCACGCAGGCATGTCCTTCTTAATGCCTTCATCGTCGGAAACGACTTCCAATACTTGTCCTAGCGCCAGCTCCTTTATTTTTTTGGACGTCAGAATGATGGGCATCGGGCAGAAATATCCCAAGGTATCGAGTTTGACATCAGCGTGCATCATCAACGTTCCCTCACTTCAGTCGATGGTTCAGATGAACAGGTTGACACTGCCCTGTTTGGCTTCCGCCAGATACGTC
>CABVRS010000127.1 GCA_902500745.1 uncultured Nitrospira sp.
ACCGCTGTGGCGCCGTTCGGCCAGCAACCCATAGATCAGTCCGTCCATAAACTGCGTCACCGAATGAAATTCCCGGTTACGCGAGGTGGGCACCCATCGCGGAAGAAACAGTGGATTACTGAATGAATCAAAGGCGTACTTGATGCTTACTTGTAGCGCATGGCTGATTCGATCAATGTGCTGGGTCATGCTGGTGCTGAACATGGTTTGCGAGATCACTTCAAGGGCAAGCTGCATCATCTCCGATGCGATGTCGATCGTCCGTCCCGTATGGCCCTTCCATGCGGCAATCCGCTGTTCGCCGACCTGGGCCATGCAATCGGCCATCGTGGCGATGCGCGAGCGGTGAAAAATCGGCTGGATGATGCGGCGATGACGCTTCCACACCTCGCCTGAACTCGTCACCAATCCATTGCCTAGAACGAGTGCGAGGCCGGTTGGCCGCTCAGGGTCATAGACCTTCACAAAGCGGTCGGATTGTTTGACGAGGATGTCTTCGGCAAGATCGGGGTGACTGAACAGATAGAGCGTCTTCGGGCCGAGTCGAAAGCGGAGCGCATCGCCATACTGGCGCCACCATGATGACAGGGATTCCAACGGGCGTTGCTTGAATGTGCGGAGGTGGCCGAGGAGTGGCATGCCACCCGGGACATCGACAAGCGTGAAGGGGGGTACCGAGTCCGGCATGAGAGCCCAGACGGTACCACAGAGTGCATTTCCATAGCACTCTCTTTGTCTGTGAGATATTCAGAGTGCGTTCATGATGCAGGATTCATGATGAATGACCTGTCCATTAACAAACGGGTGCTGTTCGGGGTAAAGTGTGCACACGCCTGTTGAAGATGTATTCAGGGTGAAGTGACGATATTTTTAAAGCGTCCCATCGGATGTGTAACGGTAGGTATAGAGTTTAGGATCACCTGCTAGGGAGAGCAGGGCTTATGAGGCGCACTACGGGCATCTCCCAGTTTGCGAAGCAGGACCTCTGGACGAGAGATCTGGCGACCATGTCATGGTTCCAACGCTTGGGCACTCAGACGCTCCGACTGGCCACCGCGGTCGGTATGGAGTTCCGCCATCGCTTGCTCGATGCCAGGGCAGCCGGGCTGGTTTTTACCACGCTGCTTTCTCTCGTGCCGTTTCTGGCCGTGATGTTCTCGGTCTTGAAGGCGTTTGATGTCCACCATGTGATCGAACCCTTCTTGGCTCAGACGCTCGAGCCGCTCGGCCCCAAGAGTCGGGAAATCACCACGACCATTATCGGCTTCGTGGACAATATCAAGATCGGAGTGCTGGGAGTCGCCGGCATCGCCGGATTGTTCTATACGACGTATTCCCTGATCGACAAGATTGAGCAGGCCTTGAATGCGATCTGGCAGGTCAAGCAGGGACGCACCTGGGAGCGGAAGTTTGCCGACTATTTGAGTGCGGTCCTCGTGGGGCCGGTTCTCGTCGTGAGCGCGTTTGGTCTGCTCGCGTCGCTTCAAAGTCATACGCTGGTTCAACGACTCTTGGATATGGAGCCGTTCGGCACGCTGCTCGTCTTGAGCGGTGATCTGATTCCCTTCGTGATGCTATGTGGCGTATTTACGTTCTTGTACAAGATGATCCCCAATACCCATGTCCACATCCGATCAGCAGCGATTGGGGGTGTCTCGGCGGCCATCCTGTGGATCGTTGCCGGCGAAGCGTTTGCCAAATTTGTGGCGGCCTCCGCTAGTTACAGTGCGATCTATTCCAGTTTCGCGGTGTTGGTGCTGTTCCTCCTCTGGCTATATGCAGGCTGGATGATCGTGCTTATCGGTGCACAGTTCTCCTTCTTCTACCAATATCCGACGGCATATTTGTCTCGCTTGCTGTGGGAACAAGGCACCTTTGTATTTCGTGAGCAGTTGGCGCTGAAAGTCTTACGCGTCCTAGGACATCATTATCTGAAGGGGGATCGACCGTTGAGATTGCCGGAGCTGTCGAGTGAACTGAATATGCCCTTATCTCTGGTGGAGGAGGAAGTTGAACGTCTTATCGAAAACGGGTTTGTGGGTCGTCTCCAGGAACCAGAGGGGGTGAGCCTTATCAAGTCACCGGAGCTGATCTTCGTGAAAGAAGTGCTGGATAGCGTTCGCAACGGGACCCCACCATGGGTGACGCCCCACCTCGATTCCAGTGATCCGGTCTCCGCTCTCCTGCGTCGACGAGACAAGGCGGTGCAGAAGGAGTTGACGGGAGAGACCGTCCAGTCACTCTTACAGGATCAAGAGCACTCGGGACCGACGGGTTTGTAAGGGCATGCGTGTGACACGAGAGCAAGTCGTCGTACCTGTTACGGCTGTTCGCTTGCTTGGGGGGTGTTCTGGGTCTGTCCGAATGACCGCACGTAACGAAGGACCTGCCAAGCTTCTTCTTCGGTAAGAATGAGGGGAATGAACGGCGCCATGGCGGTGCCCTTACTCCCGTTCTTCAAAATCCAAAAGAGTTCACCGTCCGTTCGAGCCGCCTGCCATTCCTGATCGGTGAAGTTTCTTGGTAGGGGACCTTTGAGCGTGCCTGGCTCGATATCGCCTCCCAGTCCTTTGCCGTCTCTTCCGTGGCAGGTCACACAGAATGCTTTGCCTTGAAACAGCTTCTTTCCCTTTTCAATCGTGTCTTCTGTTGGAGGGAGGGGATTCTTCCACGTTCTCACGTCCTGGAGTTGATCAACTGGCACTCGTGGCTTGAGGATTGCTTCATCGATCGCGAAGACGGGGACGCTCCATGGCGCGAGCGTTGTGGCTGTGAACAGGGTCAAGGTCAGAAACCGGTACAGAATGGGTCGGCGCATGTCGCCCTCTTTAGCTCACAGGGACCGGTCCCATGGTCCTCCCCGATTTCTCGTGGGAGGACCGGGCCAGCGTTCTCATCGTAGTTTACTTGTCAGAATATCCTGTGAACTTGTGTCCAAGGGATTGGGGGAAACTGACAGTTCCATCAGGGAATTCCTGCCCATGCTGCCACAAATGATAGATCACTCCATCTGTCCCTGCAGCAACGTCCGCCACCTTGGCGGCCTGGTCGGCTGGCATATCAAGAATTTGGACACGTCCGGTCGCAATCTCTACTTTATGATCGTGGAAATGCCGGTGCCACTGAATGGCGGGGAGCTTCCGCGTCAGGTCCTTGGCGACAAAATATTCGACGCCGACCAACGGGGCCTTTGGATCGGTCGATTCGAACAGGAGACATTGAAGAATCTTGTCCGAAATGCCCTTACAGTAATGATGGAAGGGGCCGCCCGGGGTCCCGTCCGCCATCATGTGAGGCGCCTGTACATGAATCTCGTATCCGACTGCGGGGCTTGTGGGTTCCCCACTCACGGCCTGTTGGGTGGCTACTCCGCTACACCCGACAGCCGCCATCGCCACAATGGCTAACAATTCTTTTCTCATTCCTACAACCCCCCTAGGTTTGAGGCGCACTCGCCCAGCCCATCCAGGTCGAGGAACACCCCTACATTCGACGGGGTATTAGAGAGAGATGACGGGAAAAGGATTCGGATTTTTCGAGGTCCGCATTTTGAGACAGATTCTAGACTGGCAACTACGATTCCCGTGTCGGTGAGGAAGGTGAATCGGGCCTGGTCGGCGTGATGAGGTGTTGGGCCTGAGGTGCGATTTTCCCCTGCGAGTCCATCATTTCAAACATTAAACAGCATTTCAGCCGACCGCAGACTCCCAGCAAGCGGGGGTCATCAATCGCCAGATCCATTTTTTTGGCTTGTTTCGCCGTGATGGGCTTTACATCGGTCAGAAAGCTTGCGCAACACAGCACGAGGCCGCACGTATCGATCCCACCCAGCCGCCTGGCTTCTTCCCGTACCCCGACTTGACGCATTTCGATGCGACCGCCAAACCGACGTGCCAGGTCTCGAACTAGATCTCGGAAATCGATCCGATCGTCAGCGGTATAGACAAAGGTGAGCTGCCGGCAACTCATGGCCCCATAGACTTCGACCAGCTTGAGTTGGAGGCCGAGTTCCGCGGCTTTGGTACGGCAATATGCGGCTGCATCCTGGGATAGCTGTTCCAGTCTGTCGATTAATGCCTTTTCGTCCGTATCGGGCAACCGCACGATGGATTTCATGGCTCGCATAGGGGGTAAAAACGGTGTTGAGTAGGGTTCAGTGTAGACGATGCCGTACGTGAGCTCTCCTTCCACTTCGATCAAGACAGGGTCTCCTGTGCGCAACGGCAGGCCCGTTGCACCGAGTTTTTTCACCTCTCCACGACCTCTGACCTTTACGCCTGCCAGGCGGACGTAGTTCGGGTATGAAGTGGGGAATTGTTCACCACTGACCGTATCCATGAGACGATCATACACAAATTCCTCCGCTGGTGAAACGGGTAAGAGTGGTCGAAGGGACCAGATAAGATTTAGACGAAAATGTCCGTCATGGCTTGTAAGGTACTGATAAGAAAGGCAAAAAAATGACGACACTCTGGCTATCTGGTTGTGATAGGCTAATTCCACTGTGAGGTGAGATGGGGTGATTGATGTCGACGATGCTCAGAGAACGAAAGAAGATGTTGCGTATTCCCAATAGAGTTGTCCTCCCGTTTGGGTACAGAATTTCAGTCCGACAGCTTTCCGATACGGAAATGGATAAGCGGGATGCGAATGCCGATGGTATTTGGGATGACGATACCAAGACTATTTATGTACGGAAGCGACTTCCCGTGACCCGCCGCCGATATATCCTGGCACATGAGCTTGGCCATGCGTGGTTGGACTGGCAGCATCGCTACATGGACGACGGCAAGGCGAGCGCGTAACACGGGCAGCACTCATTCTTCTGCCAAGGTGATGATGTGTTCCCACTCCAGCGGAGTGACGGGCTGAACGGAAAGCCGAGAGCCTTTTTGTAGCAAGACCATCCCCTTCAGTTTGGTGTCCTTCCGGAGTTCATCCAGCGCCAAGGGCCTTCGAAACATTTTCACATATTTGATGTCGACCATGTCCCATCTCGGCTGCGATGGGATGCTGTCCGGGTCGTAGTGCTTGTCCGTCTTGTCGAATTGTGTGGAATCGGGGTAGGCGGTCTTCACGATCTTTGCGATGCCGACGATCGCCGGCGGGTCGGCGTTGCTGTGATAGAAGAGGACGTGATCACCGACCGCCATCGCTCGCATAAAATTGCGAGCCTGGTAGTTTCGCACTCCATCCCAAGAGGTGGTTTGCTTGGGTGATTCTCGCAAGTCGTGAATCGAGAATGTTGAGGGTTCTGACTTCATCAACCAAAATCTTTTCGGAGCCATTCCTGCCTCTCCTTAGCGACTGATGCGTGAAAAGACCATGAATGAGTCGCGTACATACACTACCGACCTTCCCGGGAGCGAGCCTCGATGAATTCGATCAGAACCCGATAGGTCAGCTCCCGTGTTCGTGCTTTACCGATATCTTGATTATCGAGGTTTTCCTCCAGCCAGACTCTGTCTGATACATGCGTGAGCGCCTCATTACAAAGACTCCACATGTCGTGGAGAAACCCTTCCGATATTCCAACTTGGATTCCTTCGGACTCAATGCGATCATCCAAGAGGGCCAGAAGATCTGAAATGGCCTGGTCGGGACGGTATGGTGGTATAGAGAACCCAAACTGCGCTTGTGAGCGTGCCTCTTGAGAAGCCTGATCGACAAGGTCCTGCATGTATTCTTTCAAGAGTCCGATGATGTGGCCAGAGAAGACGATACGCGGCTCCATGTGGCATTATCGGGTTTCTTTACGAAAGGAGCAAGATTAGGTGAGGATAGAAGCGTACTGAAGGGGCTAGCGTTCAACACGCGACGGTTGTAGTTTTTGATCCAATGGATTGTGGCTAAGTGTTCTGTGGCGCCTATTAGGTGAGGATGAGGATTGAGCGGGGGTACACCGCGCTACCAGGCTATCAAGT
>CABVRS010000128.1 GCA_902500745.1 uncultured Nitrospira sp.
TTCAGTTTGGCGTTGGTGCCGTACCCCAAGGTGAGGATCGCCTGGCGTTGGGCAGGCGGCAGCGCGAGGCCGGCGTCGAGCTCAACGAAGCGCAATGTCGAAAAGGGGATCGCCAACACAACTACGTCATGCGCAAACGTGACCGTGCGGGTTCCTTGCTGGAAGGTCAACTCGATGCGTCCGTCGCTCAGGCGTCGAACGCGGAGCAGTGTGCTGCCCACAATGATCTGGCCAGGCAGTTCTCGAGTCAACCCTTCAATGATCCGGTCGTTGCCGTCGACGAGATGATATCGCTCGTCGCTGAATATCCCAAAAGGCGTGAAGGTGGAACGACGGTCGGGATGTATGAAGAGAAGAAAATTGAGGCAGCTTTGTTCGGCTGCCGCAAGCCCGTATTCCGCTTCATAGGCGGCGATGATGGCAGCTTTGGTAACTGGACCGGCTGCAATGCCGGCCCCATTGTGTCCTTCCAGATACGCGAGCAGACTGGTTTGGTCGAGGGCCGCATCATCCGTCGTGTGGCTGAAGGCTGTGACTTCGCGCGAGAGCCGGTGCAGATCAGTCCGCATGACCGAGACAAACTCACGAAATTCAGCGACGATCGTGGCCTCCGAATACCGTTGTCCGGAAAAGTAGTAAAAGACGTCTCCCGCCTCCTTATTCACATCTTCCAGTACCAGGCCAAACCGTTTGGCGTAGCCCAACATGGTCTTATGCGATGTATCGATCAGCTCGCCGCCTCGTTCTGCGACCTGGCCGGGGAAAAAGCCGCGTAACGACCAACAGCGTCCACCCGCACGACCTCCTGCGTCATACAGAGAGGCTCGAACGCCGCGGATTTTCAACCTGTCGGCACAGGTTAATCCAGCAAGTCCGGCCCCGACGATACCAACTGACAGGGAGGAGGGGAGCGGCGTGGCACCGGCGATGCAGAGTGGAAGATTCGTGAGAGGGGTGAAGGCAAGAGCCGCTCCAGTGGCTCCAGCCGAGAGCAAAAATTGTCGGCGTGAGATCGTAGGTGAAGTCTGAGCCGAAGTCTTGTCTCGCAGCGCTTCACGCGCGTCCGTCGCCGAACAGCCTTGGTGTTCGGCGAGGTGGGCGATGGACATCAGGCGTGCGAATGAGCGAAATGCCGCGCTTCGGCCCATGCCCAGACCTCCGGTTCGGGGATGCGTGCTCTCGCAATCTGACTGACCTGCCAGTACGACGAGGCGCGTTTCGGCGACTTAAGTCGAGCGCATTTCCCATTGATTCCCCATGAGGCCGACTCGATTGCGTCGCCGTCGTGGGTCGTCATGCTGGATGCCGTCAATGCTCATGCGAATGTCGGCGTTGACGTGGCCGACGAGATAATAACTGTGTTCGACCAGGCCCTTGACGATCGGTGTGCAATCGACTTGGTGCACTTTGTTGTGCACCACGGCCGGCTTCGCCGGTCCATTCGATCCAAGACGATCGGGATTGCCTTTCGTGAAATCCGATACGACGAGCGCGACATCACCCCGATTATGGTAGACGCTGACACTTCTGGCTAATTCATGCAGCCGCTCCAACGGTTGTCCCGTCTCTAATGCCGTGTCGTCGACATCCGGTGCGCAGAGGAAAATGTGCTCGAACAGACGCGGCAAGGCGTTGCCCGGTGTGAAGGCGTCGCACCGCTCGAGCGCGTTCTGCAGCAAGTAATTCCCCATCGAATGGCAGAGGATATGCAGGTCCTGCTTGCAGAGGGTTTCATCTGCACGGCGCAGGCTTGCGAGAAAGTCTCGGACTTTGAGAATGGCACGGCCGACGGCGTTCCCTGAGCCTGCCGCTTCCGAACGATCTGATTTGTAGGACACGAACGGGAGTGCCATGCCATCGGAGGGCCAGGTAAAGAGTACAACTTGTACACGCTGGTCGGTATCTGCATCGGGACAGTGGTTCAGCATCTCTTGAAGCGACAGGGCCGAGCCGACGGCGTCGGCCCAGGAGACGTTGAAGCCATGGATATATAGCAGGACATCCGTGTTCTTGCGCATGATCGTTTGCAGATCGGAGAACGCCCCTTGCGATCCCAGCTTGATGTTCTCCTGTTGGTCTTCGGCGATGGACCGATTGATCTTTTCGCGATAGGCCACAATGTCGGCGGAGTCCGCACATTTGGCGAGGTACTTGATCAGTCCCTCCCCGTCGCCTTGGCCCATGGATCCCCGGTCTGCCTCGAGATGCTTGGCCAGCTTGGAGTCATCCACTTCGACGGTCAATCGGCCAAACCGGAGATTTTCAACCCCATCGTCGCTGAATTTTTTCCCATACCCATCCGGGTGCCAACGATCGTTGCCGAGATGATTACGGTTTGTCGCATAAAACAGTCGTCGCTCAGTCATGCGGGGCTCCCTTCTCTCATGCCATGAGGTGCGATGGTGTTAGTCGAGCGGTGCCTGGGGAGATGGCTTAGCGCCTTCAATAGGGAATGTCAAGAATGGGATCTGAGGCCAGTACTTATGCACACTGATCCAAGACGAACTCGATAGGGGATATGACACGAGAGCTACGAATCGAGGCCGTGATTCTTTGCCTCATGGCGTGTGGCGGCTCTCGCTCAATTGGGCCAGAAGAAAGGCTCGGACCTGTGCACGCGCATCTCGCGATGGCCGTCCTGCTTCGTCGTCCTTCCTCCATGATCCGATCAAGGTGCTGTGTGCCTTCATCGGTTTTCCATCCCGCTGGTAGTGGTTCGCCGGAATTTCTCCGTTCAGAAACCGAACGCCGAATCGGTCGTGCAAGGTGTGCAGTTTTGCCTGGTCCGACATGCAGTCGGTTTCAAACCGCAACCCGTAGATCTTTGCGCGGCTGTGATCGGCGAATTGGAGATCGTCGGTGGAGAGCCCGAGCGATGCCTTGTCGGCATCCGAATACCACCAGAAGCGTAAGGGCAGTGCAGGTTGTGCGACCACGGCGGCAGACACGTGTGGATGATCGAGCAGCGCGAGAGGAATTGGTCCGGTCACGCAGTTGCCGATGAGACCGATAGGTTGGGCGCTGTGCCGCTCTCCTATGTGCTGTACCACGCCCCGTAACCAATGCACGATGGGCGCACTGCCATCGGAAGGAGTTCCCCATTCGCCGCCAGGGAAAAACTCAACAAGACCTCGAAACCAATAGGCCGATAATCCGTTCATCAGGGAGAATTTCCCCTTCTCGCCGAACAACAGCGGCACATAGACGGTGAAATCTTTCGAAAGCTCTTCCGCGTAGGCCAATGTCCCGGGAGACAATCCTGTCAATTCATGGAGCAGAAGTATCGGCGGCTTGGAGGTGCCTGTATTCAGGCAGAAGACGGAATGAGTGACCCCTGCGTGCGAAATGGGTCGCTCAAAACACTCGGTCCATGTCCCGACCGGACGACCTTCTTCTCGCGTGTGCGGCGCACACATTCCGAGTTGGGTGGCGCCACAGCCGATCTGCAAGAGGAGCAGGACGGTCGCAAGAGATTGAAGGAGGGAGCGGTACAATCGTGTCATAAGAGTCTTTGGCCTCATGGGTAGAGCCACGCGTGTTGCATTTCGCGTATAAGCGGACGGACCAGAGCTTGCCAGCCTTTGTCACTCTGCGCAAGCTTTCTCATATGCAGGAGGACAGGGATGTCAGGTGTGAGTGTGTGGGAAGGTTAAGGCAAGAGTAGAGACGGTGTGTGTCGAAGGGATGAGGAGGGTGGCGGCGGCAGGCGTGTGCTCACTGGATTGAGGCGAGGGTCTCCCTCGTCGCAGGTGATTTAAGCTTGCGAAGGGCATGGGCTTCGATCTGGCGAATCCGTTCTCGGCTAAGATCCAGCTGCTCGCCGATTTCCACTAGAGTCATGATTTTGTCTGAACCGATTCCAAATCGCATGCGGATTACAGCCTGTTCTCGTGACGTCAACGGGCTCAAGAGGCGGTCGAGTTGCTGCTCACGTTCCACTCGATGCACATACTGGTCCGGCGGAGCCGTCTGCTCATCGGGAATGAGTGACCCGATGACCTGCGTATCTCCGATCGGAGTCTCAAGGCCCACCGGTTCCTGAAAGGCGGCCACGGTTTCGCGCACGCGTTCGGGACGAAGGCGAAGAACTCGAGCGATATCCTCGATCTGAGCGGGACGGCCGAGCTGCAATTCCAATTGCCGTCCGGCACGGGCGATACGGCTTGCGGCTTCTGATTGGTGAACCGGCACGCGAATCACCCGGGATTGTTCGGAGAGCGCACGCGTGATGCCTTGACGAATCCACCAGGTGGCGTAGGTGCTGAATTTGAACCCTTTGCGGTACTGGTAACGTTCTGCCGCTTTCATCAGGCCGATATTGCCTTCCTGGACCAGGTCCAGCAGCGTGAGACCGTGCGAGGTGTAACGCTTAGCGACGTCGATGACCAGGCGTAAATTGTGCCGCACAAGCTCATCTTTTGCCTCCTCCAATCGACGACGTGCCTGGTGGATTGCGCCCAACAATGAAGTGAGTTCTCGATGGGTTTCCGAAGGTAGTAAGGCTCCGATCTGTGATGTCGGGTTCAGGCACACCGCGAGGAGGGCCTCGGCCTTATCAAGTACGACGGCGGAGAGACCGCTGAGTCGGCGAATGGTGGTGAGCTCTTCAATCGTGCTCCTAACAGAGGCCGATGGAAGCTGTGCGCTTAGGAGCGTAGCGGCGTTTTTCAACGCCGTTTTGATATGTCGTGCACCCTCATCGATGTGTTTAGCCAGCGCCACCTCTTCTTTCCGAGTCAACAGGGCCGTGCCTCGAAACGATCGGAAATAGAGAGATTCGAGGGCAAACCGATTCTGCGAGACAGGAGAATTCGCATCACTGTCACCAGCGGCGTCTGACGATGGGCTGGATTCATCGCCACGAGCGATGTGATTCAAGAGTGCTCCAGACGAGGGGTCGTCTCTGTACACATCGTCAGCCTCAGAACTATCCAGAGGAGAAAGCTCCGTATCGATATCTCGTAGGTGGTCATCCTTCATCGGTTTCTCCTTTCATGAGCTGCCTCTCGCCCGAGCTCAGAGTTGGGCGAAACGAATTGTGCGGATCATTTATGACATTAGGTGTACCATGATGTCTAATGTATGTCAAATGTAATGAATTAAAATATTGGACAATAAGTAGACATATTGTTATTATGTGTCCATTCGTATCCATTTCATTAAACTAGAAGGGAGTTAGCCATGCCGACCTCTCTCCATATAAGGACCTCTCTCGTGGTGTTCAGTCTCATTCTTTATGGAATGACTACCCTAGTAGAGGATCAAGGGAAGGTATTTGCCGGTGAGAAGCAGCCCAAAGCTCTAGTAAAGGCGCCTGAATCTTCGGCACCTCTCTACAAATTTGAGCTTCCAGATATCGATGGACACCCAATCGGTCTTCAGACCTTCAAAGGAAAAGTCCTGCTGATCGTCAATACGGCGAGTATGTGCGGAAATACTCCGCAATATGCCGGTCTTCAGGAAATGTATGACCGGTATCGAGACCGTGGATTCGAGGTGTTGGCTTTTCCGGCCAATGATTTTGGGCAACAGGAACCGGGAACGAATGAAGAGATCAAAGGGTTCTGCTACACCAAGTACAGCATCAGCTTCCCGCTCTTCTCTAAAATCAGTGTCACGGGAACCTCGCAGCATCCGCTCTACCAATATCTCACCACACAGAGCCCCTTCCCTGGGCGGGTCACCTGGAACTTTCAGAAATACCTTGTGGATCGGTCTGGTCAGGTGATTGGGAAATA
>CABVRS010000129.1 GCA_902500745.1 uncultured Nitrospira sp.
GGGTAGACGGTTCCCGACGTTCCGATCACAAGCAGCACATCACAGCGTTGAAGCACGGTCGAACATTGCCCCAAATCTCCAGCAAATAACGGTTCGCCGAACCAGACGATATGGGGCCGAAGTAGCGCTTTGCAATGGTGACAGAAAGGCGGACTGGCGATCGGCACATCGCGATTGTCCTCTACCACACCACAGCGAGTGCAGCGCACCATCCAAATGTTGCCGTGTATCTCGGACAGTTGTCGTGACCCTGCCGCTCGGTGTAATCCATCCACATTCTGCGTGATCAACCAAAAGAGCTGGTGACGCCGTTCCAGCTCACACAGTGCCGCGTGAGCGGCATTCGGTTGTTTAGTCGCAATGAGCTCACGCCGCCAGTTATACCACTCCCACACCAGTCGAGGATCTCGTTCGAACGCTTCGGGCGTCGCCAGATCTTCTGCACGGTAGGTACGCCACAGTCCGTCTGTGCCGCGGAAGGTCGGAACGCCACTGTCTGCTGAAATGCCGGCTCCAGTGAGAACCGTGATGGCTTCGGCAGTCGCCAGCTTATCCTTGAGAAACGAGAGATTTGATCCGTGCGCCATAACCAGAACCCGGTGAGTGAGTGGCTGTGTCTCGATGGAGGGCCATGCTATAGTACCGCTTCTTTCTACGCAACAGAACGAGGATGAGACATGAAGCAAATCCTGGTCGTGGGGGCAGGTTCGGTCGGAGGATTCTTTGGAGCATATCTGGCAAAGGATAATCCCCATGTCTCCTTTCTTCTAAGGACGAAAACACGCGCTGCCGTCGCACTGAACGGCCTGACGATTCGGAGTGCCAATGGGTCGTTCACGGTACACCCACGGGTCGCCTCTGATGTGCAAGAACTTCCGAAGCCCGATCTCATTGTGCTGGGGGTGAAAGCCTATGACCTTGATGAGGTGATGGATCAGATTGCGCCTGTACTCTCACGGGAGACCGTGATTCTCACACTGCAAAATGGGATCGATACCGAAGATCGGCTGATTGCTCGATTGAAGCGCGACTGCGTCGTGGGTGGGGTGGCCTACATCTATTCGAAGATCGTCGAGCCGGGCGTGATCGATCATTACAAGAAAGGAGCCGTCGCGATCGGCGAATTGATGGGGCATGAGAGTGAACGGCTGCTCAAGATCAAAGAGATCTTTGCGGCAGCAGGTATTCCCTGCCAACTGTCCAAAGATATTCGCCGCAGCAAATGGGAGAAGATGTGTTGGAACTGCGTCTTCAATCCCGTTACCGTCCTGATTAATGACTCTGTTGCTAAGGCACTGGACCATCCGGAAATGTTGAGCGTCATCAGGCAAATCGTCGGTGAAGTCACGGCGATCTCGGCTACTCTCAAAGTGCCGTTACCGCTGGATATGCCTGAGCGAGTGGTCAAGGCCACGCAGGAGATCCGCGACATCCATACGTCGATGTATGATGATTGGAAAGCGGGGCGCCCTACCGAAATTGCCTATTTAAATGGATATATCGTCGAGAAGGGGCGAGAGCTGGGCATTCCGACTCCGGTGAATGACGCACTGACGGCAATGATTAATGCCATAACGGAAAAGGACAAAACCGGGCGCGGTGTCCTGAAGATCGAGGGGGCTGTTGTGCAGCCACTCTCATTCGACCGTCAGGCCCTTCGACAATTGCCGGACGATCATCAGATCGTCGATGTCACGACCATCATGCCGGGTATGCGAGGTCGCGCGATCAGTGTAAAGGGATTACTGGACGTGCCGGCGCTGAACATCGACGCCGATCATGTGACGTTCCATTCCGTAGATGGCACGTATGCTGCGACCCTAACGCTTCAGCAGGCCCGTGATTTCGGGCTCCTGCTATACGAGCTCGATGGAGAGCCATTCCCGGATGGAAAGGGTGGGCCGTTTAGGCTCATCACGCCGGGACTTGGCGACCTTTGTGCAAATGTGAAGGGTGTCGGACGGATCGAGGTTACAAAAGGGCCGGGCCGCGATACAAGGCAGACCACGTGTCCACCGTCTTCGTGATGGCTTATTGGATTGATGTCTACTGATGTATGAAAACGATTGGAACAAACCTGTTGATAGCCGGGACGGTTCTCGTCGGCGCGGTCTGGCTCGTCGATACAGTGCAGACGTTTGAGTCACACTATGACACCTACCACGCGTTGCAAGAGTCTGAATTGATGACCCACGGCTGGGTCTCACACGTGATTCCAAAGTCGTCCTATGACATTCGTGAAACTCATCGAGTGAGCGGAGGGATTGTCTCGGTACAGTTCAAGTTTCAGCCTGATGACATGGCGGACATGGAGTCACGTTGTACCGGTCTTACGACCGGCGATCCGATGATGCGACAATATCAGTGTCTCCAGGATGGAGTACGCGTTGTTGTCAAATTGGAAGGGCCAGGACAAGGTCAAATACGCATCGAGTAGAGTGGCATCAGCAGCCTCTGCGGGCTAGTGATGCCCGCTGACGTGGTTCGTGTGCTGGCTCTTGGCGCCGGTCATCTGACGCGTGGTTTCCAGGCTGTTGTCTCGACGGGGAGAGCAGTGTGGGGCAGATGTAGAAGTACTGGCAGCGCTTGGTTACAGACAATCCCATGGCGCCGCTACTCATGGCACTCCCGCACAGATGCACAACGGAGGATACATTGGCCGATACCTCGTTTCATTATTCCATTCTGATTAAAAGGATTGTGACGGGCCTTATTCTGGGTGTGCTTGCCGGAGCAGTCCAAGTCTGGTTCTTCAAACGCGATCTCATATACCTCTGGGCCTCAGCTGCTGCCGGCGGATTGTATATGGCAGCCTGGGTACTTTTCACCGACTGGCTTCGACTTGCCGGCGGAAAAGTCATTCTGGGAGCGGTTGCAGGGCTCCTCGCCGCCGTCGTGTGGTGGGCGATCGCTGTCCCTGTGGAAAATATGTTCATGCAATCGGCTGTGGCTGGCCTGTGCTTCGGTGCCGCCTATGCCTGGTCTGATCAGCGAATGACTTGAGTTGTTTCAACCTCCCGCCGTTACGCCTCACCTGTCATTCCGGCGTTCTGGCCGAGTGATCGAGTACAATAGAAATAGGTTTCTCATGCACAAGGATAATGGCATATCGGTGGGGACCCTTCTCGCTGACATCAAATCTGGTCTCGTCGTCTTCTTTGTGGCATTACCCTTGTGCCTAGGCATCGCACTGGCTTCAGGTGCACCACTGATGTCGGGAATCGTGGCGGGGATTGTCGGCGGTATCGTCGTAGGCCTTTTCAGTGGGTCGCACACCAGCGTGAGCGGCCCCGCAGCGGGGTTATCAGCAGTTGTCGCGACGGAAATTCTCTCACTGGGATCTTTTTCGGCGTTTCTGACGGCGGTTATTCTTGGAGGGTTGATTCAAATTGGTCTTGGTCTCGCGAAAGCAGGGTTTATCGCAGCCTTCTTTCCATCGAGTGTGATTAAGGGGTTGCTCGCCGCCATCGGTATTATTCTCATCGTAAAACAAATCCCACATCTGGTGGGGCATGACCCGGATCCGGAAGGAGAAATGTCCTTCTTCCAACCGGACCTCGAGACGACATTTTCTGAACTGTTCCGTATCGTCGATGATTTTCACCTTGGCGCTTCGACAATAGGGCTGGCCTCGCTTGGTCTCCTCGTCCTGTGGAGCACTTGGAAGCCTTTGAAAGACTCGGTCGTGCCGGCTCCGCTGGCTGTGGTGCTCTTCGGTGTCGGAACAAGCGTGTGGTTTGCCCAACTCGGCGATCCTTGGCTGATCGGCCCAAGCCATCTTGTCCAGGTACCGATAGCCGAGAGTTTGGGCGAATTCCTCGGTTTACTGCAATTTCACGACCCTACCCAGTGGGCCAACCCAGCCGTGTATGTCGCTGGATTGACCATCGCGATAGTCGCATCCTTGGAAACGCTCCTCAATCTGCAAGCGGTTGATCGGCTCGATCCACAGCAACGGACTTCGCCACCGAACCAAGAGTTAGTCGCGCAAGGAATCGGAAACCTGACCTGTGGATTGATCGGTGGTCTTCCGGTCACATCGGTGATCATCCGGAGTTCCGTCAACGTCACCACCGGCGGAAAAACAAAAATGGCGACTCTTGTGCATGGTCTATTGATTGTGATCAGTGTCCCGCTCATCCCAACCTATCTGAATATGATTCCGCTCTCCTGTCTTGCGGCGATTTTGCTCATGACGGGGGTAAAACTGGCCAGTCCTGCGTTGCTCAAGCGGATGTGGGCTGAAGGCCGCTATCAATTCATTCCGTTTGCAACAACCGTGACGGCAATCGTCTTCACTGATCTCCTCATCGGTATCGTAATCGGCCTCGTGATGGCCATTGGTTTTATTCTCAACAGCAACATGCGCCGTCCGGTACAGCGATTCGTGGAACAGCATCTCGGTGGCGATGTTGTTCACATTGTATTGGCCAACCAAGTAAGCTTCTTGAATCGTGCGGCCCTTTCCACAGCGTTGAATGAAGTCCCACGCCATGGCCGTGTGCTCCTTGATGCACAGAGCACAGATTATATCGATCCTGATGTACTCGATCTTATTCGAGATTATAAAGAGCAGACAGGGCCGGTTCATGGTGTCGAGGTGAGTCTTATCGGATTTCGGAAGGAGTACGACTTCACCGATCAGATCCAATATATCGACTACTCGACCCGCGAGCTGCAAGACACTATGACCCCACAGCAAGTCTTACAAATTCTCAAGGATGGCCACGAACGCGCTCGCACCGGACGGCGCCTGACGAGAGACTTTAACCGCCAAGTTCTCGCGACAGCCGAGAGCCAACATCCTCTCGCCGTGGCACTGAGCTGCATTGATTCCCGTACGCCGGTTGAATTGATCTTCGACCTTGGTATGGGGGATATTTTTAGTATCCGTATTGCCGGGAACGTGACCAGTCCAAACGTGCTGGCCAGCGCTGAATATGGGTGCGCCGTAGCGGGAGCGAAGCTCTTGATCGTGATCGGGCATACCAGATGCGGTGCGGTTTCCGCCGCAGTCAAACTCCTGGGCTCACCCGTGACGGCTGCTGAAGCAACGGGATGTCAGCACCTCGATGCCATCGTAAACGAGATCCAGCGGTCGGCTGACGGAATAACCTTTCAGGCCGCGAGTGAACCATCTTCGGCTGAAGCGCTCTCGATCGTGGATGCGGTGGCCAGAGAAAACGTTCTGCGTGTGGTCAAGGAATTACGTCAACAGAGTCTCACGCTCGACAAGCTGGTCCGAGAGAACCGTATCGCCATTGTCGGCGCCATGTATGATGTCGTCACTGGTGGAATCGAGTTTTTGGTGGAAGATGGGTTAGGGGAAACGAAATGAGAGAACACTGCTTAAGCGCGATGCGCTCCTCATCGAATCACCTGAATC
>CABVRS010000130.1:0-2923 GCA_902500745.1 uncultured Nitrospira sp.
GCCGTGGAGATGTTGAATGTGTTGGCCCCATCGCCACCGGTTCCGCAGGTATCCACCACAAGCGGCGAGCCGACTCTGATTTTAGTCGCGCGTGATCGCATTGCGTTGACCGAGCCGACAACCTCTGCAACCGTTTCTTCCTTCTGCCTGAGCCCCATGAGGTAAGCGGCCACCTGAGCCGACGTCGCAGTCCCGTCCATAATCTCCAGCAGGACGGTTTCGGCCTCTTGCGCGGTAAGATCGGTTCTGTCGGCCAACTTGGCGAGCGCGTCTTTGATCATAATCACACAGAGATGGAATGATTAGAGCGTCAAGAAATTGCGGAGCAGATCTTTCCCAACCGTCGTCAGAATCGATTCCGGATGGAACTGAACCCCTTCGACACAGAGCGTCTTATGGCGAATCCCCATGATCTCACCTTCAGCGGTTTCTGCGGAGATCTCACAGCAATCGGGAAGATTGTTTCGATTCACAATTAAAGAATGGTAGCGTGTCGCCTCAAACGGATTGGGCACGGACTGAAAGATCGTCTTGCCGTCGTGTTGGATCTGCGATGTCTTTCCATGCATCAGACGCTGTGCACGGATAACTTCTCCTCCAAACGCGACAGCCATCGATTGATGGCCCAAACAGACGCCGAGAATAGGCATCTTCCCTCCGAACCGACGAATCGCCTCAACGGACACACCGGCTTCCTTGGGGGTACAAGGCCCTGGAGAGATCACAAGCCGGTTTGGCCGCAGCGTCTCGATCTGGTCCACCGTAATCTTGTCATTGCGATACACCTGTACATCTTCGCCCAACTCTCCAAGATACTGGACCAAATTGTAGGTGAAGGAATCGTAGTTATCGATCACTAACAACATAGATGTTACCCGTAGCGCATCGGTCGTGAAGCCCGCTTCGCCCGCTCAGCGAGGCGAGCGTATCTCGCATGAGTACGTGGCTGTGCTTCATGCTCTACCCTTCACCAGGCACCGCTCATTCCAGGCCTTGTTCCGCTAGTTCAATCGCTTTGATCATCGCGCGTGATTTATTGCACGTTTCTTCGTACTCATGTTCTGGGTTTGAATCCGCGACGATCCCGGCCCCGGCTTGGATAAACGCCCGACGACGAGAGACGACGACCGTGCGGATATTAATACACATATCCATATTGCCTGAAAAGCTGATGTACCCTACTGCGCCGGCATAGGGCCCACGCTTCGTCGGCTCAAGCTCCTCAATGATTTCCATGGCCCTGATCTTGGGAGCTCCGGATACCGTGCCTGCTGGAAAAGACGCCTTCAATACATCATACACCGTCTTGGTCGGGCCCAACTTTCCCGTGACGTTCGACACCATATGCATCACGTGTGAATACCGTTCAACATTCATCAACGATTCGACGCGAACCGATCCCCGTTCAGCGATGCGGCCGATATCATTGCGCCCGAGGTCTACCAGCATGATATGTTCCGCCCGTTCCTTGGAATCGGCGAGTAGTCGGCGCTCCAGCTCCGCGTCTTCTTCCATCGTCGTCCCGCGTCGCCTGGTCCCCGCGATCGGGCGCACCGACACCTGTCCGTCTTCGCATCGCACAAGAATTTCCGGAGACGAGCCGACAAGTTCAACTCCTGCGATACGCAGGTAATACATGTAGGGCGAAGGATTCACGACACGGAGGGCGCGATAGAGCTGAAACGGTGGAGCGTGAAGATTCGTTTCCCATCGTTGTGAGAGCACACACTGAAAGATATCACCCGCTTTGATGTATTCCTGAGCGCGGGCCACCATCGTCTCAAAGTCCGCCTTGTTCATATTGGCTGTGAACCGAATGGGAGATCGTCGGCGCTTTGGCTTCGCACGTTTCAGAGGCCGACGGATTCTACCGATCATGGCTTCGATTCTCCCCGTCGCCTGGCGATAGGCCGCGCGAATGTCCCGCTCCGAGGCGGACTTCACATGCGCGTTGGCCACGACTTTGATCTTCTGCGAGACGTTGTCAAAGATGAGCAGGGTTTCGGTCAACAGAAATGCGAAGTTCGGTAAATGAAGATGCTCTTTTCGCCGGGACGGAAGATTCTCGAATGTCTTCACGATATCGTAACCAAGATAACCGACCGCTCCACCGACGAAGCGAGGGAGGTCCGGAACCGTCACCGGCCGATACGCTTCCATGAGCTCCCGTAGACGGTCCAGCGGCGCGCCTCGGCTGGGAATGCGTCGGCGATGCGACCCCTTCTTCACACATAGATCACCACGATCTTCATAGATGACGAGCGGAGAGCCGCTTCCAAGAAAGGAGTATCGCGCCCATTTTTCTCCGCCCTGAATGCTTTCCAGTAGGTAGGCCGAGGGGCCATGATCGATCTTCGCGAAGGCCGAGACCGGCGTGTCATGGTCCGCTAAGATCTCGCGGAATAGCGGGATCAGATTCCCTTGCTTGGCATAGGAGCGGAACTCGTCCAAGTTGAGAGAATACGTCTCAGACCGCATGTCGTTCCGCTTACTCTACGACCAAGAGGAGTTTTTGCCCGACTTCAATGATGTCATCCGGAAGTTTATTCATCTGCTTCAACGTATCCATTCCAATTCCGTACCGCCGGCTGATACCAAAGAGCGTCTCTCCAGGCTTCACCACGTGTACCTTTGTATCAACTTTCACAGCGGCCTTCGTGTCCGCGCCGATCAGCAGATCCTCGTCGGCATGATCGTTTCGGTCGACGTCGCTCGGAACAGATTTACGCATCCCGGTTTTTTTCAGCTTCGCAGCCGGCGAATGCCCCTTCCGCTGCATGTCTTCCAAGGCTTTTCGTTCGAGTAGCGTGGCTTCCCGAATCGCTTCCGTCTCTTCCTGAAGACGCCCCATCTGTTCACGCGCTATCTGCACTTGTGACGAGAGTTCCCGATTCCTTGCCTCGAATTCAGCCAGTTCGGCCTT
>CABVRS010000130.1:3023-5356 GCA_902500745.1 uncultured Nitrospira sp.
CTCACCAGCCGACCGAGACCGACTCGCTCGACTCAAGGCTCAAATCAGGCATCATGACTACCTGTATTACGTCAAGGACCAGCCGGAAATCTCCGATGGCGAATACGACCGTCTATTTCGAGAACTGATTGAGCTCGAGCAGACGCACCCCGAGCTGATCACGCCCGATTCACCCACTCAGCGGGTCGGGGCTCCTCCCTTGGACGAACTCGGGAAGGTTCGACATGAACGTCCCATGCTGAGCCTTGATTCTCTCGTCGATCCTATGGAAGTGCTGACCTTCGACCAGCGAATGAAACGGGAGCTTGGAACAGACCGGATTGAGTACACGGTTGAGCCAAAATTCGACGGCCTCTCTGTGGAATTAGTCTATGACCATAGGAACTTTGTTCGTGGTTCGACTCGTGGTGACGGCAGTCTCGGTGAGGATATTACTATCAACCTCCGCACGATTCGCTCACTCCCCCTTCAGCTGCCGGACGAGGCCTGTCCGGATCATCTGGCCGTGCGTGGTGAGGTCTATATGCGCCTTGGAGACTTTCACGCGCTGAATCGGCTCATGACGGAACAGGGGCGCGATGCCTTCGCAAACCCTCGCAATGCCGCCGCAGGCTCCCTTCGTCAACTCGACTCGCAGATTACCGCTTCTCGGCCGCTCGTCGTCACGTGCTATGAAGTCATGGCGATGGCAGGCCCCCATCCCGAATCACACTGGGCTGAACTTGAAGCCTTGGCTTCCTGGGGCCTTCCTGTCCCCACTCTTCGTCGGCGATGCGACAGCATTGAGCAGGTCTTGGCGTTTCACCGAGAGACCGAGCAGCAGCGCGATCATCTTGCCTATGAAATTGATGGCGTGGTGGTAAAGGTCAACCGCGAGGACTGGCAGAACAGGTTGGGCATGAAATCCCGAAGCCCCCGCTGGGCCATTGCCTTCAAGTTTCCTCCGAGGAAGGAAATCACCGAGGTGCAGGACATCGCCATATCCGTGGGTCGAACCGGAACTCTCACTCCCCTCGCCCTCTTGAAACCGGTGGAAGTCGGCGGTGTGACCATCAGCCGCGCGACGCTCCACAACGCCGACGAAGTGGCCAGAAAAGATATCCGGATCGGAGACACCGTGCGGGTCGAACGCGCCGGAGATGTGATCCCGGCGATCGCTGAACGGATACCGCTCCCTAATCAAACCAGGCCCACCCCTTTTGAGATGCCGAGTTCCTGTCCGATCTGTGGCTCTGCCGTCGCGAGAGAAGGCGCCTATTACTACTGCACGGGACAGGCCTCCTGCCCAGCCCAACTCAAGGGTGCGATTGAGCATTTTGCCTCAAAGGCTGCGCTCAACATCGAAGGCCTCGGCAAGAAGACCGTCGCTCAATTGGTGGATCGAGGACTCGTGAAGGATCTGGCTGATCTGTATCGACTCGATCGGGAGCAGCTCTTAAAACTTGAAGGATTTGCGGAACGTTCCACCACCTTACTGCTGGACGCCATCGCACAAAGCAAGACAATGCCTCTCGATCGTTTCCTGATGGGGCTTGGAATCCGTCAAGTTGGCCAACATATTGCCAAAGTGCTCGCGCGTGAATTCGGCTCGCTCGATGCGATCATGTCGGCCGACCGAGATCGGTTCCTGACGATCAGAGAGATCGGGCCGGAAATCTCGGAAAGTGTGTTCTCCTACTTCCAAGAAAGTTCGAACAAGCGAGTTATCGACCAATTGAAAACTCTAGGCCTTTCGATCGCGCCTGCCCCCGCGCTTCAAAGCGCAACAGATCTCCCGTTCTTGGGAAAGAGCGTCGTCTTCACCGGAGGTTTGACACGAATGACGAGGGAAGGGGCTGCCGCACTGGTCGAGCGGCTTGGCGGTACAGTGTCATCCTCTGTCAGCAGAAAAACGGCGTATGTGGTGGCGGGGGCTGAACCTGGATCCAAACTCGCTCAGGCGCTGAAATTCGGAGTGCGCGTTCTCAACGAGGAAGAATTTGAACGGTTGCTGAATACGCCTGAGAAAATCTAGGGTCATACGGGCGCTTCAACCGGGACAGCCACCTTCTCTTCTTTAAATATATGGACGCTTCGGATCGACCGAGGATCGGCCTCGTGAACGACTAAGCGGCAATTCTCGATTCGAATCTCTTCTCCGGCCGATGGGATTCGTCCAAGGTTTTCCTGGATCAACCCACCGATGGTCAGCGCTTCATCTCCCCCGAGTTCGACCTTGAGGAAATCATTGACCTTCCGTACCTCGGTCCGCCCATGAACCAGGATCTGGTTCTTCCCAATGCGCTTGATGAGCTCTTCCGTGATGTCCGTTTCATCGACGATTTCACCGACCA
>CABVRS010000131.1 GCA_902500745.1 uncultured Nitrospira sp.
GGGTGTTTTAGGATTTCAGAATGTTTGCTGTGATTAATTTTCTTACATTGCCTCGCCTCCCGACCTGCTGATTTTTCACCTGTTTGTGTTCCCTCTCATTGATCTACTTATTCCATTTCACACGGAAGGTTTGCGCCGATGCTCCAAATTGAGTCGATTAGTAAGCAATATTCCACCAAGGTGCTGCTCACGGAGGCCTCTGCTCATCTTCGCCCCAATTCACGAGTCGGGCTGGTCGGACCCAATGGCGCCGGGAAGACCACGCTCTTTCGGATGGTCCTTGGCGAAGAGGCGCCGGATAAAGGCTCGATCCGCAAGCGGCCTCGGCTTCGGATCGGCTACCTGCCGCAGGAACTCGAAACCATTACCGGTAAAACCGTGCTCGACGCGGCTCACCGCGATGAGTATCCCGAATATGAAGCTAAGCGTATCCTCATGGGGCTAGGATTTACGGAGGTGGATTTCGATCGTCTCGTCGAGAAACTATCCGGCGGCTATCGGATGCGCGTGGCCCTCGCGCATCTGCTTTTATCAAATCCCGACGTGTTGATGCTCGACGAGCCGACGAACCACTTGGATAAACCCACTCAGCGCTGGTTCGAACAGTTTCTCCTGCAATCCGGCATGACGCTCCTGATTATCAGCCACGACACCGCGTTTCTGGATCGAGTGGTGACGCACATCTGGGAACTCCGGCACCATACGATTGAGGAGTACCGTGGCAACTACTCGCTCTTCTGCAAGTTGAAGGAGGAAAAAGATTCCCAATTGCATGCCTCGGCGGCTCGCCAGTCCAAAGAGATCGCGCGCGTTCAGAAATTCGTCGATCGCTTCCGGTACCAGGCCAACAAGGCCAGCCAGGTTCAATCGCGCCTCAAACAGCTTGAAAAGGTGAAACGGATTGAAATTCAGCGAGACCCGAAACGCGTCAAGTTCAGGTTTCCACTTCCATCCACCAGCGGCCGTCAGGTGTTGGATTTGACGGGAGCCAGTAAGCGCTATGGTGAAAAAGTGGTCTACAAGACGCTCGACTTTTCCGTGGAGCGAGGACAACGTGTCGCGCTGGTGGGAGAAAACGGCGCGGGAAAGAGCACCCTCTTAAAGATGCTCGCTGGCGTACTTCCCCCCGACACCGGTACCAGAACCGTTGGTCATGGCGTGACGTTGCACTACTTCGCACAGCATCAGGCAGAGACGTTGAACCCGGAGCACTCGGTTCTTGAATCACTCGAAGAGGTCACCAAACATGCGGAGATGAATTTTCTGCGAGGGATTGCGGGAGCATTTTTATTTTCCGGCCAGGACCAGAAAAAACCGGTCAAGGCCTTGAGCGGCGGTGAGCGGAACCGGGTCGCCTTAGCTCGCATGCTGGTTGAGCCCGCCAATACCTTGTTGCTTGATGAGCCGACCAACCATCTGGATCCAGCCTCGGTCGATGTCCTCACGGACGCCTTGGCAGCGTTTCCCGGAACCATCATCTTTATTTCGCATGACCCGACGTTTTTGTCGCGAATCGCCACCAGGGTCGTGGAAATCGAAGAGGGCCAGGCTCGGAACTTCATCGGCGACTACGAATATTATCTCTGGAAGAAGGCCCAAGAGTTCGAATCGATCAAAGAAACAAGCGAGGAGCTAGCAGGCGCCTCTCAACCCACTACTTCAGGCCCAACTCGTGCGATGACACAACAAGTTCAGCCAAAAGGGCGAGGAGGCGAGCGTCGTGACTTGACCAAGACCCAAGCCAGACTGGAAAAGCAGGTGTCTCGAGCGGAATTGGAGATTACGGAGGCCGAGGCGAGAATCAAGACACGGGAGGCCGAGCTGGCCCATCCGAAACTCTATGAGCAGTTCGACCGGTGGAACGTCCTCCATCAAGAACAGGGAGAATGGAAGCGTGATCTTGAACGATTGACCGCGCGTTGGGAATCACTGTCGGCAGAATTGGAGAACGTCAAGCAACAGCTCGTGTCCTTGGGATAGCGCTTAGACGGACGCTTTGAGGGTTTCTTCCAGATAGTAGTATAACCAGCGGTTCTTTTCTTTCGTCACCAATTCATCCCACACGACACCGATCAAGAATCCTTTCTTGTCCCACGGTTTGACCCAGGCGACGGTCCCATCAAGCTTCTCCTGTTGCTCGACTCGGTCGGAATCCAGGAAAGCGAGTGAGACGGTGACTTTTTCGTTCGGTGGGAAGCGGTCTTTGGTATGAAGCCCGGCTCCGATCTTGTTCACATTGTCGAGGACCGCAGTACAGGCTCGCCCTCCGCTCTTCGGCGCCATCAAGGCAGAGCCAACCAACGTCGCCCGTACAAACTTTCTTCGTTCGCTCAGGGCTGCCATGCTCGCCGACTGCTTTGCTTCTCCTCGCTTCATTACTCTCTAAGTATAACCGATTAGACGAGAATGTAAAATAGGACAATTGGCCCTATTCTAGAGGCTTTGGGCGGTAATATCGCCGATCTTTCAATGCCTGCGGAAGGTGGGTTTGTTCCACCCGAGCCGATGGGTCCTCATGAACATAGCGGTAATCCGTTCCATAGCCCAGTTCCTTCATCAGCGAGGTCTCGGCATTGCGGAGGTGCAGTGGAACACCCAGATTACCATAAGCTTTCGCATCCTTCAGCGCTTCCAGAAGGCCGACATAGGATGCGTTATCCTTAGGCCGTGATGCCAGGTAAGTGGCACCTTGAGCCAGATTGATCTGCGCTTCCGGCAGTCCCACAAACTGAACCGCCTGTGCCACCGACGTGGCAATAAGAAGTGCCAGTGGATCGGCATTGCCGATATCTTCAGACGCAAAGATCACCATCCGACGGGCAATGAATTTTGGATCTTCCCCAGCATCGAGCATACGGGCTAACCAATAGAGCGCTCCGTCCGGATCGGAATCACGAAGGCTTTTGATGTACGCAGAAATCAGGTTGTAGTGCTCTTCGCCAGACTTGTCGTAGCGCAACGATCTGGCAAGGAGTCCAGACTCGACTACCTGGATATCGATCTCTCGGGTTCCATTCGGTCCTAATTCGCACTGCTCAACGATGAACTCCAATGCCGTCAGGAGTGAGCGCGCATCGCCGTTTCCATAGGAAATAAGTCGTCGCCTGGCTTCAGGTGAAACATGAGCGTTCTTTCCACCCAATCCAACGGTGTCGTCCTTTAACGCTCGATGGATGATTTCCTCCAATGCCGTTTCGTCCAGGGGCTTCAGCACCACAACGAGAGAGCGTGACAAGAGAGGGCTGATGACCTCAAAGGAAGGATTTTCAGTGGTCGCACCGACCAACACCACCGTCCCACGCTCCACATGAGGGAGAAACGCATCCTGCTGCGCTTTATTGAAGCGATGGATTTCGTCAACGAACAACACGGTTTTCTGTTGCTGCAATGCCAGTCGATGCTCAGCGGCTTTGATGATCTCCCGCAGCTCAGGAATGCCTCCGGTCACCGCAGAAAACGGCACAAAGTGAGCCTTGGTATGTCGTGCGATGAGATGTGCGAGTGTGGTTTTTCCGGATCCCGGTGGTCCCCAGAAAATCACCGACGATAGCCGGTCCGACTCAATCGCCTTTCGAAAGGGACGATCGGGTCCGACAATGTCATCTTGACCGACAAAATCGGAAAAATCCCGTGGCCGCATCCGTTCCGCGAGAGGTGCAGGTACGTGGCGGCCGGTCTCTGATGCCGTGAATAGATCGGGTCGTGGCTCACGCGACATCGCTATCTCATCTCCAGAAATCGAAGAATTGTATCTGCCCGTGAAGGTGTACGCAAATACGTTCTTGACCGCGACTGCCGTCGGTGCTACGAACAGTTTCGCTTGCGGAGGAGCTTGTGCACGTTACGGTCAACGGGATCTCGATCGCGTATCAAGATCAGGGGAATGGGCTCCCGATTGTCTTTCTGCACGCCTTTCCCCTCAGCCGGATGATGTGGGCTCCTCAGGAAGCCGCACTCGCCCGAGATTTTCGGGTCATCACGCTCGACCTGCGCGGGCACGGTGAATCAGACGCGCCGCTCTGGCACTATACCCTTGAACAAGCCGCCGACGATGTCCTGGGCCTGTTGGATCATTTAGCAATCCCGCAAGCGGTCTTCGTCGGACTGTCCATGGGAGGGTACATCCTCTTCACGTTCTACCAAAGATATGCTGAGCGTGTGAAAGGATTGGTATTGGCGGACACCAGAGCCCAGGCGGATACCATTGAAGGAATGCAGGCTCGCTTTGAGATGGCCCAGATCGCCTACACTCAAGGCGCAAGGGCAATCGCCGACATCATGATTCCAAAGTTGCTGAGCCCCGCGACAATTCAGACGAGACCTGAGCTCGTTTGGCAAGTGCGCACGATGATCGAAGGTAATCAGATCAGCGGCATCGCGGGAGACTTGATGGCAATGGCTGCTCGACCGGATTCCGTCCCTCTGCTACAACAGATCGCCTGCCCTGCTCAGATTATCGTCGGTGAGCTTGATCTTCCCACTCCTCTGCCGGACGCCGAGCTGATGGCTGATAGGATTCCGGACGCCCGTTTGACCATCATCCCAGGGGCCGCTCATCTTTCGAACATGGAACGGTCTGATCTGTTCAACGAGACAGTCCGCTCGTTCGTTTCGACTCTCGCCAGATAACCAGCGTGGCGACACGAACAATCGCTGACCGCTCAGTCTGGATCGCTGACGCTCCCGTGGCGAATCAATTTGAGAAATTCCACGCGCGTCTGCGATTGGCTACGGAATGCCCCCAACATGGAGCTGGTAACGGCCACGGTGTTTTGTTTCTCTACTCCCCGCATCATCATGCAGAGATGTCGCGCTTCGACTACCACTCCGACGCCATGCGCGTTCAATTTGGAGCGTAGGGTTTCGGCAATTTGAACCGTCAGACGTTCTTGAACTTGAAGCCGTCTGGCAAAGGTATCCACGATACGAGGAATTTTACTGAGGCCGACGACTTTCTTATTCGGCAAATAGCCGACATGGACTCTCCCAAAAAACGGGAGCAGATGGTGTTCGCACATGCTGAAGAAATCGATGTCTTTCACGATGACCATTTCGTCGTATTCGATCGGAAAGAGTGCTCCGTTCAGCAGATGATCGATATTGCGCTGATAGCCTTGCGTCATAAATGCCAGCGCTTTGGCCACACGCTCAGGTGTCTTGAGCAAACCGTTACGACCCGGTTTTTCTCCAAGCGCGAGCAACATGTTAGTGACCAGCGATTGAAGCGCTGGCAGGTCCGCGGGCTTTCCGCTTCCGCTGGTGTCTTCCACCGATTCTCGTTCCTTTTCTCTCTTCCGTTGCTTCCTCACTCCGTTCCCCTTCGCGTTGAGGTGACGCC
>CABVRS010000132.1 GCA_902500745.1 uncultured Nitrospira sp.
CCAGATCATCGGATGTGGCACGCTGGCAATCGCGCGCTTCCACCATTTCTCCCACACCTTTGGGTCCTTCCGTCGGCCGGACAACTCTAGCACGATGCTCAATAGCCTCGCGTTCGAAGCTTCTCGTTCCTCATCCTTCTCGGGACTGCTCTCATCCGATTGCTCAATGAGGAGGAACGGGTCGAGCTCTCGTCCGAGCTGCGGCAATTCACGCTGACTGGCTCCGACCATCTCTTCACGGAATTCTCGCGTCTTTTTATCCGTCGCCCACCAGGCTGGCCCCGCCTCCCAAATAATCTCAAACTCCTTCCCCTCAGGCGTTCGAATCGGCACATATTCCCAGCGCGAAATAAATTCCTTTTCGAGCAACTCACGATGAGCCTCATCTAATTGCTGCTTTACCAGCGACAGGGCACTGTGTCGCTTGATCTGCCAATTCCGGACCAGTTCGGAATACTTTTGTGAAGCCGTTCCACGCCCAAGGTAAAACAGGTTATGCAACAGTTGATGCAGCAGTTTTGTGATTGATCCATGAAGATCTCGAAAGAGTTCATGATCGATGACGATACAATTGCCCGACCGCAGGCTCATCCAATACCACGTGGCAAGCTCAACCTCGTACTTATCTGCCACAAAGCCATCCGCATTGACTTGCCCTGGCAACACTACCGTTTGAAAGATATGAAAAACGATTCCCTTGTTCGAGCGAGGACGCTTCTCCGTTCCTCCTGATTCGCCTTCCTGTCGCCAATCCCGCCCGGCGCCAATCATCGTCCCGGCCATGCGTAGGAAGAATCGATCCATTTCCTGATACGAAGCCCCGCCAAGACCTTTCCCGCTCGCCTCCAACAATTCGCGCCCTGAGATCTTGACTAACTGATTAAACGGCTCGCCGCTGCTCATCGCGGCTTTCGTCCACCGTTCAAACCCCCGAAAGAACTCGAGATCGATTGAATTTGGAAGCCCCAAATCGCCGCTACCGTAGACCACCAACGAGACTTTGCACAGACGGCCGTTGCGCCACACATCTCTATAGATCTGTTTCTGGTAAGAGGCTCGTTTCGCTCCCGTCGGCCGACCTTTGGCTTCCCACAGTGGAATCGATCCCAAGATATGCTCGCTGAGGAGATGATCGGGAGTGGTAACGGACAAGGAGCCTGGATCGGTAAGAGTGCCGGGAAAGACTAACTCAGCGGAGATCCCGACAGGGGAAAGAGTCTCTTCATCCGGTTCCGAAAGCGGTGTTAAATCAACGTCCATCAGCGTAACGTTATGTATTAATTCTTTCGTAAGATTCTAACGTAGGGACACGACTTGTCAGGCGCTTAATTCTTGCTTTGTATTGCACAATCAATGTCTTACAAAAACTGTGTTGTTCATCGAAGTAGCGTGACTTCATTCAAGTTACGTCGTTCTTCACTCAACTAGCGAAGGAATTGAGCCGTTTTCTTCACTCAACTAGCGTGAGCTTCACCGAACTAACGCGAAATCTTCATTCAAGTAGCGATGGGACTGTGGATAACTCACTTCTCGCACCCTCTCATCGCTCGTGCTCGATCCGGTAATACTATAAATATTCAAAAATGCTGAAATATTTCGGACTGAGAAAAACCATTGCCAACGTTGTTCAGCATGCCGCCCGTCTGTTCGTAAGTTGAATGAAACTTTTCACCGAAGATCCCAGACTAGGTCAACTTGTCACGAAACTCCTGGATGCGCTCCGACGCCTGTTTTAAGGCTTCTTCAATCATTGGGATTTCATGCGGCTTGTTGGAATGAAAGAGAATGGTCAGCATGAACCCACGGTCTCCACCCCTCCCACGCTCCACGAACCGCACGGCTTGGGCGCCTTCATTAATTCTTGGTTTGCGATCGATTTCCTGTCGGATGCGGTCTCGAGTCCACGATTCTTTTGAGGCACGGCGAGCGATCGCGTGGAGACGTGGCTCGTCATGAGCCAGAGGGAGTAATGCCTCTGCGTGGGCCGCCGTCATGTGACTTTCAGGTCCAAAGAACACGTTCAAGATAGTCTCTGGCAATTTCAGAATGCTGAGCGCCTTTGAAATGCGTGATTTATGACAGCCCAGGCGCTCGGCTAACTCGGACTGCTGAAAACCATACCGTTCGATTAGGGCTTGATAGGCCTTGGCTTCCTCTAGGGCCGACAGGTCCTTCCGGACAACGTTGTCGATCAACGCCTCGGCGGCGGCGCGGTCTCGGTCCTTCCGACGTACCAGAGCCGGAATCGAAGTCTTGCCGAGCAAGGCACAGGCCCGCCATCGCCGCTCGCCGGCCACCACTTCATACTTGCCCTCCTCCACAGGTCGGATCTGAATGGGGGTGAGGACTCCATAAGCGCGAATTGATTCCAATAGCTCCTGGTCAGCCGAAGGATCGACCTCCGATCGTGGTTGGTCAGGACTCGGCACCAGCCGATCGAGGGGCACTTCGACGACCTCTTCTAGCCGACGTAGTTGATCCCCCTCTTCCGCAACCACGGGAGCCACTTTGGGAGCGACAGACGAAGCCGTGGCTTCTGGACTCACCGGGACGGATGCAGATGCGCTACCACCAACAGCTGAGGTGGGGGGTGTCGATGGTATTGGGCTATTGGGCGTTGTGGGCTCTGGTCCGGGCTGCTCACCTTGTGTATCCAAGCCGAGAAGGGCAAACGGGCGAATACGACGAGCATCACGATCAAACGAGGCTTCAAGATCAGCCAGGTGCGAGGACTTTGGGCGTTCCGATTTAGCCTCTTTGCCTTTCGAGAGAGGGGGTTTCTCCTCTTTGCCTTTGGAGACTTGTTTGGTCGTCATGATTCACCTGCCCCAACCTCGACCGGTTCGTCCATGTCTTCAGGCTCCGCCAATGCACCTAACCCCATGCGCGCCAAGACCTCGCGGCCTAAATCCATAAACTCGCGCGCGGCATTGCTCTGCCGATCTAGTTGAAAGATCGTCTTCTTTAGCGATTCCGATTCTTGGATCTTGGCGGCCAATGGGATGGCAGTCTTAAATACAAGGTCTCCGAAACGACGTTCAATCACGCCCCGCATGGATTTGCAGACGTTTTTCCGCCCATCATGCTGCGTGACAAGGATCCCCAAACACTTCAGGGCAGGATTGGCGCTATCAACTACATCGCGCACCAGCTCCATGAGGTCCTCGTATCCCGTGATGCTGTATTTAGATCCGGACATCATGGGGGTCAGGTAGTAGTCTGAAGCGACTAGAGCGTTGATCGTGAGGATCGACAGGGTTGGCGGACAGTCAATCAAGACAATATCATCATCCCCAAATGCCATCTGCTCCAGGCGGCGCTTCAACACGATAGAGGGCATCGTCGGATACACCCTGGGAAGTTCACGATCTGCTTTGGTCAAGGACACATGGCCGTAGATGAGGCGAACTTCTTTCTCGATGGTGTCATACCACGGTGCGGTCATGTCCTCATCGCGTTTGTTATCCATCAGTAGTGTGGCGGCAGTCACTCTGGCTTCGTATGGACTTACCTTCCCAAGTGTCGAAGATGCATTCGCTTGCGGGTCAATATCGACCACGCAAACGGGATGACCAAGTCTAGAAAGTGCTGCCGCGAGGTTCACCACCGTCGTGGTTTTGCCAACTCCACCTTTCTGGTTAATAACGGCCACTACATTCGGCATTAGTACCTCCTTGACCTACTATGTATAGGCCAGACTCCGGACGATAAGAATAACCCACCAGGTCCGGACATCTAACTTGCCATGGCGTTTTGTCTAACATGCACAGGATTAGCTTGTGGACATGGGGCAGCAATTAGATGTTTCCTTACGCCTGACGGTGCAGTCTGTCAACTACTTTATATAATAACTATATTCACTCAGCTCAAAGCACAAATATTTTGCAGTTGCGCCCGCGCAACTCAAGGAGATGCGATGCGGGCTGGATATGGCATAAGTGTTCGATTCAATACTTTTAAATGTGCGTGAAATATAATTATAAACCTTATCTTGCCGTTATATTAATCTCGATATGGTTTAAGTATGTTTCTATGAGCCAGCGTGTGATGTGCAAATGTTCATATTCCGCGTAATGCGTCTAACTGACGCGCATAGAATATTTGAGAGTTGCGCCCGCGCAACTCTGAGATGGATAGGGATCTTATTGGGATGGCGAAGATAGGGTGGGGTACTTTGATCTGAGCCGTCCGTACATTCGCTGCTTCAACAAATAAAAGAGCAGGCCTTGCTGAAACGTCGTTCTATCAGGATTCTGGCCGATATCATGAAACCGAGAGCGCACTTCTTCCTCAAGAGATTTCCGCTCAGAGGCCTGCAGCGACTCGTAGACGATCTGCAAATCCGCCCGATCTTCCTCGCTTAAATGTGCGAGCAAGTTCTCAATCGACCGCACATCTGATGCATCTAGCAGCTTTGGCCGGCGACGCGTCCGCAATGGCTTCGCCTGCTGGCGTACGAGTTTTTGATAGGAGCATGGTCTGAGCTCGTACAGACCGGCGCGTTTTCCCCCTCCTGGATGAACGACATTCACGATATCCACATCCGGATGTGCCAGCCGTTGGAGCGCCTGGTGAATAGTGGAGCGACTCAATCCCGTGCGAGCTTGCATACGATCCAGTGTCATCGCCACGGGATTGCGGCGGCGACCGAATGCTTCTCGGACAAGTTGTAAGTAAACGAGTTGGGTAGGCGCCGACAGGGCCGTCATCCCACCATCCAAGAGAAAGTGGAGAAGGCCGGTGTAGGCGAGGGGTGACCAGACGGACTCGCTAAGAAGGGCAGCTGGAAGAGGGGCGGATTCAGTCCCTTCAGGGGTAGGATTGTGCTCAGGAATATTCATCTAAGCCATTGATGTCTAAGTGCGATTAGCGGTTTTGCGTTAGCTTGTCATTTGTCCATATGAAAATGTGTATAGTCGTCTTATGGACAAATGTCAAGTGCTGGA
>CABVRS010000133.1 GCA_902500745.1 uncultured Nitrospira sp.
TGGCCCAAAGGGATCGGGCTCGATCTGGCCTATCAAGAATGGTTCTATGAATCGCGGACCATCACCGGGAATCTCAATTCGACCGTCGACGGGACCTATCATGCCTTCGTGCATGTAGGGACCTTCAGTTTTCGATACCTGTTCTAAATCGCTCCGTCGTTATTAGGACAAGGTCTTACGAAGATTCATAATGGTTTCCGCGCCAAGTCCGGCTTCCTGTAAATCCTGGTCGCTTGCCGCGACCAACTTCTCGAGACTGCCGAACCGATTCAAAAGTTGATTGCGCCGAATCTGACCGATTCCGATGACCTGATCCAGTTTGGAGCTGACCAGAGATTGACCACGAAGCTTGCGATGGAACGTAATCGCGAAACGGTGGGCTTCATCCCGAATATGCTGCAGTAGGTGAGTGGCTGGAGCGGTGGCTGTGAGAGCGATCGGGTTTTTTCGTCCGGCAAGAAAGACCCGCTCCTCTTTCTCTCCTCGGGCCTTGGCCAAACCAAGAATCGGGAGATGTTGTTGCCCGACTTCCTTCAGCCCATCAATGGCTGCAGCCAGTTGTCCGAGTCCTCCGTCGATCAAGACGACATCCGGCCGAGCCAAGCCATCAGTGGTTTGATTCGGCTCATCGCGGGCGTTCCCGTATCGACGCATGACCACTTCCTTCATGCTGGCGAAGTCATTGGCCCCCTTGACGGTCTGGATTTTAAACCGACGGTAATCCGCCTTGTTCATGGCTCCGGCTTCCCATACGACCATCGAAGCGACGGATTGGTTTCCCATTGTATTGGAGATATCGAATCCTTCAATCCGACGAGGCGGGTGATCGAGACGGAGCAATCGCTTGAGTTCCTCACAGGCTTGCCGCCCAAGCTCTTCGTCGCGCAGGTGATCGGCGACGGCCGACGCCGCATTTTCTTCTGCCAGCAGGACCAGTTCATGTTTGGCACCACGCTCAGGTACCAAGACGCGGACAGTTTCCCCACGCTTATCCGACAGCCACTGTTCGATCAGTGTCACGTCGTCTAAGTCGGTCGGGACCAAGACCTCTCGCGGTGGCTGGCCGTCCTTGTTGTAAAATTGCTCGATCGCGGATCGGATGAGTTCGTTATCCGAGGCATCTGCCGATTGGGGCCAGAAGAAGTCTTTCCGACCGATCAGCAATCCGCCTCGTACGAACAGGATCTGGAGGTCCACGGCGGCTCCTCGCCGTGCAAGCCCGAGCACGTCCTGATCGGTGGCGGAGGTCTGTGTAATACGCTGCTTCTCCAGCATCCGTTCGATCTTGAAGAGGCGGTCTCGCAACCGTGCCGCTTCCTCAAATTCTTCCCGCTCAGCTGCTCGTTCCATCTTCGCGCGAAGGTCGTCGAGCAACTCACGGTCACGTCCCTCCAGGAATTGGCGGACCTGTTTGACGATCTGATGATACTCTTCCTTCGATTGATGGCCTGTGCAGGGAGCCATACAGCGTTTGATTTCAAATTCAAGACAAGCTCGTTCGGCGGTCCCATTGATATCGATGGTGCAAGTGGCCAGGGGGAAGACATGTTTGATCACTTTCAACGTCTCCCGCAGGGCGTTCGCCGGTGTATAGGGGCCATAGTACAGGGCGCCGTCTCTCTGGACGCGGCGGACGATGGAAAGCCTGGGAAAATCGTCCTTAATCGGCAGTCTGACATAGGGGTATTGTTTGTCATCCCTCAACACGATGTTGAAGCGTGGTTTGTGGCGCTTGACCAGGTTACTCTCAAGTATCAGGGCTTCGAGTTCGGACCGGGTCACCATTGTCTCCAGGTCCGATATCTGATTGACGAGGAGACTGGTCTTTGGGGTATGGTCGGCGCCTTTTTGAAAGTAGGATCGGACACGATCAGCGAGTACCGCCGCTTTCCCGATATAGAGTATCTCCCCTTGTGAGCTCTTGAATAAGTACACACCGGGAGTATGGGGAAGATGGTCGAGTTTAGAACGAAGCGTGTCAGGCGTCATACATCAACCGTCGCTTGCTACGCATAAGGATACCAGGAGTGGGCGTAACCGTGCTTCCCGTTAACGATTCGGCGATGGTGATCGACGAGGCTCTATTTCAGCCCACGAACGAATGATGGGCTGAATGCGCCACGGGCGACTTCAGCGACGGGCCCTTTCATGGTGAGGTTGAAGTCGTCACCCACGTGGATTTTCAAGCTACCGCCCGGCATTTTCACCGTCACGGGACTGCGCACTAATCCCAAGCGCACCGCCGCGCTTGCTGCAGCGCAGGATGACGAGCCGGAGGCCTGTGTCTCTCCGGCGCCCCGCTCCCAAATCAAGATGAAGATTTCCTTCGGCCCGGTTGGGACAGCCAGTTGCACATTGGTCCGTTTCGGAAACAGGGCATGATTCTCTAACGCCGGACCAAGCTTCAAAAGGTCTTCCCGTGACCAGAATTTGCCGGCCGGTCTAAAGACAATGCAGTGAGGATTGCCGACACTGACGCCGGTGAAAATCAGCGAATGCCCCGCGGCATCGATGGGCTGTTGAATCAACTCCGGCACCTCAAGCGAACAGGGGAGGGACTCTGGAGCAAAGGTGGCTGTCCCCATCTCGACCGTCGCGGTACTGGCGTCACCATGTCGGTCAACATGCAGGTCAATGGTGACCAGTCCCCCCTTTGTCTCAACCGTAAATCGCTTCTTCCTGGTCCTGCCTGTGGCGTGGAGATAGCGAGCAAAGATTCGAAGTCCATTTCCAGATTTTTCCGCTTCACTGCCGTCCGGGTTGAAAATGCGCAGGCCAAAATCGGCCTTCCTCGATGGAGCCAGCGCCAAAATGCCGTCACTGCCTACCCCCCAGTTTCGGTCGCAAATCAGCTTAATCGCCTTTGGTGTCAACTTGAAGGTCAGATCATCGGGATCGATCACGAGGTAGTCGTTGCCAAGTCCGTGTCCGCGAAAAAACCCGTTCTTCATCTCGCTTATCCTCCTGATTTGGAAAATTCACCCGATAATTATAGGGAAGAAAGTACTTCGGGAGGCATCACATCGTCAATGTCGAGAGCAGATGGCCGCAGCGATGATACAAATGACAGCACGAGGGGCTAGACAATGTTCACACCGGTCGGGCGTTCGATCAGCTCAATTTCATAGCCGTCCGGTGCATCGATGAAGATGAATCGACTTCCCGAAGACGTCTTCGTCGGTCCGTCCGTGATCGTGACTCCTTGGGCATTAAGGGCTGCGATCGTTTCATCGAGGCTGTCAACTTGAAAGGCCAGATGGACAAGATCTTCCTGGACCCTCACTGGTCCACTTGGGGGGAAACTGGTTAGTTCGATCAACTCGTCGCTGTTAGGTGCCTTCAAGAAGGCAAGGTGAGAGCCGCGAGGCGAGGTCTTCTGCTCAATCACCTCAAGCCCTAGCACAGTCGTGTAAAAGCGAATGGTATCGTCCATGTCGCTAACCCGCATTCTTGTGTGGAGGAGTTTCTTGACCTTCATGATAGCCTTCCTACCATCGTGATTCGGTATACGTCAACTCAAGGGGAGATCGCCTATACGGCCTGGTGGTTCTATTCATACCCACCTGCCGACGATTTAACTTGAGACTCTGGCCGGTCCCGCCGTTTTTCGTAGGAGTATCTCAGCGCTGTCAGGGATGAGGAAGTTCGGCATAGGGCCGATTTCTTGATAGCCGTGTTTCTTGTAGAAGGTCCTGGCGGACTCGTTGAAATCCGAGACACAAGCAAAGAGGTTCTTGGTTCGTTCAAACACGAGCTGTTCAATGTACGTTAAGAGCTGACCACCAATTCTCTTTTGACGAACACGTTCGGCCACAGCCAAGAGTTCCAAGTAGTCGCCAAGAAGAAACTTCCGTTTCACGATGGCCACCCCTGCCACCTGTCCGTCAAGTTCGGCCACATAGCAGTCTCGTCCTTGAGGGGTCGGACAAAAGATACGGTTCCAATCACTCATGGTGTAGCCGAGCGTCTTCCAGGGGTCGGATTCACCGAGTAGGTGAACAACTGCACTTCGATCGTCGGGATGCATGTGTCTGATCATTGGAGTCGTCATGGGTTTGGGGGCATACAGTTCAGCAGCTCACTGATGGTCAGAGGCCTGAGGCCTTTTCGGGGAAGAACATCCGTGGTCAGTTGCTCAATCACCTGCTTCGTGTGTTTCCCTTTGCCGTTCGCATGAAAGACGACGATGCTACCAGGCTTCACACGTTGTGTCACCCGGGTGAGGATCTGCTCGACCGACAAGGTTGGGTCCGGATCGCCCGACTCGATATTCCATTGGATAAATCGTAGGCCGAGCATGTTCACCACTGCGATCGTGATGTCGTTATATTCTCCATACGGCGGGCGAAACAAAGTAGCCTCATAGGCATGGTGCTTCTGCAGCATTTTGACCGGACCAAGAATTTCCGTGCGTTGTTCATCGGTCGTATGCATGGGGAGATGCGCATGGACATCACCGTGCGTCCCCACTTCAAAAAACTCCATGCCTAGCAGATGGTCTACTTCCGCTTCGTGTTTCGCCATCCACTTACCGGACATGAAGAATGTGGCGGGAATGCGGTGGGTGATCAGATAATCCATTAAGGGCTGATCATACCCGGGGCCCTTCAAGACTGGGCAGAGATCGAACGTCAATGCGATGCCGGGACAGCTCGGTGGTCCAGACTTGATCACTTGAGCGACACTGTCTACGGACAGCACCAGAGACGAACTCCCGGTCAAGAGCATTCCCACGACTATGTTGAGCCAATCGCGTCGCATATAGGTGAGTATACCTGATCCAGCGAGGACGAATTGACCCTATACGGATTCAGCTGTTACCGTGCTTTCTATGCAGATACCTTCCTGGAAAATTGGGCGCGCATTGGGAATTCCGAT
>CABVRS010000134.1 GCA_902500745.1 uncultured Nitrospira sp.
GAGTTCGCTGCGTTGAGTCCTTCCGTCTCGTCTCCTAATTTCATCGGCGATACGTGAGCTGCCGTTTACGTATCGCTCCGATCACCGTTCAATCACATCACACACACATTCTAAACATGCTGCACGTGACGCAGGATCGCGAGATGCTGCCGTCAGGTGCCCGGAGGCGTCCATGTACACCAATCAAGCAGTCAGTGTGGACATGCGAATTGTCGGCAAACTGGTACTGGTGGATCTGCATGGATCCGGCGATGCATTGCAATTGGCATTTAACGATCTGGCGAATCGCTTTGAATTACTGATCGAGGCTGGGGCGCTGAAATGGTCGAAGGCAAGAGCGGATCATTTCGTGCTGATGCCGCAAAGCGATTGGACCTCGTTGGAAGTGATTAGCGAGACAAAGCGGCAACTGCGTCTGTGATGTCTCGAGCGAGGGCCTGTTCCTGTTCGGTGAGTGAGAGCGCTTGGGTGAGATGATTGACCTGAGAGAGCACTCGTTCGCTGAATCCTTCCAGTGCACAGAATTCACGTGATCCCACAAAACGCGCGTTGGCGATGAGTAGCTCCTGGCGGCTGTTCACAAAGGTGGAGAGCTGACGGGTGATCTCTAATTCCGGCGTGAGTCTCATGGTGTTCTCAGAATGACTGAACACGGCGCCAACTTTAGCAGTTGGATCGAGGGTGGTCAATGGGACGGCATGTCACGCACGATGCTGCTGGAATGCGCCACGAAGCACGTCTGAAATCAACACATCACAACATATACCATGACATGAAAGGATCTCATCATGACGACATCCCATCTGACATCGAAGCATGCAACGTTACGTGGACTTCTCAGTGCAGCCCCTCGCCGTACTCCCGTGGTGGATGCAACGTGGGTTCGCTCGGAGATGGCAAAGGCGATCGTCTCGGTAGTGGTTCAAGATTTCCAACGAATCGCTGCAGATCACGGTCGCTTGGTGCATGCCTGGGAACGACTCGCTCTGGAGGACCTGCAACGACTAGTCTGGGAGCTGGAAAAACCACGTTATCAGGTGCATCCAGCACAATGGGCTCGTCTGCGCGCACGCCTGGCAGACTTGACCGATATTGAACGGCGCAATGCCAAGATGTTGAACGCTCGCACACCGTTCGAAAATCGTTACGACGACGATGACGATCGTGGTGAGACGTGGGAAGACATGGCCGAACTGGATTACACGGTGCCTGCTCCTCGTGGGACACGTGCTGCTCAAGCGACCGATGCGACAGTCGATACACCGCTGTGTCCCGACTGTGGCTCGTCGTCTGTGGCGGTGTCCATGATGACGGTCGGTGTCCATCAGTTAGATCTGAAAGAGGCGCATTGTCTGATTTGCGCGTGGCGTGTCGAACTCGGACGCAAACCGAGTGCGACGGTCGATGTGGAATCGGATCTTGAGCTGGAGGATCACGGAGACGGAACGCTTGTGGGGCCGATAGACGAATCTGAAGAATCAGCAGACGATGACGAACAGGACATCGTGCCGAGCAGCATGACCGGCGAGGAGGAGACTCAACGCAGTGTGGTTGAGGACTTTGAGACGCAGGATATGGAGAGCGCGGAAGATCCTGTAGATCAGCTGATGACCTTGCAGAATCGCTTTTGGCAAGACTGGACGGTCAAACCCCTTCGTTGCGCACTATTAGAGGGCACGATGCGGGAACGACTGAGTGGGGAGCGGCTTGATATGATTTGGGCCGTAGCGTCCACACTCATGGAATCGTGCCGTGGGCTGGGTCGCGCGGAGCAACAGGAAATCGCACGTTGGCTGATGCGAACGTCGACCGAGGAGTTGCGCGCGTTTCTCCCAGAGTCGGAATTGCCGGCAGAATTGGCTCAGCCGGAACGTATGTTGGTCGTGCCGTCCGTATCGACGAAGATACAGAAGTGGCAGCTAGCATGTCGGCTGGCATTGAGACGATTCCGAGTTGCCAGCGCGGGTGTCAGAATTTTGGCCCCGTCGTTTGGTGTCTCACCGGACGTATTTCGAGCCGCGAGTGCCTAGTGCCCGTGTCGATAGGGGAGCAGCAGAGGGAGCGCGTGGTTTCTTGGAGAGCACGCCTCTCTCTGTGCCCTTGTCAACTATGCCTGGAGGCTTTCATGAATGCGATCGACACCATCATCAACGAGATTGTCCAACACATACACGGATCGAGCTGCATCCCTGAGACGTATGAAGCCGCCTTCGTGACAGCCGTCTGGGAGAGAGCGCAAGCCCTTGAAGCCCCGCTTCGAGATGAGCTGCTTTGTCGGACGGGCGTCACTCAGGACTCGGTGAAGCAGGTTCGTGAAGAAGCTGCCGATGCGCTCTATGAGGCTCATCGCGCATTGTATGGGACAGCGTGGGAATAGTAGTTTTGGACTAGAACTCCTTACGCATGGCCCCATGTAAGGACCGACACCAGTACATGAGGGGAGACACTTCGTTGTGGAAGACGCGAGTTCCTTGGAACTCAGTGCGTCTTCCCGGAAGTGCTCCCCTTTTTTTTGCCTTGCCGCCGGCCGGGGCTTAGGCAGCCTGTCGGTGTATCTCCGGTGGCATCAGTTCGATGTGGTCGGTGACAACATGAGTATACGTCAGTCCGGTGTGCGAGGAGGTGCGGGTATCCAAGCGCCCTGTAACCTTGACTGTTTGGCCCTTCGTCAGGGAGGGGAGCTGGTGGTCGAGGGTGTGGTCCCAGATGCAAACGGAGAGAAACAGTGGTGGAGTGTGTCCAGGACGAGTGGTCTGAATAGGCCGGTCGATCGCGACGCGGAGATTGGTTACCCTGCGTGCGCCGACTGAGGCGCGCACGGGAGTGGTCGCGACACGGCCAACGAGTTCGACGTGAGCATAGGTCATGAAAAGACTCCTTCACATGGTTGAGCGGAGGGATGTGCACTGCCGTATCACGAAGGGTGAGACTAGGCTGCAGGCACGTGGGCGGCCTCGCGGTTGGCTGGGAGTTGCCCGTAGGCCATGGCGATGTGTTTGAGCGCGGATTCTGTCAGCCCATAGTCCGCGGCGAGGATGCGGCAGCCAGCCTCCTTGTTGCGAAAGCGTTTCAGACTGTGTCCGAAGAAGCGAATCAATGGTAGCAGGAGTTGATCGGTTGGGAAGAACAAGCCGGGTTCCGGATGCGCTAAGCGTTCGTTGCTGGCGTTGGGATCGCCAGCCAGGATGGCGAGGTCCTCTTGTGGAAGCCCATGGAGCCAGCTTGTGATGGCCTGCGCGTCGGTCGGAGAGAGGTGGTGTGGGGTGGACGTGAGGATACGCCCGGCCGCAACCCAGACCGGCATGCGATTGTCGTGGGCGTCGAGCTCGAGGATGGCCTGGTTGAGGAGGGCCTGTCGAAGTGGGTGACGGCCCTGACAGAACAGGGCATAAGCCGGTGCGTGGAGCTTGTCTTGCAGATCAGGCAAGTCCACGTCGCTCTCGTCGTTCGGGATGTCGTCTTGGGCAATTTCATGGGAAGACTCATAATCGAGATACTCAAACGTGTCGATCTGCGTGGTGTCGTCGAACAGATCCTCGCTGTCCTGGCCGCTGTCGAGATCGAGGGCGTCGTCGTCAGCTTCGGCCTGCTGGCCGTGGTCTACATAGCAGGCTCGCGCAACTCGTTCTTCGTTCTGCGCGATATCCTCGGCATCGAGACCGGGCAGCTCGGGGGCATGTTCTCGATAAATTCGGTGCGAACAGCAGAGGCATTTCAGGGTATCGGCATCCTCCTGAATATAGTTGCTCTGAATGCTGACTTTGCACCTGGGGCAAACGAGGTCGTTTCCTGATGCGCGCGCTGGGGTGGCCTGTGCTGATTGGGGAGTGGTCAGATGCAAGCCGTGGCAGGAGGGACATTTGCCTCGACCGGCGCGTGCGAATGCACCTGGGCGAACTTCTTCTCGGAGTAGCACCTCTTGGATGCCACAGAGTGTTAGCAACCGCTGTGCATCGAGTTGGAGTACCCTTCGCCCGTCTGGGAGGACCATGAAGGACGGATCCGATGTCCGGCGAGAGCTCTTCGTGATGAGCGGGTATTGGGGGGCGGGATTCTCGTCGTCGAACCTGGTGCCTCGGGAGAAGACCTGATCGCGGTCCTTCAGAGACCAGGCGTCCATATGGGCCTGAAAGAGGTGATCAATGAGGGTGATGGCTTCTTCCTCTTCCGCCTCGGTGGTGACGAGAACGCGGTCTGGAAGTGCGGGAAGCCAGGATGTCTCAGAGTTGGCATTGGAACCGAGAGTAGAAAGCTGCAGCTCGCGAAGATCTTCGATCGAGAGGCACTCCACGGAGGAGTGGGCCTCGTAGAGGGCGCGGGCTATCTGGGCGTGCGTGATTTGGGCAGTGGTCATGATGAGACACTCCTTGTTAAGACTTGGATGGGCACGTCGCGCGGCTGTGAATCCGTGGGTGTGGTGATTAGGTCGTCGTCTTGTCCTTCGGCCGCGACAGGAATTCGAGGTCGGAGGGGTGTTTCACGTGGAGATAGTAGGTCCGTTGGATGCGGTCTTGTTTCTTGAACGTTCGTGACTGTAGCTCCCCACGGACGCGTACCTCCTGGCCGACGCTCATGTGTTGATGGAGTTCCGGTGACGCTCCGGTGACCTTCACATCGAGGAACATGGGATTGTCGATTTTGTCTGAGGGGGCATCCGAATGAATGGCGAGGGAGAAACAAAGCATATGGCCATGTCCGGTGTTGTACTGCATCATTTCTGGTGGATGGGTCAGTCTTCCGGAATACAAACTGAAGTTCAAATCGCGCTTGCCTGACATAT
>CABVRS010000135.1 GCA_902500745.1 uncultured Nitrospira sp.
TGCGGCATCACATATTCGGCATAGTCACCCGCCGAAAGACATCCGACCCAACTATCAAATAATTGAATCGCTTGAGCTCCGGCCTTGATCTGTCGACGGAGATATCCGGTGATCACTCGCGCAAACTTATCCATCAGCTTGTGCCACGCGGTGGGATCTCCATACATCATCTGCTTGGTGTGCAAATAGTTGCGGGATCCGCCGCCCTCAATGGCATAACTCGCCAGCGTGAAGGGCGCACCGGCAAATCCAATAAGCGGTACTCGCCCATCCAGAGCTCGTCGCGCTTGCCCAATGGCTTCGGCCACATACTTCAATTCGTCACCATCTATGACGTTGAGTTGATCCACCGCGGCCCGGTCACGCACCGGATTGTGGATCACCGGCCCCTCCCCTGCCGCAAACTCAAGGTTCAGCCCCATCGGTTCCAACGGAAGCAAGATGTCCGCAAAGATAATGGCAGCATCCAAGGAAAACCGATCAATCGGTTGGAGTGTGACTTGAGCCGCCAGCTCAGGTGTCTTGCACATCTCGAGGATGGAATGTTTCGCGCGCAACATCCGATACTCAGACATGTAGCGCCCGGCTTGGCGCATAAACCACACGGGGGTACAGTCGACTGGTTCGCGACGACAGGCTTTCAGAAATCGATCGTTCATAGTTCGCGCATTTTAGAGAGGCATGAGTGAAGGTGTCAATTCCAACCCCGCCATAGGTCACAGCTTCAGTATCGTTCGGCAGCAGTCCCAAGGGCTGATGCACGAGGCCCTCTCGTTCATCCTCATTCCGAGCGAAGCAGGATGGAAATCAGTGCGACATCGTCACCGGCCGTCATGGCACTAGCAGATGGAAACCGGTTACAGAGTACGGATAAAGGCTTGCCAAGCCACGGCGTGAACTCCGGGCGCCAACGCTGTCGTAGGGATCGCAGCGCGGGATGGTTGGTACACCACAGACATCTCGATGGCTCCGCCGCGCGGGCGTTTCTTCTTCATGGCTTGGGCCAGCCGCTGCATCGGCACCGCCATCGACGGCACAGGCGTGCGCGTCGCTTTGCATTCCACCAGCGATATCGCCCCCTGCCGGCCGGGAACGAGAAAATCGACCTCCAACCCTTGCTCATCACGGAAGTAATAGAGCTCTGGGCGCCGCCCGGCATTGATCTGGGCTTTGACGATTTCAGCAGCCATGAAGCCTTCGAAGAGCGTGCCGAGAAACGGCGAGCGCGCTAATTCCTGTGGCGAATCAATACCAAGCAGATGACAGGCCAACCCCGAGTCGGCCAGGTACACCTTCGGCGACTTGACCAGGCGTTTGCCCACGTTCTCATAGAACGGCGGCACAAGCAGAATCTGCGCCGTCGTCTCCAGCACACCGAGCCATTGCGCGATCGTCGGCACGCTCACTCCCAGTGGCGCAGCGAGATCTGTCTTGTTCACAATCTGGCCGTGTCGGCTCGCCACCAGCGCCAGAAAGCGTCGAAACGTGGCCAGGTCTTTCACCATCGTCACGGCGCGCACGTCACGCTCGAGATAGGTCTGCACGTATGCATTGAACCATTGCCGCGCGGCACCTGGCCGCGCCACAACCTCGGGATAGCCCCCCCGGAACAGATTCACTTTGGGGCTTTCCCGCGTTGAGAGCGGGCGGAGTTGCAGCACCGCGGCTCGACCAGCCATGGACTCCGTCACCTTCTGCATGAGTGGGGCCTCTTGCGACCCGGTCAGCAGCCAGCGGCCGGTTCGCCGGGGCTGCTGGTCGATGCGGGCCCGAACAAACCCAAATATTTCCGGAACATTCTGCACTTCGTCCAGAATCACAGGCGTCTTTACCCCATCAAGGAATCCGTGAGGATCGGACCGCAAACGGGCGACAACCGATGGATCTTCCAGCAAGAAGTAGTCGGCTGTGGGGAACGCATGGCGCAACAACCACGTTTTGCCGGCTCGCCGGGGACCGGTCAGCACAACAGCCGGAAAGTGCTTCGCCGCCTGGACGAGCGTGGTTTCTAAGGCTCTTCTGAGATATCGCATAATTGAGTATTTTAAACTACCACTTTAGTTTACTCAAGACGTATGAGTGATCATCCTGGAGCGCCTGCCGCAACTACTCGGCCATGTCGCGTCCAGCCTGGCGCATGAACCAGACGGGAGTACCATCAACGAATTCACGGCGTCAGGCTTTGAGAAGTCGATCGCTCATCGTTCGTGCGTTTTAGAGACCGTAGTGAACGTGCCCATGCCAACCCCGCAGCTATCAATCTCTCAATGCTCAGACAAGAGCGGTGCCAGCCCCCATTCGAATTGATGGAACAGTACGGCGATCACCCCATGGATCTCGCAGACGCGTCCGTCATTGTTGCTGCAGAATCGCTGCGCACTACCAAGGTGTTTACCCTCGATCTTGGCGATTTCCAGCGATACCGCATCCGCCGAGGGCATCGCCAGGTCAAAGTGGAGATTCTTGGCCAGTGCGCCTCTTAACAGCCTCTCAATACAATTCATGCAGCGGACCCGTTAAACAGGGATGCGCACGCCGGTTGACTCAGGAAAATTGTCTAAATGTATAGACAGCGAACGCCTGTTAGGTACACTACAAACTGGCAGAGCCACCTGAAAACTCTGGTTTCACTTTCCTGATATATTTGTGTATAATGACCTCCCATCCTAACTCTGGACGCTTAATCAGTTTAATCGGGACCCCGGCTCCCTGTCTCTCACCACAGTGATGTTGCCGATCCCCCGACCACAAGGAGAATTGTATGTCGGACGCGCACTCGCTTCCCTCGACCAAATCCCCGGATGCCTGGTATTCATTTCTGCGTTGGTTTGATTCCTGGGCGGGCCTTGAACACACGAAAGTAGAGGGACCTCCCAAGGTTGATTGGATTCGCAGTATTCCCTTTCTGGCCGTCCATCTGATGTGTTTGGGAGTTATTTGGGTAGGCTGGAGTTGGACCGCGGTGGCCGTCGCGGTGGCCTTCTACTACATCCGTATGTTTGCGGTCACCGGGTGGTACCACCGCTACTTCTCCCATCGCACGTTCAAGACCACACGCACGGTCCAATTTTTATTTGCATTGCTCGGTGGCTCATGCGCGCAACGCGGCCCTTTGTGGTGGGCCGGCCATCACCGTCATCACCACATCGCCTCCGACACGCCGGAGGATGTGCATTCCCCGCGCCAAGGAGGATTTCTCTGGTCGCACATGGGGTGGATCATGTCGCAGACGTTTTATGCGCCACGCCTGAAGGGAATCGCCGATTTCGCCAAGTTTCCGGAGCTGCGGTTTCTTGACCGATTTGACGTCCTGGTTCCCACCATTACCGGCTTTGGCATGTTCGGTCTTGGTATGTTGCTGGAAGCTCATGCACCAGGGCTTGGGACCAACGGCCCGCAGATGCTGATCTGGGGATTTTTCATCTCAACCGTCGCCTTATTTCATGGGACGTGTACGATCAACTCCTTGTCCCATGTCTACGGCTCCCAGCGCTATGAGACCGGCGACGACAGCCGAAATAACTTCTTCTTGGCCCTGATCACCATGGGAGAAGGGTGGCACAATAATCACCATTACTATCCCGCCTCGACCAGACAAGGCTTCTACTGGTGGGAAATCGACATGACCTATTACTGCTTGAAGGGGCTCGAGTGGCTGGGCCTGGTCTGGGATGTCCGCGGTGTCCCAGAGTATGTGCGCGAGGGAAAAACCAAGCAGGATTCAGACCGTAGCGTACTCAAAAAGAAGATGGCCGCAGCGGTGAACGCCGCAGAATCACCAACCCCTCAGCCGGAACTTGAACTGACGGCTCGCTAGATCCAATCAGCACCGTCCTCAGACCTTGGCCGATCAGACGCCTGATTGGCCAAGGTCTCTCGAATTCGTCGACTCTCTTCATCAACAGCCTTCCGTTCCTCATGAGATAGCACCCAGGCATCGCCAGGGGCCAGCTCGAATCGATAATGGTCCTGTCTGAGCGTGAACCATTCAACATAGGGATGTGGCTCCAGATTAGGGTGTGGATCAAACGAAATGAGATTGACCGTTCCGATCTGTGGATTGGCCATATCACTAAGGATCTGCCCGGCCATATCATCATCTTCATACCGGCCGTTGCGGAATTGAATGACTTCCCCTGCGATATCCGGTTTGAAATTGCCGCGCAAATAAAAATCGACCGAGCCGATCACGGCAAACACGACGCGCCCCACGACCGTTCCCTCGACTCGATTGTCCAAAAACCCCTCACGAACCCACCGTCCATTACCAAACTTCTGTGCCATAGAACTCCTTCTGCCGCATTGATCATCCGCCGAACGCACCGATCACAACAGCCAATAAGATGAGCGCACTCCCAATCCATCCCTCCATATCCAACGTCTCACCGAGAAAACACCACGAGAGCCAGGCCGCATAGGCCGGCTCGGACGCAAACAGTAACGCGACCTGCTGGGCGGGAACCAGCTGCTGCGCCCACATTTGAACGGCAAATGCCAACGTGGCTAGGACGCCCGTCACCCCCAGACCGATCAGCAAGACCGCAGTGGGGGAAAACGCATCGGATGGAGATTCCTCCCACCACGGAGCGGGGAGAAACAGCAGGGTCATCGCCAACATCTGCCACACCAGTAATGACGGGGCATCGACTTGTCGGGTGAATCGCTCGAGACAAATGATATGACCCGCGAACGCGACTGCGCATCCGAGCGTCATGAGATCTCCGATATTCATCGAGGTATCAGGCTTGATCAGCA
>CABVRS010000136.1 GCA_902500745.1 uncultured Nitrospira sp.
CCCCCCTCCTCCAGCAGGTGCCGGATCTCATGGGCGGCCTTTTTGGGAATGATGGCTTTCATTTCCACCGGCATCCCTTTACTGCCGGTCTTTCCAACTTCCTGTTCCGCGACCGCCAGACGGTGCCCGTCGGTGCCGACCAATCGCAGGGAGGTTTTCTTTTCCGTCGCCAGCAACGTGACGAGGAGGCCGTTCAAGATATAGCGAGCATCGTTGTCACCGGCTGCAAACAGGGTCTTGCGGATCAGTTCCAGTAGTCCGTCTCCGGAGAGCGGCGTTAACCCCTCACGGTCGATGGTCGGGAGCGCTGGGTATTCGTGACTGGGAAGGCCCACCACTTTGAATTGGCTTTTTCCAGCTTGGATCGTCGTCCAGTTGTTGTCCGCGGATGTCAGCTCGATGTCCCCGGATGGCAACTCTTTCACAATTTCGAACAGCTTTCGAGCCGAGATAGTCACGCCTCCCGGAGTCAGCACGGTCGCCTTGTAGAGGCCTCTCAACCCGATCTCAAGGTCGGTTGCGACGATCTCGACGCCGTCTTGTTTGGCCTCCAACAAAATGTTCGACAAAATCGGCATCGTGTTGCGCTTTTCCACGACACCTTGTACGCGCTGGAGTCCTGTCAACAATTCATCTCGCCCGATGCGTACCTTCATAGAGTATTCTCCCGGCCACGCCGTTAACTTCGAAGGATCTGTTCTTTCAACGTTTCAATCGTTGTCTGTAACACGGTGTCGGTTTCCTTGGCTTTCGTCACCTGACGACACGCATGAATGATGGTCGTATGGTCTTTCCCTCCGAATTGTCGACCGATCTCAGGGTACGATGCGTCGGTCAGTTCGCGGCAGAGATACATCGCAATCTGTCGAGGATGCACAAGTGTTTTACTTCGGCGCCGCGATTTGAGTTCCGTCAATTTGACGTGAAATTGGGTACAGACGGCTTCTTGAATATCATCCATGGCAACGACCTTTTTCTTATCGCCGATCAGGTCACGGAGCAGATTTTTTGCGAGCTCCAGGGTGATCACTTGCCCCGTCAGCGAGGCATAGGCACCTAAACGGATCAGACTCCCTTCAAGCTCCCGGATATTACTCTTCATCGTGATGGAGAGAAACTGAATGACGTCCTCCGGTAATTTCACACCTTCGTCTTCCGATTTCTTTCGCAAGATCGCGATGCGCGTTTCCACATCAGGAGGCTGCAAATCGGCGATGAGTCCCCATTCGAATCGGGACCGTAATCGCTCTTCAATATCCGGCATATCTTTTGGAAAACGATCACTGGAGAGCACGATCTGTTTATGCCCTTCATATAAGGCATTGAAGGTATGAAAAAATTCTTCCTGTGTGCGTTCTTTTCCGACAAGGAATTGAATGTCATCGATCATGAGCATATCGATGTGCCGATACCGCTTCCGAAGATCCATCATCTTGTCATAGCGGATGGAATTGATCACCTCGTTCGTAAACTGCTCGGTCGTCAAGTAGGCAATGCGGAGGTCGCTCTGTTCAGCAACATGGTTTCCTATTGCGTTCAGGAGGTGTGTTTTTCCAAGGCCGACCCCGCCGTAGATGAAGAGCGGGTTGTATGTCTGCCCTGGTTGTTCCGCAACGGCCATACATGCCGCATGTGCGAATTGATTACCAGCACCGACGACGAAATTCTTGAATGTATACTTCGGATTCAGTTGTATGCCGCGACGGCTTTTCGATTGATTTCCGGCTCTTTGCGTTATCGTGGGAGCTGGCGCCTCAGACTGTTTCAGAGCGGCCCTTTCACGCACAGTAAACGCCACCGTTGTCTGCCCTCCTCCCCGAGCCGTCGACACAGCCTCAGCCAGAAGAGCAGCATAGTGAGCATCCAACCACTCTCCAAAAAATTTATTCGGAACCCCGATGTGCGCCGTCGAGTTTTCAATCCGATCGAGATGGACCGGTATGAACCAGGTGTCATACACCTGCTTCGGTACTCTACCGTGAATGTACTGCAGCGCCTCTTCCCAAACCGTCTCTACACTCATAACTTACTCAAATCTCTATACACAGGATTATTCACAGTTGTGGATAACTATCTTCTAACCTCTTCCCTCACCAGACAAATAGGAGTGCATAACCTGCTACCTTCCCGAGCTACGAAACCGATGAGCACCGACTCTGCTAGATTCTTGATGGATTCTCCACACGTTATACCCAGTCAAAATCAGGGTATCCCCAACCTTATCCATTCCTTAAAAACGATTTTAACACCATAAATTCAATATCTTATCTCTTATCCTCGATCTTCACGTCATTACTCCTAATCCGACTACTACGAATTTTCTTTACCTATAAATCTCGGAGTTACAGAGTAATCACCTTGTCAGCTTCAAGCAACAGTGACAGCACCTGATCATAGGACAACTTCTCCTCCAATTGAAGGAGTGACGGTTCAGCGGTGCGTTCGACCTTTCCCGGAGGAAGGGTATCGTCCAATGACAGGACCAATCCAGAACCTTCTTGTAGACATACGGAACGGGCGATCGTTTGCGAGGAAGGATGATAAACATAGACAATTGGGCACATATCACAACACCTCACCTAGAAAACGAGTGCACAGTCCATGGACCGGACAAAAGCCCGGATATTTTCATCTGTTGTGTATTGGACTTCAAACTCATTGCGAACTTTGGCCTGAGCCGCTGTGGACTGAAGCATGAATGGAATTTTCAACTGAGTAATCGATGGGAGATACTTTTCAAGGATATCGACGTCGATAATGTCATCTATCTCCTCAGTGAGAAGGCGAAACGCGTCACCAAGGAGTATCACAGTGGTGTGATGCGATCCCGCGACAAGGCCAAGCGCGATCCTCAGCGCTTCAACAGGCCTGTGTGTGTTGCGAGGATCTTCTTGAATGACAACCGCGATATTCTTGGCCACAGGAGATTTGTATAATGTCACGTAAACGACAGGAACGGCTTACAAGTATCAATAATTCCAGACAGCACCACTAATCCACAGAGAGACATATTGGAGTCTGCTTCCGTGGTCGGAACATTGTGTTGCTGGCACCCATAAGCGCAAATAAAAACCTTTGCGCCGGTATGAGCAAGCCCTCGATATCGGTCAGTGGGCATGTTCTTGACGCCTTCATCAATCAGGTAGAGATAGACTTCGTGACCAGCGGCAAGCGCAGCTTGAGCCAACCCATGCACCGTCGCCGCGCTTGCATGCGATGGAGGCAAGGCTAAGAGGAACCCGACCTTGTGTGCTTGTCGTGAATCCACAGGAATTTATATTAAATATTCAGTAGGTTAGAAAATATTAGATTTTCAGAGAGTAAGGATTTTAGAAGGGAAAGTCAATGTGAAAAATGGCCCTTATGACCCGGTGAGAAGCGGCTGAATCGCAACTAGAAGTGATGATAAAGGGAGGTCATATTGGCTCTTTGTGACCATATTTCGAAGGATGACAGTGCCTTTCTGTACCTCGTCATCACCGAGGATGAGGCTGAAACCACAACCAAGCCGGTCGGCTTGCCGTAAGTGAGCCTTTAACGTCGAGGAACGGAAATCCGACACCGCTGAAATTCCAGAGGCACGAAGGTCCTCCAGAGCAGAGAGACCAGCTACCGAGCCTTGATTCCCAAACGCAGCGACATAAACAACGACATTGGCAGCAGTCTGTAACGCGGACTCTGGGAGTAACATCGCGATACGTTCTAGACCAACCGCAAAACCCACTGCTGGTGTAGAAGGCCCTGAGAGGGTTTCAACGAGACTATCGTATCGTCCACCTGCCCCGACCGCGTTTTGAGCCCCGAGGTTTGTCGCGGTGATCTCGAACGTCGTCAGGTTGTAATAGTCCAACCCACGTACCAGGCGATGGTTCAAAGAATATGGAATGTGAACGGCATCCAGACCGTGTAGAACTCCGGTAAAGTATGTGCGAGCGGCTTCAGAGAGCGAATCGGCGAGCCGAGGAGCCGTCTCCGTCATCTCGCGACACTCAGGGACTTTACAGTCAAGAACCCGGAGGGGATTGGTCTCAATCCGGCGCTGGCAATTCGCGCACAGGCCGGATTCATGCTGTCGGAGATAGGTCACGAGTTGAGGACGATAGGAATCTCGATCAGCGGTATACCCGAGATTATTGATTTCCAATGTAAGTCCCTGGAGACCGAGGTCACGAAGAATCCGCCACAGGAGAGCGATCACTTCAACATCGGCTCGGGGATCAGCCATCCCAAGTGACTCGACACCGAACTGGTGGAATTGCCGGAGACGCCCAGCTTGAGGGCGCTCATGCCGAAACATAGGCCCGAAGTAAAAGTATTTCTGCGGGACCGGTACGGCGGCCCGATTGTGTTCGATATATGCTCGAACTGTCCCAGCGGTCCCCTCAGGGCGCAGGGTCAGCGAGGTACCGTCCCGATCTTGGAAGGTGTACATTTCCTTTTCAACGATATCGGTCGAGGCACCGATGCTCCGCGCAAACAAGGTCGTCACCTCAAAAATCGGAATACGAATTTCATGAAATCCATACCGGTCCGCCCACCGCCTGGCGGTCTCCTCGATGACACGCCAACGGGGTGTCTCTTCCGGCAACAGATCCTTGACGCCTTTGATGCCCTTGATCATAAAACGTGCTCAGCTCCCTTGCGCGAAACCGTACTGATCTTACGATTCGGCGGACTATAGCGGCGCGTTCTGCGGCAAGTCAACGGACCTGAGCTTGCGCCATCTTGA
>CABVRS010000137.1 GCA_902500745.1 uncultured Nitrospira sp.
CGCAACACAAACGTTGTTTGCGGCATGGGGCCTTCTTTCGCATCGACCAGAATCAACACGCCATCCACCATGCGTAGCGTCCGTTCCACTTCACCGCCGAAATCGGCATGGCCCGGCGTATCGACAATATTGATTTTCACACCGTTGTAGATCACGCTCGCGTTCTTCGCGCGGATTGTGATCCCGCGCTCCCGCTCTTGGTCCATCGAATCCATGATCCGTTCACCCATATCGTCGATTTTGCGATGGACATGAGTTTGGCGGAGCACTGCATCGACCAAAGTGGTCTTGCCGTGGTCAACGTGGGCGATGATGGCGATATTTCGGATATCGCTCCGGCGATCATGTGGGGCACGAATCGTGGACATTGTTAGGGTGGTTCTCCCATCGGCAAAAAAAAGACGCCTCCTCAGTGAGGCGTCCTGAGCAGTATACTCGAACTCTATCAGCTCAAACAAGCGAAGGATGAGCCCCTGCGTCGCAACCGGCTCTGCCTCGGTTGTCTGTCAACCAGCGAATGAAAGTGGCGGTATCCTCGTTGTCTGGGTGGTTTTACAATTTGGGACAGGATTCGATCACGGATGGGCGACTTCAGGCGTTGGTTGAGCCCTAGGTTCGGGCACGAACGATGCGACGGTCCGGAGGAGATGGTCCGGTGAGAAGGGTTTCTTTAAATACTCCGTGGCGCCAAGGGTAGTCGCCTCAGCGACCGCTTCCGGGCGTCCGTTCGCAGTCAGCATGATGACCGGGATCTGTTCCCATTCCGGTGTCGATCGGATGGCGCGGAGGACTTCTAAGCCAGACAGAGAGGGCAGTGAGATATCAAGCAACACCAAGTTGGGAGGCTCACTTGTTTCCGTTAGACGTTTGGCGTTCCGTCCATCAGGGGCATGCCGGACCGTATAGCCGTGACGTTCAAGGATGAACCGGACCAAGCAGGCCGTATCATCGTGATCCTCGATCATGAGTATCGTCGGCACAGAAGCGATCGATGCCTTCCCCATTAGGCCCTCTTAAACAATAAACGATCTTGGTTGAATGGGTGGAGCGGGCCTGCATGATTGGCGAGGAACGTACACGACTGGATCATGCGGCCCGTTTCTTTCTCTGGGTACTCTGAAGCCGCCGGCGCATCGATACACGTCGTTTTCGAGGAACCGTGCTGCCTGCTTTCGCAACCATTTTGCCCTGCGCCGGTGCGGCGGCCAGGATTCGCTTCATTGCCTGTAGCAAACCAACCGATCCCTTCTGTTTCGTCACATAGGCTGTGGCGCCTTCGCTCAGTGCCCGTTGAATATCCGGCTCATAGTTATCGGCGCTGACGACGATTACAGGGATGTTTTTCCAATCAGGATGATGGCGTAAGAGCTTCAGTACTTCTGGTCCACTGACATAGGGGACCACGAGATCCAGCAGGACCAGCGAGGGCGGGCGGACAGTTCCGATCAAGGCGGAGGCCTGACGTCCATCTTTTGCTTGGAGGACCGAGAAACCTTCCCGCTCTAAGACTTGTTTCAACAGATCAGCGGTATCCTGTTCATCTTCTACGACGAGGACTTTGTGTTTCATGGGCTGTTCCTCCCGTCTCCTAGCACATCAGTCGTACACGACCTTGACCTGGGCGAGATAAGAACTCAATACGGGGAGATGACATTCAATCGTCGAGGTGTCACCCGTCTTCGCTGCTTGTTCGACGGCTGCGGCAATCTCGGTAATCCGGTCGAAACCGTAACTTCCCCCTGCGCCTTTCATCCCGTGCGCCACGGTGCGTACTGTGGCAAAGTCCTGGGCGGTCAGGGCTTCTCGCATGGTCACGACTTCTTTCGTGCGATTGGCCAGGAATTTCGGGATGAGCGGTTCGAAGGAGGCATCGATATGTACGAGCTCTTCGCCCTCAGCGCCTGTTTCATCGGGCGGTGCGTGTTCCATTGCTGCCTCTCCAATCAGTCTAGTATCGGTCGTTTCCCTATGATTCTTAACCGAGATGCCTAGGATAGGGTTCCGAACGAGACTTTGGCCGCAATCCAACGGTGATACCGAAAGGCTTAGGTCTATGCCTTTCCGGAGAGTAGCTCGACTCACTTATTGAGAAAGCTGATATCAGCGCGGTGGGATTGGAGTCCCACGCGATTGGTCAACATATCGAAGCAAGGTTTCCCGTCGGAACGGCTTCAAGACATAGTCTTGGACGGTGAGTGCACGCACCTTGCGGATCCGTTCTGGATCAGCAACCGCCGTCAACATGATCACCGGCACGTGCTCCCAGTCCGGTGTGGCGCGAATGGTCTCGAGAATCGTGATGCCGTCGACATGGGGGAGTTGAATATCCAGCATGATGAGTGAAGGGGGTGGCATGAGCGCGATCTTCTCCAGCGCCGATGAACCGTCCGAGGCATGCGAGACGTGATAGCCCCGTTCTTTCATGATCAGCGTCACGAGATCGGCTGTATCTTGTTCGTCCTCGACAAGCAGGAGGTGTGGGGTATGTTCGGAAGACGGATTCCTCACGAACAGGCTCCTTTCTTAAGCGGCTTGGTCTCGCGGAGTGTCGGCACATTGGGCGATGGCACTCAGCAGAGTCTTTTTCTTGATCGGTTTTGTCAGATGGGCCGTGCAGCCTACGGCCAAGCACTTATCCGCTTCTTCTTTGAAGGCATTGGCCGTCAGCGCCACGATCGGTGTGGGTCTGCGCTGCTGCGCGCGTTCCCATTCGCGAATGGCCACGGTGGCCTCAAGACCGTCCATGACCGGCATCTGCATATCCATGAGCACCAAATCATAGCGACCGGTCTGGAATTTCTGTAGGGCGACCGCGCCGTTTCCCGCCATGTCTAACTGATAGGGAGTGTCCTTCAGAAAGAGGGCGATTACGTCGCGATTATCTTCCAGGTCCTCTACTAACAAAATGCGACAGGGAGCTGGGGTGGTCTGTTCTGACGCCTCCGTCTCTTCGCGTTGGGCCGCTCCGACGGGTTCTAGGTTGAGCGCAGCCGCCAACGAATCCATTAAACGCCTTCGACTGAGCGGCTTATAGAGGTAGCTGGTAATTCCCAAAGATCGGGCTCGGCGAGCATCGTCTCCCTGAAGGTCAGAGACATGCATAATGAGGGGCAGCGTCGCATACTCCTGTCGGTTTCGGATAGCGTGAGCGAGTTCCAACCCATTCATGCCCGGCATGTGATAGTCCAAAATGGCGAGGGCAACCGGCTCGTTCCGCCGCTGCGCGTCGTCCAAGATCGTCAACGCCTGCGCGCCACTCGTTGCTTCCAAGAGTTGGACTCCGCTTCGCGAGAGATGTTCACGGACGATCATCACATTCGTCTCGTTGTCGTCCACGATGAGAAGGCGCATCGTGTGCAAATCGAGATACCGTCCCGTTTGGCTTGCCATCACGAGAGGGGCTTCAGGCAGAGTAATGGTAAAGGAAAAAGTGGTCCCGACTCCCAACGTACTATCTACCGCAAGTCGTCCCCCCATGAGTTCCACGAGATGCTGTGAGATACTCAAGCCGAGTCCCGTGCCGCCATATTTTCGCGTCGTGGTGGAATCGACTTGGGTGAAGGGTTCAAAGATGGACTGGAGCTTATCCGGTGGGATCCCGATGCCGGTATCAGACACTGAAAAGCGAAGGGCCTGAGCGGTCGATCGATCGGGGGCCGGTTCGACGGTGATCATGACATGCCCGAATTCTGTAAACTTGATCGCATTGCTCACGAGATTCACGAGCACCTGATTCAATCGAGTTGGGTCACCGACGACACCCTGCGGAACGTCCGGGTGGACGAGCACCAAGAGCTCGAGTCCTTTGGCTAAGGCCTTGCCGGCCATGAGCTCCGCGATCGTGTCGGCGAGATTAGGAAGGTCGAATGGCAGCGCTTCCAGCGCCATGTAGCCTGCTTCTATCTTTGAGATGTCTAAGATGGCGTTGATCAGCTCCATAAGTGACGCTGCGGCGCGGCTGAAGCGGCCGACATAATTGGCTTGATCAGGCGTGAGCGGCGTTTCTTGGAGCAATTCCGCCATGCCCACGATCGCATTCATCGGTGTGCGGATCTCATGGCTCATCGTCGCCAGGAATTCGCTTTTGGCACGGGTAGCGGCAAGCGCGGATTGGTTCGCCCTCGCTAATTCTCGGTTACGGGCTTCCAGGTCGCGAGCTGCTTGCTCTAGTCTCCCCTCGGCGGCTTTCCGTTCCGTCCTGTCGCGGAGGACCTTGGTGAAGCCCTTCAGTCGTCCATCGTGATCGAATAGGCTGGTCATGACGACATTGGCCCAGAACCGTGAGCCGTCCTTGCGCACGCGCCATCCCTCGTCTTCGACATGGTGATGGGCTGTCGCGCGTCTCAACATCGCCGTAGGTTTACCGCTCGCTTGGTCTTCCTCCGTGTAAAAGCACGAGAAGTGACGACCAATGATCTCGTCCTCGGTGTATCCCTTCATGCGCTGCGACCCCTGGTTCCATGACACAACATGTCCCTCGGGATCGAGACGGATGATAGAGTAGTCGATCACATTCTCGATCATCGCGCGAGTAAGCTCTTCCTTCTCCCGTAATGTTGTCTCCACCGCCAGTCTGGCCGCCTCGATTTCCTTGCGCGCCGTAATGTCGTAATTGATGCCGATCATTCGGACCGCTTGGTCACGTTCGTCCTTGATGACCACTGCGGAGGCCTTGATATAGCGAACGCTCTGGTCCGGGAGGAGGAGACGAAATTCCGTGTCGAAT
>CABVRS010000138.1 GCA_902500745.1 uncultured Nitrospira sp.
GCAGTTTATGGACGGACTGATCTATGGGTTGCTGGCCGAACGGCGCCACAGCGGTGCACACCAGAATGATCTTCTGGATCTCCTTCTTCGGGCGCGTGACGAAGAGACCGGTGAGGGACTGAGCGATCAGGAGCTGCGTGATGAAGCGTTGACCATCTTTGCCGCAGGGCATGAGACCACCGCGAACGCGCTTGCCTGGACCTGGTACCTCCTGGCAACCCATCCTGAAGCACGAGCACATTTCCATGAGGAAGTGGACCGAGTGCTCCAAGGAAGAACACCCACTGCCGATGACCTTCCGCACCTACCTTATACGCGTGCGCTGTTTGATGAGTCGCTCCGGCTCTATCCGCCGGCACCAGCCGTCCAACGCAAAGCTGCGACTCGGACGACCGTCTGTGGTGTATCACTGCCGGAAGGAGCCTTCGTCTTAGTCGGCACGTACAACCTGCACAGACATCCAGACTTCTGGCCAAACCCCGAACAGTTTCGGCCGGAGCGATGGTTAGATAGCGAACGGCCCAGTTCCCGCTACGCCTATATGCCGTTCGGCGCAGGCCCACGCACCTGCGTAGGCCTCCATTTTGCGTCTGTTGAGGGGCCACTCCTCCTCGCTCTGATCGGTCGTCACTACGACCTCCACCTAGCGCAAGATAAGGTAGAGGCTCACCTCATGGTGACTTTACGACCCAAAGGTGGCATCCGCATGACACTCCAGTCTCGGCACGTGCCAGTTGTATAGCCCAGCCCGCTAGAGGGATTTATCCACCAAGCAGGAATCACGAAAAATGATACTGCGAAGTACGCACCAGTGAGGTTAATAGAAGGGAGGCCTACTGGAGGAGTCTATCCGTGCGCATCAATGGAAGAGTAGCGCACGGTACGAGCAAGCTTATTCCGGATGAATAGGAACACACTAGAGGTGTCTATCCGCCAACCCTTGATGCTAAAAAACGATAATTAGTCGGCGGTACGAACGAAGTTCTGTTTGGTGGGCCGTGTAGGGGTCGAACCTACGGCCCGCTGATTAAGAGTCAGCTGCTCTACCAACTGAGCTAACGGCCCCACCGGGTATTGAATTGTCGCTGCCAGCTACAAGAAGCGGTTTGGTGCGCCTGACAGGATTTGAACCTGTGGCCCTCAGCTCCGGAGGCTGATGCTCTATCCAGCTGAGCTACAGGCGCTCCCTCAACTAAGGAAGGTCACATTAACATAGCGTCAAATACACTGTCTAGATCGGGTCTTTCCCCCTTCCACCCTGGAGCTCGGATAAGAACGCGTAGGGGAGAAACAGTTCCTCGCCTGGAGAGCCCAGCGTGTCGCGTAAGTGACTTAGTCGTTGTCCCTCCATGCCGGCCAGGATAGTTTCTTCTTCACGAAGAATTTTCGACAGGCGGATAAGCGGAACCGCGGTTTGAACGGCACAAGCACCGATTACCTGTAGGCCATGATCCTGGGGTATGCCCATGGAGCGACAGACCAACGGACGATATTCATATACACCACAGCGCCCGTCGCTCTCCAAAGCTGGACATGGCAGCGCATCGAATCGTTCGACGAGTGTATCCAGCTCCTCATCCGGCCAGCGATCAACGAATGGATTCCCACACAGGCGCGGAGCGGCAAGGCGCAGCTGACCGACCTGCTCCACTGCTGTGTCCACGATCCTCTTCCGCTCTTTCGACGGAAGCGACTGCAGACCGTGCTGGATTTCCTGCCGATCGAGAATCGTCACAGAAAAAAGACCGACACAGCAGTGGGAACAGCCTCGGCAACAGGGAAGAGTATCGAGGAGAGAAGCCTTGGCCCGTTCAAACCATCGGGCAGTCTTTTCAAATAGCGATGCCGGCGGTAACAGTGAAATCTCGGACACGTCAGGATTCGCCGGACATCGACAGATCCACGATGAGTTCGCCTTTGGGCGAGTAGAAGCCTTGATTATCGATTTGGACGATTCCGTCGCACTGTTCCTGATAAAACTCTAGGATCCACCCGTTGAAATCGTAGCCTTCGTCAGTGACGTCCTTTTCCGCCATGCGAGTCGTCAGGATAAATCGACACCGTGTCACGTATTCAAGCGCGAGTTGGGCCTCCATCTCCGCATGAGCAGATAGTACGTCGATGAAGTGCGTCTTCTCTTGGTCATATACATCGCGATAACTGCCGCGATCTCGCACACAAAAGAGGTGGATGGGCTTACGATCGCGATCGTACCCCAGGGCAATTTGAACCCATGCCCATTCCTGGAGAACCGATTCATCCAGCTGCGGGGGGATAATCGGACGTTGCGCACGAGACTGTAAGAATTCTATCAACAACTTTAAAGGAGGAGAATTTTCCTTCTGACAAAACACTCGCGCATGGATAAAGTCTTCTCCCTCCCCCGCACTGGGCTGAGCGGTACTTACGGATAAAATCGGCAGGTCTTTACCCACGGGGCTCCCTCAAAATTGCTTGCCTTGTCTGATTCACAGATGGACCATCCGGCTCTACTGTACCCCTCCATTTAATTAAACCGCAAGAGGCCACTGGACGCATTTTCCCCACGCCAGACGCAGTTTTTCTCGTTGACACGCTTTCGACTCTTGGCTACACTCTCGCGGGCTTTCACCTTGTGAGCACGAGTCCACATGTTAGGATACCCAATGCCAGCAAGGACGTTGTTGCAACGGGGACATCAGGAAACATTTTAAGCGTCTTTCATCCCTTACCCTCAAGGAGGTTCACGAATGGCAAAATCAATGACGAAGTCGCAAATTGCAGACTATCTCGCCGGGAAAGCCGGTATCACGAAGAAAGGTGCCGTCCAGATCCTTGATGATTTCGCCGCCCTGGCTTATCGAGAGGCGAAGAATGTCTTTACCGTCCCGGGTATCGGCAAGCTCAAACTCGCCAACCGCAAGGCGCGTATCGGCCGTAATCCGCAGACCGGGGCAGAGATCAAGATTCCAGCCAAACGTGTGGTCAAGTTCCGCGTGGCGAAGGCTGCGAAGGACGCGATCCTCGGGAAAAAATAACTGGGACTCACATCCCAGCCCTTTTGCGAAGAGCCAGTCCGTCACAGCTGACACTTCATCGGTGAGTTCGTAGACCATGCACGGGGCCGAGGCCAAAAATGGCTCTCGGCCCCGCTGTTCTCATCCCCTGCACTTACGAGTGGGAGGGCCCAAGGCCGCTACCTCCCATTCCGTCGTGCCCAATCAAACGAATCGTGTCCCCATCGTGAACCATTGAATCATCGCTGGCGATCTTCTTATTGATCGTCACCAACACCTTCTTTTCTCGAAGCAGCTGGAGGAGATGACGAAGTTGAATCCCTTGCCGCTGAATGAGCTGACGAATCGACACAGACTGGTCGATCTCACATGCCAGATCACGCTCTCCATCAATAGTCTGCAGCTGCCCAGTGAGCACAATGGTCACCATACGCTTCACTCCTCTCGCAAAAGTAGGCAGGATTTCATTGGTAGCCACTAGTTGACTCGACACGCGTCACTCTTGATAATAAACGCCTATGCCGTCCCTCAATGTACAACACCCTGAAATGCCCGACCTTCAATTTGTCCTCTTTGTATCAGCGCTCTGCACGTCTGATCTGACGACGATCAACGTCCCACCGGATCTTCGCAAAACCATTTTTGACCGGTGCTGGTCGTTGATACACACCGAGGCACCGCCGACCGATCCGAAGGACAGAGTTCTTGACCTCCGAGGCGGAACCGAACTTACCCTTGACGCCTGCGCCGCCACAATCCGATCGCTCCTTCAGGAGGCTAACATTACCACCCTCGTATGGGACCACCCGGTCAGTGAGCCGAGCATGAACAGCTCGCCTGAGGCCCTTCCTCTCGTCGATCGTTTGGGGAAATTGTACCCTGATAGACCCGACAGCGTCGATCCGTCCAGTCAGCCACCAAGTGGGTCGAACCCAACTTCCTAAGTAGAGGGGGCCATGCGTGTAACGCAGATTGATATTCCAGGTGTGCTCTTGCTCGAACCCACGCTTCTTTCCGATCACCGAGGAGCGTTCATGGAAGCCTATCATGAAGAGCGTTATCGGAACGTCGGTATCCTCGAGCGGTTCGTCCAGGATAATTATTCACGATCCATCCGCAATACACTCCGGGGACTCCATTTTCAGGAGCCCCAGGCCCAAGGGAAACTGGTCATGGCACTTGAGGGAACCGTATTTGATGTGGTTGTCGATATCCGCAAGGGCTCACCATCGTTTGGCAAGTGGTATGGCGTGGAGTTATCGGGAGACAACCTTCGGCAGATGTACATTCCCCCAGGCTGTGCTCATGGCTTTTGCGTCACGAGTGCCACGGCATCGTTCCTGTACAAGTGCACCGCTTATTATTCACCAAACTCTGATCGCGGAATCCTCTGGAACGACCCTGCCTTAGGAATTTCTTGGCCGATCAGCGAGCCTATCCTCTCCGCAAAAGACCAACATCTCCGCACCCTGGCTGCGATGGACACAGCACTACCGGTTTACCGGTGACTAGCTGAACAATCGCCGCGTAGACACGCTCCATGGAGTGAATAGGTACGGTTGCCGGCACTCCGCAGTTCCTAGTGACAGTATGACTTCGAGTGTGGTATGAGTTCGGGAGTTTTCTTGCCCATATTGGCTCGTCCCCATCGTCTAGCCTGGCCTAGGACATTGCCCTTTCAAGG
>CABVRS010000139.1 GCA_902500745.1 uncultured Nitrospira sp.
ATTAGGTGAGGATGAGGATTGAGCGGGGGTACACCGCGCTACCAGGCTATCAAGTTGCGCCTTGCGGGGGCTACGTGAAAATCTGCAGTGGCGATGTACCCGCGCACGGTATACTCTACACCTTTTTCTGAGTCCCACAACGCCGAAGATGGCCTTAGATGGGAGGCCGTTTGGGGGTATATAGGAGCAGGAGCAACTGGCGATGAGTATGACGTCTGGGAGTCTCATACGAATAGTCTGTTCGACAGGCGGGGAATACTGAACGGTCGTGGGTTGAGAGGGGACTATTGATTCGGTTCAGACCTGCATATTAATTTCTTATCATCTCGGTACAACTCATCATTCCCACCCGAGTACCAGAGGAGTGTGATATTGCGAGAACGGTTTGAAATAGCCCTGAACACACCTGCCGGGCAAATCACGAGCTCCGTCGATGTCCCTACAGGATTTGTACCGGTCAGTGCCATTGTGCCGCTGATGCGTCGGCTGGGAGAGGAGGCGCAGGCGTTGGAGGTGGCCCGGTCGATCGAATCCGGCAGCGCCCCTTCCTGCCAGAAGGGCTGTGCGGCATGCTGTCGAATGCTGGTTCCCCTGTCAGCGCCGGAGGCCTTTGCGTTGCGGGATTGGGTTCGTACTCGTCCTTCTGAGGAACAAGAGCATATTGCGCATCGGTTTTCAGAAGTGAAAGTCCGTCTCATGTCACACGGTATCTGGCAACAGCTTTCCGCTTTGTGTGAGGCTCCGCTGACGATAAATGATGAAGCCTTGGATGGTGTGAATCGGATGTACTATGCACTTCGACTCCCATGCCCATTTCTCGAAGATGAGATCTGCACGATCTATGATGAACGACCTGCTGCCTGCCGAGAACTGCTGGTCACCTCGCCGCCCAATCACTGTGACGACCTGATCAAGAATCCGATTGATCCTGTGTCTATGCCGATACAGGTCAGCACAGTGTTGGGGCTGGTGTGGCAGGAACTAACGAACGCTCCGACCAGGTTGATCCCTCTCCCGCTGGCCTTGGAATGGGCCGACCGATACGAAGGAGAAAGTCGACGCACGTGGAAAGGTGATGAGTTGTTCGATCAGGCTTTGGACAAAACGTGGCGATTTGTGAGCCAGTCTTTTACGAGAATGAGCAAAGATTCCGATACGTGAATGTTGATATCAGGCTAAGCCTTAGGCGGTGAGAAGGAGAGATATGATGCGTAAGCCGGTGCTGGTGTGTTTGGATCTGGAAGGGGTGCTCGTGCCTGAGATCTGGATTAATGTCGCGTTAAAGACCGGGATCGAGGACTTGAAGATCACGACTCGTGAGATGCCGGACTACGACAAACTTATGGAACGGCGGTTGAAGATTCTGGATCGGCATCAGTTAAAAATCAGTGATATTCAAACTGTGATTGCTCAGATGGGTCCGCTGGATGGAGCGTTAGAATTCGTCGCGTGGCTTCGGGAACGATGCCAGGTTGTTATTCTATCGGATACGTTCTATCAGTTCGCGGAGCCGCTGATGCGACAACTCGGTTTTCCGACCCTCTTTTGCAATCAGCTTGAAATTGATGGATGTGGACGGATCGTGGCGTATCACATGAGAATGATGGATCCCAAAAAACATGCAGTGGCTGCCTTCAAGTCGTTGAAGTTCCTGACGATGGCGGCGGGTGATTCGTACAACGATACGGCGATGCTAGGCGAGGCCGACGCCGGTTTTTTCTTCTGCCCACCGGAACATTTACCGAAAGAATTTCCACAGTTTCCAGTCACGCGGACGTACAGTGAATTGCAAGGGCGATTTGCGAAGGCGGGCGATCTTGGGTTGTCGTGAGCCGGTGTGAGTGGACGCCGAGAGGAAATCTTTTGTGGGCCAACTAAAAGTTGATCCAGAGTTGGGCATAGGCCCAGTCTTGGCCAACGGCTCGACGGCCCAAGTTGTGGGAAATATACGGACCAGGAAACAGATGACCATAACCGGTTTGAAAGGCAACCATGCCATTCATGAAGAAATGAGTCCACACGGCGCTGATTTCGTCACCAATATGGGTTACGGTGTTGTCCGGCCGTGAGAAGACATAGACTCCCTGGCTGGCGCGATACCAATTATCCCGGGCATTGGCTAGATGCAGGTTGGTGTACCACACTTCAATATGATCGTCATTTGTCGGACGTGCTTGGAAATTTCCTGAAAAACTCATCATGTTCTTCCAGGCCATAACATCCATGTAGCCCATGTGAATGTGATTGGTCGGATAGAGGTTTTCAAATGTATTGGCGGTTTTACACTCGCCATATGCAGCATTCAAGGTGCAATTCGCACGGCCGTCTCCGGAGGCATAGTCAAAATTAAATGCGATTCGAGGTTTGCCTGGAAGATGGAACGCGGTATAGCCGATCCAATTTCTGGTTGCCCAGGCATTGATGTGGAGGCACTTCCCCTCTCCTCCAGGGTCACCGCAGAGGCTGCTGGCGCTGGCAGCCGTATCTCCCATTTGTCCAAATTGGTAGACGATCTCATTTGAGAAATCGAAACTACCTTTTTTGACTGCGATGCGGTTCCCAATCATGTGGCGTGTTTGGTTCCCGTGCTTGGGTGTGCCGAGACCTTGGGCATTATTGCCGGTGGCCCCTAGATTATTCTTATAGTAGATGTAAAAGGGTTCGATGAGCGACCATGGAACCGTCTTGATCTGGTTATAGAAAACCAGCATATCGACATCCCCGTTGGCATTTTTTGCCTGACCCGTTGGGGAGAGATTGGGCCCTCCGCTTCCGAGCGGCGCACCCTGTGGAAGATCCGTCTCGCTGATTCTGAACCAGCCGAACGTAGAATTCATGAAGTCAGTATTATAGTCCGTCCTGATTCCGTCGAAGGAGAATCCGGTATTGGCCCAATCGAAGTGCCCGAGCAAGCTTTGGTCTCCGAAGACGAGATATTGACGACCTGCTTTGAGCCCGAGGCCCTTGATGCCGGCAAAGTTGCGAATGAGCATGTAACCCGCGCGGATTCCAAGGGCGCAATTTGATTTACCATTGCTGAGAGCAGGGCCGCAGGTATGCGTGATCGGGTCCTGGTTGCCCCCCCAGGTGCGTGAATCGATCAATTCGAGATAGAAATTGACATCTGGAGACAGGTCATAGCCGATGCCAAATCGGGTGAGCTGTTGAATGAATTGATCGTTGGCTTTACCGACAAGGCTATTCGGGCTGGCAAGAGGAGCATTACACTCTCCCGCACTTCCAATGCCACTACCGAAACAGACATTATTGCGATATTCTGGGCGTACACGCATGTCCGCTCGAATCCAGAGATTTCGGATATCAAAATTCCGGCCGATTCTTGGGTCAAATAATTCGTAAGCTTCTTTCTGTGGGATGCCGCGCCCGATGACGATTGGATTGGTGATCTTTTCGCCTTCAGGTAATTGGAATGCTGCGTTCGCTGTCGCCACGTGTGTCATGAGGCATCCAACTGAGATGAGTCCGTAGAATATCGTGGCCCAACTGCGCGACATGATGTGCTCTCCGATAGAGGTTAGGGTATGAACACCTTAGCGAATGTGATAGCAGTCCGAGTTATACCTATGGATCTCGAACAATGCAGCAGAAATTCAACTGTATCCCTGATCCAATCGAGAGTTGGATCCGCCGAATTAGCAAGCAATGGGTTTAAGCTACACGATTATCGCTTAAGGAGATTCGTACTAGGTAGAATTTACTCAAGCAGGTATATAGCCGGTATCCGTGTCATGAGCATCCAAGAGAGTGTACTATTGTTAAGCTGGGCCCGATTTACTGACTGATTCGTTGCTCTCCTCTGGAGTTCGACCTGCGGCAGTAATTTCTTCCTCCGCTTCTTTCATGGAAGCCTGAAAGTCCTGTTCCACCATCTTGACTTCCTGCTGAATCAGATTGAGCTCGGGCTCAACGGATTTTCGAAGATCCTCGGCTGTATCTTTGAATCCCTTGATGGCTTTCCCAACTTGTCTGCCTACTTCCGGAAGCTGTTTAGGGCCGAACAAGAGAAATGCGATCACTAAGATGATTAAGATCTCGCTTGCGCCCAATCCGAACATGATTCACAGAGGTAGAGCGACAGTAAGGTTGTCTGTTTTCCAGTCGTCACGCCACACGCTAGGTTGCTAACCTTGTTTCATCTGGCCCGGTTGTGTTGCTTGTTGAGTGGGCGATGGTGCGGAGTCCGATTGGGTCGTGGCCTGGGATTGAGTTTGTTGGGTTTGGTCTGCTGGCGTGATATCGATGGCATCGGCTTCATGGACCGACTTTTTAAATCCTTTGATGGCTTTGCCGAGGCCTTCTCCCAATTGCGGGAGTTTGCCGGCGCCGAAAATGATCAGCACGATGATCAAGATCAGCATTAACTCCATCCACCCAAATGAACCGAACATCAGTACCTCATACCTACAGTTGGGACTGTCGGCTATCTATGGCGAGACCCTGTATAGGATTCCGCGAGACTGTTCCGCTGCGAGGCTATAGAAGATTATGGGATAAAGTCAAGCGGAGGAGTGGAGAAAATGACCATTCAGAAAGGCTGGATAATGCCACCCCCAAGAATCGCATCGCCTTCGTAGAAGACAGCAGATTGCCCCGGGCTGATGGCCCTCTGCGGGTGGTGAAATCGGATGCAAAGATTGGCTGAGTCGA
>CABVRS010000140.1 GCA_902500745.1 uncultured Nitrospira sp.
CGTGGTTGAGGCGGTAACTCGTGGTAGGTCCGAGGGTAGTCTTTCGTCTCGCCTTCAGGAGTGCGGTAGATCAATTTGACATGCGGGTTGGCGATGGAAGTTTGCTCCAACCATTCATCGACCGACGCACGGCCCTTCTGATACTTCCCTTCGACTTCCAGCGTGACTTGAGTGCCTCGCGGCTGCTCCCAGTCGATCTGTTTGTTCTCATGAACCAACGGTTCGTTTTTCTTCGTATCGATTTGCACTTCGAAAAAATGCGCGGCGGCTTTGGGGCCGATACGTGAAATAATTTTCACCGGCTTGCCGGTCGTCAGTTGTCCGTACATTCCGGCAGCCGAGATGCCGATCCCCTGCTGCCCACGGCTCATCCGTAACCGATGGAACTTTGACCCATAGAGCAACTTGGCAAAAATTCGTGGGATCTGCTGGCGAACGATGCCCGGTCCATTGTCGGTGACCGTGACGCGAAACCGGTTGGCTTGGCTTGGCGCCACCGGCTCTCCGTTCGACACGACTTCCAACTTGACCGTCACATCCGGAAGAATCCCGGCTTCTTCGCAAGCATCGAGCGCGTTATCAACCGCCTCTTTGACGCAGGTCAGCAACGCCTTGCGCGGATTGTCGAATCCGAGCAGATGCCGGTTCTTCGTAAAAAATTCAGAAACGGAAATTTCTCGCTGCCGTGCCCCCATCTCGACCGCAGTCACCCGCTCTACCGGTTTGGCGGCGGCGGGCTTCTTTGCGGCTGGTTCAGGGTTGGCTCGAAGAGCGGAAGATTTCGATTCAGTATCTGATGCGGAGTCTTTCTTTTTTCCCATTCACCCTCTCAGCAAACAATGCCTGATTGTTTGGTACCATAAAACTTTCCAGGAAACAATGGGACCAGATGGCGAATGGGCACAACAAAGACAGACCTAGATGCACAACGAATCGCCCTAGCGGGTCACTGAGGGATCTCGCAGGTAGTGCGCAGGCTCCATCGTGGCAACTGACCAGACGAGCACTTTCCGGTCGAGCGTACCGACAATCAAATATTGTCCGTCGCTCGTCCAGTGGAGATGATAGGGCGTGTGTACGTGGAAGGTTTTCTTTTTAGCGTGAGACGCGAGATCCCATACCGCGAGATGTTCTCCCACTCGCGTGGCAACCCATCGGTGCAACGGATCGACGGTGAGCGATGCTCCTAATGCGACGGTCGGTCCCTTCTCGATAGCTTCAGTGTCCTGCTTGGTGAAGGTATCCAAACTCGCCAAGACGGTGTTGCGCCTGGTGTCCCAAACGGCAAGCGTGAACGCGCTTGGATCACGAGCGCGCATCGTCGTCGCGACAAAGGGACGTTTCCATCCAAGGCCGGACCAGACATCAGGTAGTCCGACCGGCTCCTCAACCGGTTTCCACGTCGCGATATCCCACACGACACGGCCGGTCCGGGACGCCGTGAGCAAATAGGGGCTGCCGTCCAGCAAGCTCAGCGTCTCTACCACATCTCCTTCGGGTGCTCGCTTTTTGAGGCAACCGCTCGGATTGCAGGTAAGAGTGTAGCCGGTATGGATCAGCTCCCTGATGACCGCTCGAACCAATAGATCCACCACGAGAACTTTCGGTTGCTTGCCGGCGATGACGAGAAATCGGTTACCCGTGAGGAACTGGAGCGCGTTGATCTGCCCCTGCCCACTTGCATAGGGCGGATACTCCTTCCAGCTGTGCGTGTCCCACAACCGTATCTCTCCTTGGATCGTTCCAGCGGCCAGAATGGCGCCATCAGCACTGAAGGTCAACGCGCTTGCAGGGGCAGATAAGGCTAATTGGCGCAGAAGGGTTCCCTGACCTGGTTCCCAAATTTTCAGTAATCCGTCATCACCACTCGTGACAAGCAGATTGGCGCTGGGAGAAGTCACGACCGCACGCAAGGCCCGGGCATGCACAAATGCCGGACCAACCTCGGCAGGAGCTGGCACGACAGGTTTCACGGGCGATTCACTATCAATCACTGGCGGGACAGCTCGCTTAGCCAGCACTTTTGCTTGAGGTTGATGAGGATCCAGCACCAACTCCGGAGATCTGGTCTGCAGGTCCCAGACTGATATCTTGCCGTCCACGTCCAGATTGAGACCTCCTTGCATCCCCACCACAATCCTCAATCCGGTGGGCGACCATTTGAGCAATGAGACGCGGAGCCCCATATTCCGACATTCGTTGCTGCAAAGATCCGGCAGTATTGCGCCGGTGCGCAAATCCCAGATCTGTAAGGCAGAAGGATGTTCCGCTTGCCCCACCACATACTCGGCGTCGTCTGAAATATCGACGGCAGAGAGGTGGGTAGAGACCTCCGTCCCATGATCGTGATCGGCATTGGGCAATTCGGTCACGGAAACTAACTTACCCATATCGCTGTCAAACAGCGCATAGCCCCACTCTCCATCACCTGCCACTAGTCGCTTGCTGTCATGAGAAAAACGACGAGGCGTGATGGGCCCACGGACTCCATCTCCAGCCGTCAGTGCGGCTCGTCTACGTATAGACGCCTCCACCGTGTCGATAAACAGAATCGTCCTGCCAACAGCGGTAGCCAACGTTGAGCCATCCGGTGAAAAGAGGAGATCGAGTGGCTGGCCATCTTTAATGCTCACGTCACGAATCGTCGTTCCCGTAAGGTCGTGCAGACGAATCGCCCGCCCTTGCGCGATTGCCAGCAACATCGTATCAGCCGACGCGACTACCGAGTGGGTCTCCGCCTTGACATCCAGCGGAATATGCTTGAGAGGCACCAACTTCTTCCCGATTTGCCAAACTGACACCGCCTCATTACCGTGGCGAAGTACCATCCGATCAGTCTGACTCGAATAGGCGAGCAAGCGATAGGGCTGGCGCGATTCTTGTGGAACCGTTGCCACGGACGCTTGATTCTTCCAGTCGTAAATGACGACATCGTGTTTCACACATAACACCCAACCGTCTTGTTTCAACAAAGCCACCTGGTGACAGGCAGTGAGCGGAATCTTGGCGACGAGTGCCTTGGTTTCAAGATCCCAGAGAACAAGGTCCTCCATCTGAACCAATAGAAGGCGCCCATCTTCTGAGAATGCCGTCGGTATTTGTGAGAGCGATGCGTCTGCCTGCCGGATCGATGACGTGACAAGAAGAAGGACCGCTACGAAAATGATTTTCGGCCGGCTCATAGGTGACTCACCAGTTCATACACGGTCTTACTTCCTGAGCCTGCTCTTCACTCAGCCAACTGCTGACGAGTGGGAGGGCGCGTACACTCTCTCGATCCCTCATCGCCGCTACGGTGTCTTGGGTCGGTACTTCTTCGGCGTCACCTCTACATTGGTTGCGCCCTTTGTGGCCGGCAACACATCGACGAAATGTTCGACCCCACGTTCATCTTTCCAGCGCTGTACAGGCCCTTTGGCCACCAGTTGGGGATCATCGAACGTTTGCCATGCACTCGTAAACGTCGCGTGGTTTGGGCTGAGACCTTCCAGCTTCGGGTGGGCCGCCGCATCCTTCGATGAGGAAGGCGTCATTGACGGATCGGGCACAGGACGCACTTCAGCTTGAAACAGCTCCGGCATCGTCTGCTTCGCTGCGGCTTTTATCGGCGACGAGGATCGAGGAGCAGGCTTTACCGTAGGGCCCGACTTCTTGTGCGGCTCGAAGGGCGGAACATCTGTAATGTGGAGATTTCCTTGCTCATCGGCCCACTTATACAGCTCCGCCGAACCAATCATCGGCCAGAGAAAGAAGCCAATGATAATGCTCAGGGTGAAGAATTTCATGTTGCCGATTCGCCTTGGTGCTAGGTGATGCCTCTATTGACCAAAAGTATAGCAGGCGGTCGTATTTGTGCCTGGCGACACAACGCGCAGCGACTGTTTGGTCAAAACCTCAGAGTAGGTCAGGAAATTGGGCAGGGAGCTGAACGTTAGGGTGGGAGGAGCACGCACCTAACCGAGGACGATTAGGTACGGCGGAGATCTTGGGAGGACTTTAGGCTTCCCAGTACAAGCTGGTCCTGCACACCATCCTCACACTCGATCCCCTTTTGAACCATATTCCCTCGGGGCGTTAACTCCTCCCACAGGGTTACGATAGGCGCCACATAGAAGTGAGTCAAGAGGTATGTGGAATTAGATTGAGCGCCGGCGCCCCTGTAGCGATTGCACCTGACGGATGGTATGTTGTTGCGGCGATGTTAGTGAGAAATCAACCGACGACTCGGACAGAGGGGACGCATCATCGATGGCAACCGCATTGACCAGTGAGAATGTCCAGGACGCATGGTCGGCCCTTACGGAAGACGTGCGCACAGCCGTGCTTCTAACGCTACGGAATGGTCGGCCGTTTGGCTCACATATGCCCTATATATTTGGATCAGATTGGACGCGAGCCTATCTGCATCTCAGTCGACTGGCATTGCATACTCAACATTTGATGACGGATCCCCGTGTATCGCTATTCATCGCCGAACCGGACGGGCCTGAGAAAAACACGCTCGCGTTGAGACGCATGAATTTTCAGGGTGAGGCAGCGATACTTTCACCTGATGCGCCATCGTACAGCAGTATC
>CABVRS010000141.1 GCA_902500745.1 uncultured Nitrospira sp.
ATTCACTGCACAGTGACCGGGCCAACGACCTGACCGCCTCAAGCGTGGCCGATGACAAGACTGATCGCCAGAGAAGGTGGTGGGGACCGGCTCGGCCTAATTCCTGATCGAGCCAACAATCCCATGCAGCCGTGAACTGTTCCTCAAAGCGCAGTCCGTCGTCTTCCTTGAAATCAGGATCGACGCCGCTTTCCAGCGGATGGAGTCGCAAGAGATGCGCTGCAAAGCTGTGAAGGGTGCCGATCTGGGCCTTTTCTAGCTCATGCAACGCCGTGTGGGCGCGGGCGGCAATCATATCGCGACTGAGCCCGTACCGCTCTTGCAGGTCGCTTCTTGAAATCGCCCCTCCGTCGCTCGCTCGCAGCGAATCGGCCTGCGGCTGAGCCAGGACGGACAGCCGCTCCCGCAGTCGCACTTTCATCTCAGTCGCCGCCTTGTTGGTAAACGTCAGGGCGACCACCTGCGTGATCAGCACTGGATTGGGCTCTTTCATGAGCAGATGCACGAGACGGTTGACGAGCAGCGTCGTCTTCCCGGTCCCTGCGCCGGCCACAACCACCACGTTGCGATCGAAGGTCGTCTCAGCCGACTGTCGAGCCATGCGATCCGGTATCGGACAATCGTTATTCATCGGCAATCTTCTGCGTGCGAAGGGTTCTCAGCACTTTCGGTTCAGCCGCCCGATAGGCCCTCCACCACGTCGGAGCATGCGCTCTTCGGCAAATCACACGAAATTCACACTGGTCGCAATAGCCGTCTGGAAGGATAAAAAATCGACCGGCCCTGATCCCGTCCATCAACGCTTTGATCGTTCTTTGGATACGACGCCCCGTCTCCGATGCCCACGATGGTGCATCAAACGGCGATCGGTCAATCGGCTTCGCCCACGCAGGTGCAAGAAATAGGAACTGCACATGACTAGCCGTGCACTGTCCAGGAACCGTAAGGCAGCTATAGAACGGCGGTTGCAGCCGATACCCACGGACTGCGGACTGGGGTAAATTCCGGTCCTCAGGTTTCATGCTCGACCCGGCTTTGAATTTGTAATCGACCACCCGTAATGCGCCGGACTCCCGATTCCGATCGAGCCGATCAATTCGACCACGAATCTTCAACGATTCTCCGTTGAGTATGCCGGGAATCACCCCTTCCCCATCCACTTCAAACGCGATAGGCAGGTACGGATGCTCGACCTGTTCCGCTTCATCCGCCTCTATCGCCGCCCCCACAAGAATCACGACCTGTTCTTTCGCCAGTTCCCACAAGAGATAGTGACCTGTCCGATGCTGCGATTCGAGTTCCGCCGCCGCTAGTTCGACCGACATACGTATCGTCTGGTGCTTTGCGTGATCCGCCACATGCTCGGTCGGCCACCCGGCCTGCACCAGTTGTTCATAGCACCGCCGTAATGCGGCATGACAGAGCGTACCCACCAATGCGGCATCCGGTTGTTGCGACAGCACCACACGACTCGGTTCAAGTCGCAGCACATCCGAGGCAAAATATTGGAAGGGACAACGGGCATAGCGTTCCAACGGCGTGGGAGCTGCACCTCGCTCGATGAGCCGTCCCCAATGAGACTCGACTGGCCCGGCCATCCCATCAAAGGGATTCAGCGTGTTCCCGTCCTCTTCGATACGATCCAGCGCCGCTGTGGCATGGCGAAGGGATTCCACATCACGCCCAAGTGACTGCACCAGATCGCTTGGGTCTTGCCCGTTCATTGCTAACCACTGGGTGAGTTCGGCAGGCGGCAGGAATTGCTTGATCGTGGGACGTTGCACAACTCGATCGGTCAGGCGGCGAGGCACCACATCGATCGGTTGTTCATCGCAGCGGAATCTATGGCGAGCTTCTTCAAGATACGAAGAGGCTGCCAGCATGCGTCCTGATCCATCGGCTCGCTGATAGGATAGATAGAGCCTCTGATGAGCCGCGTGACAGAGCAGGTGGAAGAGCAAGGTCTCTTCTGCATAACCTGTCAATTTCTCGTCGATTTTGAATCCGAGCGTCGCGTCGAGCACACGCCGATGGCGATCTCGAAGGAAGGCGTCTTCTCGGATATAGCGAGGAAATATCTTCTCGTTCATCCCGAGGATAAACAAGGCTTTGAACGGCATCCCGCGAGCCGCCATCACGTCGAACACTATCACCCCTTGAGATGGGCCTTCATGAAGAGGGTGGCTCGTCCGCTCAAACGCATGCGTCAGCAACTCGACGAATTCGGCCCAGGTCAGCTCCTCGTTGAGTGGTTCCAATTCCAGGAGTGTGATCCAGAGACGTTCGATGGCATCCCATATCATCGCTCGGTGACCCAATTGAGCATCCGCAGCCATCGATTCTGCTGCTTTCGGCCGCTGCAGACGCCGTTCAACCAGTGATCGATACGCGGTGACCATTTGGCCGATCGTTCCTCGTGCCGGGAGGGTTGAGCAATCTTGTTCGAGTTGCGAGACCACCTGCCAGAACAAGCTGATCACCTCCGGTGCAATCGCCAGAGAACCGATCGGACGCTCCTCCCCATCGAGCACCAATGCCGCGCGGCTTGCCTGCTCCAACCGCTTCCACTCCTCAACCCCACGAGTAATGTCCAACGCTTGCACCAGCAGTTTCCACTGCTCGGGTCGATAGGACCCCGACAGATCGTCGTACAGATCCGTGACATACAGCGGAGACGTCACGACGTCGAGGAGCGACGCCCGATAGAAATCGTTCGACGGTAAAGCGGCCAGCTGCAGCACGAGCTTGCAGATCGGTTCGTGAATCAACGGTCGCGATGCGGTCGAATAAAAGGGAATTCGATGGTGATCGAAGATCGACCGGAGATGCAAACCGTATGGTTCGAGCGTCCTGGCGGTGACACCGATCTCATCGAATCGATACCCATGCGTTTCAACTAGATCGAGAATGGTGCGGCACGTTGTTGCCAATTCCTCTTCCACGCCGATCACACTTCTAATCGCGAGCTGGACAGGCTGCGCGGTGACTTGAGATGCCCCTCGTTCCAATCGGATCGTCGCCTTCTCAGTCGGCACCATCGGCTGGATATAGCGATCAAAAAATCGCTGGGCGAATCCATAGGCCGGATCGTCTTCCAGTGGGAACAACAAGGTGGTGTCCTTGGTTCGGCTGACGGCTTCAAAAAAAGACAGCTGCACCTGTGTCAGGTCATAGAACCCATAATAAAACACGTGCGTTAACGACTGGAGAAACGAGGCGGTCGGGATAAGAGGTATGAGTGCGTCGGCCAGATCGTCTTGCGTACCGACTTCCAGCGTCTTGCCCGCTTCCTTGACCGCTGCAAAAAGCGACACAAGCGCACCGAGCCACTCCTGGTCATCCTCCTCGAAATACCCTTCACGAAGACCTCGGAGCGCCTGCTCTGGCTCGACATCGGCATCCCGCAAGTCACGAAGTGTCGCCCAGAGCGCGCCCCACGTCCCGGCAGAGTGCCCGATTCGTTGGAGCGGAGTCTGGCTGGAAAGCTTGCTGCGAATAATGTGTCGAACCAATCGCTCGAAGAACAACTCATCGACGACTCGCGGCAACGCCTGTCTGGCAGGCATGTCTGCCGCCAGCCGCAAGGCCAGTTGATGAAAGGTCATCACATGCAGATTCAGAAGCGGAATTCGCTGTTCGACGGCGAGCAGCGTACGAATGCGATCGGCTAGGGATTTGGAGGGAACGAAGATCGCGAGCGGCGCCAGAGGGTCGGCTGCCTTGACGCGTGTGAGATGATCGACGAGTGCTGACTCAAGGACAGGATGAAATCGACCGGTGACGATGCGGAGCATCTAACTCAAAATTCGTGAATCGTGACACGTGAATCGTACGAATATCGGCATGGTCTCATTCCCCTTGGACGTGCGCTTCACGAGCGACGTGATTACCCGGTCTCAGGGCCCAAGAGCTCGCCGTTACAGTCGACACAAGCCCAGTCGCCGTCGATGAACGACATGGGATCGCCGCAGATTGGACAGTCCGGTGGAGGCCCCTTGGCGATGAGTGGAAGATCCGGAAGCTCGTTCTCGTCTTCGTCCATCACTTCCTACCCTTCTCGTTGTTTGATCTTCAATTGAATGGCTTTTTCCGCGCTCTCCCGACTGGGAACGCCGACGAACGTCAGCTTTCCATCGATAATCGTCGCAGGCACGGCACGGACTGCATGACGGTCGGCCAACTCCTGGCCATCCTTTGTGGTGATATCCACCTCCCGATAGGAAAAGCTGTATTTCACCCGCAACTGTTTCCAGAGGCTCTTCGCCGAGGGACACGCCCCACAACTGGGTGACACAAGTAAGGTGATGTTTGGCATGATGCGTACGAAAGAAGTCTCAACCGATTCAGATGATCGGATCTTAGCACCCGCTGAAAAGACGGCGCAAGGCGGAGAAAAGGCAGGTCCGATTACGAATGTCCGAGTGATTGCGTTTGAGAACGTGCAGCCGGACAGTCGTCGGGATCCATGGTGGAAAAACAACGACCGAAGGCGTATCGTATACCCGAGTCAACGAGAATGAACCGCGCATTCCTTATCTTCCCATGGCTCGCCTTCACACTGCTG
>CABVRS010000142.1 GCA_902500745.1 uncultured Nitrospira sp.
AAGACATTTTGGAAAGCTATGTCAACGAGATCTACCTGGGCCAAGCCGGTCCCGTGTCGATCTATGGGGTGGGGGAGGCGGCCCATCGGTACTTCGGGAAACCGCTCGACCGACTATCGGTCGAGGAAATTGCGCTGATCGTTGGATTGATCAAAGGTCCCAATATCTATTCGCCGGTGAAAAACCTTGAGCTGGCCACCAAACGACGGGATGTGGTGCTTCGCCGTCTGCGGGAAGAACGAATCGTAACAGAGGAGTCGTTGAAAGCAGCCGTGGCTCGTCCGGTGAAAGTCATGCTGACCGGTGACGCCCTCACCGATGCTCCGTACTTTGTCGATTTCCTGCTCAAAGAAATCGAGCAAGGAACCGGAGTGGTCACTCCGGAAGGGTTGCGAATTTATTCGACGCTCGATTCCAGAGCGCAGCAAATTGCCACGCAGGTGTTACACGACGGACTCGCAAATCTCGAAAAGAGCTATCCCGCGTTGGCCGGCGCTGAGCCGCCGGTGCAAGGAGCTGTCGTCGTTCTGGATGTGAAGCATGGGCATGTGCTCGCGATGGTCGGCGGTCGCGATTATCGAGTGAGCCAGTTCAACCGTGCGGTGCAGGCGCATCGATCAGCAGGCTCTCTGTTTAAACCGTTTGTATATTTGGCCGCCTTTGAGGCGGCTCGAGATCAAGGGACGGACGGTCTCACACCGGCGACATTGCTGGCAGATGAACCGGTGACCTTGGAGTCAGGGACCGGTCAGTGGTCGCCGCAAAATTATGACCGACAGTATCGAGGGCAGGTGACGGTTCGAACGGCGCTCGAGCAGTCGTTGAATGTTCCGGTCGTTCGAACAGCCCACCGAACGGGGATGCCGGCGCTCACGAACCAGCTCCAAGCCTTTGGAATTACCACTCCCCTGGCCAATAACCTCTCTCTCGCGCTCGGCAGTTCTACGGTGTCGTTACTGGAGATTACCGCCGCGTATGCCGGGCTTGCGAATGGAGGAGTCGTGATTCGTCCCGTGGCGCTGTCCAACATGACGCGAGAAGGGGGAGAGACGATCTGGAGCCCACCCCTAGATCGAAGTCAGGCAGCGACTCCGCAGGGGGCCTTCCTGGTCACCTCACTGCTGAAAGGGGTGGTGGATCGAGGCACGGCCTCCAAGGCCAGGGCGTTAGGGGTGAAGGGGCCCGTGGCGGGTAAGACCGGGACGACAGATGGATCTCGAGATGCGTGGTTTGTCGGGTATTCGCCGGACATTGCGATCGGTGTGTGGGTTGGCTTTGATGATGAGCGAGCCCTCAAATTGACCGGTGCGCAGGCCGCCTTGCCCATATGGAGTGAGCTGGCCGTTCGGCTCATCCCGAGGGATCTTCCCGATTTTGCGGTGCCCCTCGGAGTCGTTCAGCGGCGGATCGATCCACGAACCGGTCAGCTTGCGACCTCGCGCTGTCCGGAGAACAGGGCAGAGTATTTCATTTCAGGGACGGAGCCCAAGACCTACTGTGAAGTCCATGGCGGTGGGATTTGGGAACGATTGAAACAGACGTTTGACTTTTCCTCGTAGATACCGTTGCCACGCCGTGGTGCTGGATTCCACAAACTGTTAGGCGTATCCCCGGTCCTCAGGTAACCTTGGGGGAGACTGACCTGCACAGAGGAGTCCCCATGAAAAAGACCGGCTATGCGGACGACGGCAATATTACGCTGTTGGCAAAGGGAGTCGAACTGAAGGGTGAAATCAAGGTTGAGGGCACGGTCCGCATCGATGGACGTCTGGAAGGTGATGTGCATACGAAGGGCGAAGTGATTGTCGGCGAAGACGGCGTGGTGAAGGGATCCATCCATGCGGATTCGTTGATCAGTAGCGGACGCATCAAAGCCACGGTCACGGCCACGGGGAAAATCCAACTTCTCAAGACCGCGATTTTGATCGGCGAGGTGCATTGCCCCACCATGCTGATGGAAGAAGGGGCGAAATTTCAGGGCGTGAGTGATATGGGCGTCACAGGGTGGCCCGAGGAAGCCTCAAAACTACCCAGTAATGTTCGTGATATGAATGCCCATCGCGGGAAACCAGTCGCGTTGATCGGAAGAGAGGTCGATCTCTAAGCGCACGATTTCTTAGCTCTTCACAGTTTGCGATACATTCTGTGGCCACCGCACTCTCCTACCCAGTCTCCTGCCCGTGACAGAGATCGCCGGATCTGCTATCTACTCGGTACCTTTTAAAGGAACGCCACGTCATCTATGACTCGACAGCAGATCTTTTCCATCGTGTTCTTCGCCCTTTTGGTCTTGTTGCTCTACCAGATCGGGTTGATGTTGAAGCCGTTTGTGTTTTCTGCTCTCTGGGCCGGGCTGCTTGCCCATTGGGCCTTTCCCCTACATCTTCGTCTGACGAGACTATTCGGCGGAAAGGAAATGCCTTCCGCCGCAATTCTGACGGCTGGTGCGTTGGCGATTGTGGTCGTCCCGCTGGTCGTGATGGGGGGCATGTTGGTCCGTGAGGCCGGTGTGGCGGAGCAGGAGATCCGTGTCTGGATTTCATCGGGCGGCCTGCAACGACTCCCTGACCAATTGGCGACCATTCCCGTCATCGGCGGCTGGTTGAAGTCGGCTGTATCCGGTACCGCGGCGCCGACCTTGTCCTTGGAAGAATCAGTCATGACCGGGGTCAAGGCGCTCAGCCAATTTCTGGTCGGCGGGATGGGAGGCCTGCTGAAGAATACCTTCGCACTCATCACCAATTTTTTCATGATGCTGCTGATCTTATTTTTTCTCTTCAAGGATGGCCGGCAGTGGCTCTCTGTCCTGTACGATTTGATTCCGATGGAGGAGTCCCACAAATCCACCATCCTGCTTCGATTGGATCAAACGATTCGGGCTGTGGTGAAAGGGGTGCTGGTGACGGCGATTGTGCAGGGCGTGCTGGCTGGGATGGCCTATGTGGCGCTCAGTGTACCGTTTCCGATGGGACTCACGGCGTTGACCATCGTCTTAGCCCCGATTCCGTTCGGCGGAACGGGTTTGGTGTGGTTGCCCGTCGCACTGTATCTCTTCTGGGTGGGGATGACCGGGAAAGCTTTGGCCATGCTGGTGTGGGGAATCGGTGTCGTCTCGATGGTCGATCAATTTCTTCGACCGTGGTTAATCGGTCAAGAGGTCCAGATTCCGGTGTTGCTGCTGGTCTTGAGCGTGCTAGGAGGGTTAGCCCTCTACGGATTGCTGGGTCTATTTATCGGCCCCATTCTCGTCAGTTTATTGATGACCGCCGTACAGATTTATCGAGAGGAATACCACCTCAAGCAGCTCACGGTCTCCGTGAGCCCGCCCCCGTCTCCAGAACGGTAGTCCGACCTGCCGACGGTTCCCACGTGAAGTGCCCAATGATCTGTTATTCGAGTGGAATGATGATCGCGATCCCGCCCATCACATCGTTCAGCTTGAAATCCTGTTTCGGACTCAGCGGATGGCTATTATGGCAGGTGACGCAGGCGGACGAGACGGCACGATCTGAGTAGATGGCTTGGAAATATTGCTTTTTTCCGCTTGAGACAATCCCGGTGATGGGGCGATCAGGCTCTCGCCTGAGCACATCCAGCGCTTTTCGCTCAAACTCTGTGGCGGGCGCATTTCGCTGATAGATCGGGGAAAGCCCAATGAGTCTGTAACGGATTCCCCTCCCGCTTTCCGCGACCAACCGACCGGAGTGTTGAAGAAACTGCGCCGGTAAGGGCAGCGTGTTATCCTGCTCCCACTGTTCAGTCGAGGCGAGGATGCCTTTTTCCTGCAATCGGTTGACGATGTGTGAGGTATAAAAGGTGCGATCGGCTTCGAGGATGGCATGAATGTAATCGGCGACCTTTTCCGGCGAGATGCCGATTGTGGTGGGGCTCTCCTTGGCAGCGTGAAGCGCAGCCGCAGCCCAGAATCCTCCTAAGAGGAGTGCGATCGTTGTGGCTAGGAACGTGAAGCGGACGTAGCCCATGGATTTCCTTTCGAAGATGTTGCGGTATTGATCGGGAGTACGACGTGGCATGCCGTGCCGTGATTTTCGCCGCACTCGATGCGGATATCGCCTCCGAACTTTCGGACAATACGCCGAGCAACGGTCAGCCCGAGTCCTGAACCTTCTCCCTGTTCCTTCGTCGTAAAAAACGGGTCAAACACTTTTGAAAGATGTTGTTTGGAGATGCCGGGCCCCGAATCGGCGATGGTGGTGGTGACCGTATGGTCTGACACGGCCGTCGATAAGGTAAGCGTCCCGGCGCCCTTCATGGCATGGACGGCATTGGTCAGCAGATTCACGAACGCTTGCCGCAGTTGGTAGGGGAGGACTGATACCGGAGTATTTCCCGCGTAGGCTTTGTGGATCACGACATCCTTCATGTCAACACCGGCTTGTGCTGTGGCCAGTGCGTGGTCCAAGACGTCCTCCACAGGCACCGATACTGGCGTATCAGAGGCTTCACGATCGGTGACTCCGGTAAAATCTCGAATGATGGTGGCCATGC
>CABVRS010000143.1 GCA_902500745.1 uncultured Nitrospira sp.
TCATCGAAATCACTGATTTTTCAGAGTAAAAGGACTTACTGTGCCATGAAAGTCTCTCTGCTGTTCCCGCCGACATGGCATCCTTCTCAGCCCTATCTCAGTCTACCTTCCCTGACGGGATTTCTGCATCAGGGAGGAGTGTCAGACGTGTCACAGCGCGATCTCGGCATCGAATTACTGGATACGGTACTGACCCGAAGTTATGCGGCTGAGGTGCATCAACTGTTGATCGCCAAGCAGCGTGAGCTTGAGAGGTCCCAGACCGGAGAGACCGGTGCCGGCAGTCGAGAGCACTACGCGAAAGTGACCGATTCTCTCGATCGATTTTCCTATCTCGTTGACCGTATCGAGCTCGCCAAAGAGACCTTGCGCAGTGAGGGGTTTTACGATCCGGATGCGTATCGCGCCAGCCTGTTCATGATCGATAAGTGGTTGGAAGTCGTTTCCGCAGTCTACTTTCCGACCCGACTCACGGTTGTGGATAATCAGTTCGGCAACTACTCGATCTATTCCTCCAAAGATCTGATGAAGGTCGTTCGGGACGAAACGCAGAATCCCTTTCTCAGCCTCTTTCGAAACCGATTCATTCCGTCGATCGTCGACAGCCACCCCGATCTCATTGGGGTGTCAATCACCGCGACCTCGCAGATCATCCCCGGCCTGACGCTCTGTCGGTTGATCAAAGAGGCCGCTCCTGATCTCCATGTGACCATCGGGGGCAGCATCTTTACGCGTCTCGTCGACAATATCCGCCGCTGTCCAAGTCTGTTTGAGTTAGCGGACGATATCGTCGTGTTCGAAGGGGAAACGGCCCTGCTGGAATTGGTGAATCAACTGGCCGGCAAGAAGGATTACAGCAAGGTTCCGAACCTCATCTATCGCAACAACGGGAAAATCACCGTCAACCAGCCGTTCTACTCGGAAAATGTCAATCAACTTCCGGCCCCGAACTATGACGGCTTCCCGCTGGACCGCTACTTATCGCCGGAACCGGTATTGCCGGTGCAGTTTTCTCGCGGCTGTTACTATAAAGATTGCGCATTCTGTGCGCTCACGCTGGATCACCAGAATTTTCGCCAGAAAGATCCGGCACGAACCATCGAAGAATTGCAGTGGCTCAAGCAACGCTACGGCGTACGGCATTTCTTTTTCACAGACGAGTGCTTCGCGCTGGCGCCGACGAAGCGGTTGTGTCAGCAGATGCTCGAGAAACAACTCGATGTGAAATGGACGTGCGAGATGCGGTTTGAGAAGAACCTCTCTCGCGAGTTGTTGAGCTCCATGCGGGATGCCGGCTGTTTGAAGATCGTCTTCGGATTGGAATCCTTCAACCAGCGCATCATGGATTTCATGAAAAAGGGGATCAAGCAAGAATGGGTCCGGCGCATCGCGAATGATTGCGTCGAGCTCGGGATCGCCGTGCATTGTTACATCATCGTCGGGTTCCCCACGGAAAAAGAAGACGAAGCGCTTGAAACGATGAACTTCATCGTCGAAAACAAGAAACTGCATCAGTCCTACGGATTTTCGTGCCAACCCTGCCTGTTCGATTTGGAAAAAGAAGCTCCGATCATGAGCGATCCCGGCGGATATGGAATTCGTCGCATCATGCGGCCGTCTGCGGAGGACCTCAGCCTTGGTTTCTTCTACGAGGTGCAAGAGGGTATGACTCCCGACGAAGCGGAACGGCTCTATCAATATGTGTATGAGCGGATCAGCGAGGTGGTGTGCGAGTTGCCGTTCAACTATGCCATGGCGGATGGATTGCTGTATATCTCACGGGCCAAGGAAGGCGCTGCGCAGGCGCCGCTCGCCGCACGTTGACCTGATTTTTTTTCGATCGCTATACTACTGGCTGTGATGAGTGGAGTGATGAACGTAGGCGCACGAAGCGAACGGTTGACGGGAAGAGTGTCGGACTTCGGCCCGTTGTTCGAGTATACCGTCAAATTGGTTCTGCTGGCGTCGTTTCTCGAGCTGGTGCTCTATCGTCTGCTCTCGCGCCTGGGCATGCACCTGAGTAAAATGGCAGCGGATCATCCATGGATTACACCGACGTTTACCGCGTTGACCGAAGTCGGGACATGGCTGATCAACATCGTGGCGGTGCTGTTGTTCCTGGCCCTTACGTTGACCATCGTCAACCGATGGAGAGGCCATGATACAAGTTGGCTGGTCAGGGGAGGAATCGCCGGCACGGTTCTGTTGTTGCTGCTGACCATTGTATTTCTGATTGTACAGCCGGGGATGCTGGGCGCGGTCATCTACAACGGCGTGACGCTCGTGGTTCTGACGGTCTTCATGTCGGAGTATTGGATCACCCACCGCGAGTCGACGCAGCGCGTACTGGCAGCCGTCTACTATCTCGGCGTCTCCGGATGGTTGTACTATCAGATCGTGTCGACCTTTTACAGCTGGACCGGGGCGCTCGCTGCGCCTCCGTTGGTGTATGAATCGCACCGTGCGGGTGAAGCGTTCATGCTGCTGGCCAGTTATGTGGTTTTTGTGGCCTACGGGAAGAGCAAGAGTTTATCGCTTCGTACGAGGAATCGACGGCAACTGAGCCGAGCCATGTGGTTTTGGGCGACCACCGCGATTCTGTTCTCCGCGATGATCGTCGCCGACTATCTCTTGGATCTGTACAGCCCGGCGGTTGCTTCAGCGTTTCGACAGGCCTCGCAAGGCATCGGCTGGATCTTCCAATTCGGGATGGGCTATACGTTTTATCTGCCCTTCGCGATCTATGTCGGCGGACTGTTGTGCTGGGCGTATACGGTTATGAAATTGTTGATGACGGGGCGATTGGCCGGTTATGGAATCGGTCTCATGTTCATCGCCGGCTATGCGTTATTGTTCTCAAATCTTACGTTGATGGTCGTCCTTGGCGTGATGTTGCTCGCGCTTGATCGAGCGAAGGCGAGCACGACTGAGGCCGTGTCGACGACGGGACGCTCCGTGATGCCCGCAGCGGAGCGACTGATGACGGGGCAAGCCTAAACCAAAGAACGAGATATGTGATGGATACACCTGAACCGACTACATCCCAAACAGACACGGCGGTTGATCCTGGGGATCTCCCCCTTCCTCCGGATGAAGAAATTGCCGGGATCGAAGCGCTGTTGGCAAGCGAGCCTGACGACTTTCAGGCGCGCTGTCGCCTCGGTGAATTGTATTTCAGCAAGGGGCGCCTGGATGATGCCTTGGCGGAAGTCAAGAAATCGATCGAGATGGCCGAAGCGCTTCGCGCGGAGATGAATCGCTCGCTGGCCATGTATTATGCCAACCTCGGCACGATCTACGCGACCAAGAGCATGAGCGACGAGGCCGAGGCGGAATTCCGGCATGCGCTGGAAATTTTTCCGCATGATGTGCTGGCCTTGTTCAACCTGGGACGGCTCTACGCGGACAAGAAGAAATACATGGAGGCGAAGAATTATTACGAGCGTCTCGTCGAGATCACACCGGATGATCCGATCGCGTGGTATAACCTCGCTGGGGTCTATGTCGAACTGGATAATCCGCAAGTCTCCGACTACAACACGATCGATATGGGCATTCAGTGTTTTCTTCGCACGTTGGAACTGGACCCCAAGCATCTGGAGTCGAGCTTCAAGCTCATGGAAATCGCCCTCAGCCACAAGAAAACCGATTTGGCGATCCGGGTCATGGAAAGCGCCGTCGAGCACAATCCGGATGAGCCTCTTGCGTACTATAATCTGATCAGTGTCTACGATAAGTGCAAGATGTTCGAACAGGCAGAAGAGGCGCGTAAACGGCTAAAAGATCGGTTTGCCAAAAAGGCAAAAGACAATCCTCGGTCCTGATTTTTTATAGGAAGGGGTGCACTATGTTTGGTAGCTTAGGGTTCACGGAGCTGATCCTCATCCTCATGATCGTCTTGATCATTTTTGGTGCGGGAAAGCTTCCACAATTAGGTGAAGGGCTCGGCAAAGCGATTAAGGGATTCAAGAAGTCTGTGCACGAAGCGGAGGCGATTGAGGCTGAAGCCCAAGCAGCCGCTCAACAGAGTACTGCGCCGCAAGCCGTCGCCGCGCCGCCGCATGCGCCATTGAATCAGCCGGCTGAAGCCACCGCCCAGCCTGCCCAACGGTCGTAACCGGCGCATACGATGGATACCGAACTGGAGTTGGCCGCGGGGTATATCGAGACCTTTGCCGGAAACGGCAAGGCGAGAAGCACGGGTGACGGCAAGCGCGCCGTCAAGGCCGGGATCCCGCTCCCGCACCACGTCGCCCTCGACAAGAACGAGCAGTGGCTGTACTTCGCCGAGTCGGGATCCGATCGTGTCCGCCGCATTCATCTGCAGGAAGGCACGCTTCACAATTTCGCAGGAAT
>CABVRS010000144.1 GCA_902500745.1 uncultured Nitrospira sp.
TGATGGTGGCCATGCGACGGCCATGCGCCACGATGTCTCGAGCACAACTCTTGATATGCTCCAAGTCCTGCTCATCCTGGAGGATTTCTCCCAACCCAATGATCCCGAACAACGGGTTATTGAGCTCATGGCCGATTCCTGCGGTGAGTACTCCGAGGCTGCCCGTCTTTTCCGCCTGGACCAGTTTGTCTTGCAGTCTGCTCTCGTCCGTGATGTCGCGAAGCACCAGCCCGATACTGTCTTCTTCGCCCGGTTTCATGGGCAATCGGAACCATTGGTAATGGTAGATGCGTGATCCGATAGTGAGAGCGGATCGATGACCGGCTAGCTCGTGATCTGTCCGAGGTTGCAACGGGTCTCTCAGTACCGCTTTGTGATCGATGTCGGGCATCGCGGCCGCCGTATCGCCGTTCATCTGGAATTCTGCTTGCAGCTGTTTCTGAACGTCCTGGTCGAGCGACAGCATTGAAAACAGCGACGCGTTCGACAACGGCTCCTGGATTGCGAAGGCGTCACGGGTTGCCTGATTGATATAGCGCACGATTTGGTGGGCATCGATCAAGAGAATGGGAGTCGGAACCGCGTCCAAGATCTGATCCGTGGACTGCTGCAGGACCTGGACTTCTTGAGTTTTCAACTTGACCTGGTCGGTCAGCCCGGCAAATGCGGCTTTCAACTGCGCATTCATGCGGGTGAATTCTCTCGCAAGGTCTTCCAGCTCATCGCCGGTGTTGATCTGGATCGGCGTCTGTAGCTCGCCACGCCCGATGGCTTGTGCCGCTTGTTGCAGTTGCCTGACTGGGGTGACGATGCGACCCGCTGCGACGTAGCCAAGGGAGACCAGTAGCCCGATGGCGACCACTCCGAATACCATCACCCAGGTGAGCAGATGTTGGATCGGTGCGAACAGTTCATCCGACGATTGCCAGACGAACGTGTGCCATGATCCACTGTCGATCGAGCCGTTGGTCGCCCGGCTGGTTTCCGGAAGAGGCGCAAAGCCGATGACGGAGGTCGATTGCCCGCCGTGGCCGTCGCTGGAGGCCTCGACCCAGCCAGGGTGTTGAGGAGTCACGAGTGGAGTTAAGTTTCGATCGGATAATGGAACACCTGTTGGAAGAATCGGACAGCTGATGACGATGCCTCTACTGTCGATCAGCATGACGTGGCCAGTCTTGCCGAATCGAATGGCATGGGTTGAGGGGGAAAAGAATTCCTTGGCATCGATGACATGGTGCAGCACCCCAACGGCTTCATAACGCAAGCTATCCATGATGGGGAGTGAGATGGTAAACACAGAGGTGTTTACCTGGTCGTCAAACCGGATGTCTTCGATGTAGAGCTTGCCCACGGCCTTATGGAACGCTCCTTGCCACCAAGGAGTGTCGTGGTGTCTGAATGCCGGGTGGCCGGTCATGGTGGCGACGAGGGTTCCCTGCACATCAGTCAGGAACAACATCTTCGTTGATGCACGGACAACCTGTGGCAGCAATTGGCCCGGTGGGCTGTACATTCCGGCATAATATTCGTGGAGTAATGCGCTGAGCGAGTTTCCCGTCAGCGATTTAACGGCGGTAGGATCTCGTCCTGTCCAGCGCTGTTCGAGGTCTGTGGCAGCCGCGGTCGAATGTTTAGGATCGCGTGAGGCATCTCGGCGACGTTCGAGCTCTCGAATGATCGTCGGATCATGGGCGATACGGGCGGTGTGCGAGATTTCTTCAACCACGAGGAGATCTAGTTTGCGAGCCGCTTCCGTCGCCAACGCCTCAAAGCTTTCTCCGCTGATCTCCCGGATTTCCTGAGATCCCTGCCAGAAGGCCATCCCCAAACCGACGACGAGGGGGATAATCCCCACGAGGAGCATAGACAGGATGACTTTAGTCTTGAGCCCCCATCTGGCGCCTGTTGCTGAGGATGTGGCTGTTGTTGTCATGTTTCTGCTCGAGGGGGTTCCTCAGCCATCGACGGATCACCGGGGAATGTGAGGGTAAAGGTGGAGCCTTGGCCGACGTGACTCTCGACGCCAATGGTGCCGTGCATATGCTGGATCACATTCTTAATATTGTAAAGACCCAGTCCCGTTCCCTTGCCCGGTGGCTTCGTGGTGTAGAACGGCTCAAAAATTCTGGTCACAACCTCCGGTGCGATACCGCAGCCGGTGTCCGAAACACGAACGTGAGTCGCGCCGTCGGCAGCGATGGTTTCGAGTGTCAGCGTCCCGTGATGTTCCATCGCCTGAACCGCGTTGGTGATGAGGTTCACGAATACATGGAGCAATTTATCAGGATTTCCCTTCACGACGATGTCAGGTTGATAGTGCTTGTGTATGTCGATGTCTTGAAGGGCCACGGCATAGCGCGCGATCTTCAGGGCTTCATCGAGCTTGCTATTGACGTTGACGAGGCCATCTTGCTGTAAGGATGCGCGGCGAGAGTAGGAGGTGAGGTCTCGGCAAATCGCCGTCGTCCGTTTCACGGCTTCAATGATGTCCAGGGCTTGAGCATGCACGGTCTTGAGGTCCGTCTCGTCGGCCAGGTTTTCAGCCATGCCGAGAATCAGTTGGAGCGGATTGTTCATGTCATGCGCGATGCCGGCTGCAAACGAGCCCAAACCGGCGAGTTTCTCTGCATGGAGCAACTCGGTTTGTAACGTCGATTCATGTTGCACAAGCAGCCAGAGAAGCCGCGACGCCTGTCCACTGACTATCGCCGTCCCTGTCGGCCGGTGTTGCTGAAGCATGGTCTCTACCGAGGGATCACCCGTCACGTCCAGCACCACGTTGAGTGTGTGGTCCCTGAGCAGATCGGCAATCACTCCATACACCGGCACGTTCAGTTCTTGGGCTCGCTTGAGTCCCGGTGCGGAGACATCCTTGTCGGTCATCCCGACGATCTCAATCGCTCGAATCTGATGGAGCACCTCAAGAAGTGCCGCTCCTCCACGGCCGGCGCCGATGATCGCAACTTTCATCGGTAGCGCGGCCGGCGACGATGTGTTCCGCTGGGTTTCCATGGTTGAATGAGCGATGGTCGCAGATGTCATTGCCGTACCTGTCCCATCCGATGGCGACCTGTTCATCATAGGCGCGCCAATTCTCGTTGTTCCATGGCACGACCGACGGCAGCCTTCAATATTTCCCCCTCCACCGGTTTCACGAGATAGTCCACGACGCCCTGCCGAAGGAGCGATGTGGCCATGTCGGTGTCTGGGAACCCGGTCAGAACAATCAAGGGCACACGCGGATAGTTCTCTCGGAAGTAGGCGATGGCTTCGATCCCGTTCACCTTCGGCATCCGGATGTCACAGACCATGACATCCAGCAGGAGGCGATTTTCACCATAGTTGATGATTTCGATGGCCTTCTCCCCGTTCTCAGCTTCAAGCACATCGTACCCGGCTTTTTGCAGAGTCATCCGCACGACTTTCCGGATGTCCGGTTCGTCGTCGACGATTAAGACCCGACCATTGCAGCTCTCACCTCCGACAAAAAACCCGGACTTGAATTCACTCATGGTAGCCTCCTTGGTGAAGAACGGAGTGCAGTGGGTTCCATCATGGCCTAAGCTACCGCAAGGTTAGTGCCGAGATTGAACGGCATGCGAAGCTCCATCATTTCAACAGGAAGTTGAATCTAACCTACCTCCGCCGCCCACAGACTGGCTCAAAGGCACCACCAGGTTGGTGAAATCCACCACCGGCGGATGCTCATTGCCTTTCAGGGCACGTTTCAGCTAGGGTATTAAAAATACTGCTGGAGTCGATACCTGTGATTACACCTGACGTACTGACCGAATATATTCGGAAGAGCCTGCCGGATGCTGAAGTGACCGTGACTGACCGGACGGGGACCATGAATCACCTGAAGGTCGTCATTGTTTCCGATGGGTTTGAAGGAAAAAATCTTTTAGATCGGCACCGTCTGATCTATCAGGCCTTAGACGCACCCATGAAGGATGGACGGATCCACGCATTAGAACTCACTGCCCGAACCAAAGCTGAGACATAGGAGGAGGCCATGGCCGACCAGATAGAAGAAGAAATTCAGAAGGAAGTACAGGCACATAAAATTTTGATCTACGGCAAAGGAACCAAGACGATGCCGATGTGCGGGTTCACGAGGGAGACCATGCAGTTTTTCGACAAGTATGGGTACCCCTACGAGCTCATCGATGTCCTGTCGCAACCGGCGAAGCGCGAAGCGCTGACGAAAATCACGAATTGGCCGACGCTTCCTAAAGTATTTATCGACGGCACCTTCTACGGCGATACCGACGTGCTCGATCCGATGGCCGCCAAGGG
>CABVRS010000145.1 GCA_902500745.1 uncultured Nitrospira sp.
ACGCTGGCCGCGGGCACGGTCCGGCTCTCTGACCAACGCGAGGCAATGCAAGTAACCGGCGGTCAGCGAATCGTGACCCTGCGCGCGTCTCTTACGGTTCCTGCGCAGGCTCATGAGACGGCGCGTCCATGATCCAGAAGAAAATCTGCATGCTGGGTGGATTTGCCGTGGGGAAGACGAGCCTCGTGCGGCGTTTTGTGACCAACGTCTTCTCGGATCAGTATCACACGACCATCGGTGTGACGGTTGAGAAGAAAACTGTGGCGATCAAAGACCACGAGGTCATGTTGATGCTGTGGGATCTCTATGGAGAGGACGAATTCCAGAAGGTGCGCGATTCATATCTGCGTGGGTCATCCGCGTACATTGTGGTGATGGACGGCACCAGAAGAGGTACGCTGGACACGGCACTCGCGCTGCAACAGACCGCCGCTCGAACGCTGGGCAGCGTTCCATTCGTGTCGATCATCAATAAGGCGGACCTTCAAACTGAGTGGGAAATCGACGAAGGGGCAATCGAACAGCTGCGCGCGCGAGGCTGGACCGTCCTGTTCGGCAGCGCCAAGCTCGGTCAAGGCGTCGAGGAGCTTTTCCGGAATATCACGACGCAAATCATGCATGGTTCGCCTCTCCCAACTGAACGCCTATGAGCCACAGGCCGTTTGACTCCGTCCCATCCGACGATCCACTGTTCAATCGCATCCTCTCCACGCTCGATATCGCCGTGTTCGAACGTGACGAACCTTCCGGTGGGTTTCGGCTGCAGGGATTGGCGCCTGAATGGTGGTGCGCGCGCGTCGGTCCTGAAGCATCCACCGTGTTGGATCTGGAGCAGTGGTCGCCGTTTTTGCGGGACTATGTCGCGGCCGACCATTCTGTCTGGGCGTCAGAATCCGGCCCCGTTGAGAAATCGGGACCGTGGACAGAGTCCGATGGCCAGGGGGGAACCATGACCCTGGAAGCGACGGTTCTATCAATGGAATCGCGAACGGTCCTGCTCATTGAGCGGCTTGGGGCCGGGTTTGAGCAGATGCGATCCATCGTGCAACGGGCCCGGGAACGTATGCTTGCGGAAGACGTCACCGTCAAGTCTCACCGTAAGACTGAGACGCGCTTGATCAATCAGCTGGAGGTCAGCGAACGGACGAAAGACGACGCGCTGGCGTTGCTTCAGCACCTTGGCCTTGCGGCACTCGTTCTCGACGAACGGGGCTGCATCACATTTGCCAGCGATCGGGCGCGGCAACTGCTGGGTGCTTCGACAGGGGAGGTGATCGGGCGGGAATGGGGAGAGGTCATTCCTTTTCATCAGCAGGATCGCACGATATTCCGCGAAACAATCAATGCTCCTTCGGACAGCCGGACAGCCGGGCCGTTCTATATCGACAGCGCTCAACCCACTTGGGTTGAGGTGGACATTCATCGAGATCCACGACACCCGGGTCGGCAAATCGTGGTGGTGAACGATCGTACGGAGCTTCATACGCTCCGACGCGCACTCAGCGAGCAGGCGTCGTTTCATGATCTTGTGGGAAAGAGTCCCGCCATGCTGCGCGTGTACCAACTGGTCCGAGACGTCGCATCCGTCGATACCACGGTGCTGATCGAAGGGGAGACGGGAACAGGAAAAGAACTGATCGCACGAGCCATTCATTCAACGAGCGGCAGACGAGAGAGGCCGTTCATTGCCGCCAATTGTGCGGGACTCACCGATTCGATCTTGACGAGTCAACTCTTTGGTCACAAGCGAGGGGCCTTTACCGGGGCCGTGAATGACCAGCAAGGACTATTCGAAGCTGCGGAAGGTGGAACCTTGTTTCTCGACGAAATTGGAGATGTCCCGCAGCCGGTTCAGACCGCGCTCTTGCGGGTACTGCAGGAGAAGGAAATTACCCGGCTGGGAGAGTCCCGGCCGCGTAAAGTGGATGTGCGCGTCCTGGCGGCCACGCACCATAACTTGAGTGAAGACGTCGTGCGTGGTTCATTTCGGGCGGATCTGCTGTATCGGATCCGCATCGCCAGAATTCGGCTTCCCACTCTGAGAGAACGACGCGAAGATATCCCGTTGCTCGCGCACTCGTTTCTTATGACGATCTGTGCGGCGACCGGGAAGACCATCGACCGACTCAGTCCGGAGACGCTCCATCGACTCATGAGCTATGTCTGGCCAGGAAACGTACGTGAACTGCGGAGTGCCATTGAGTTTGCGGTGATCAGCTGCAAGGGAACGGAGGTGTCTCCCGATGATCTGCCGCCGGAAATCGTAGGGACGCCGGCCGTGCCGACGTTGGCACCCTGGATTCCATTGCAGGGCGGAGACGAGAAATCCCGTTTGCTTGCGGCGCTTTCCGATGCCAAGGGCAATCGAACCGAGGCTGCCAAGCGATTGGGGGTCAGCCGAGCCACATTCTATCGCCGACTCGTTGAGCTCGATATTCCTCCCCGCTAGCGGGAACGTGTGCACTGATGATCTGAGATAAGCCACCCTGCATGTATCATCGCAGTGGCCCTCATCGATCCCTTCCATCTTCCGCATCCTCTTATCCTAGGACCGTCTCACACAGCGTAGCATCTGTCTCATGAGACACATGACTGATTCATTCTGAAACAGTCATGGTGGACTCAGCCGTTCCTTCGTTCATCACAACCCATTGATTACAAATGATGAGTTACTTTCTGCTGATGTGGCACGGGGATTGTTCTACTGCGATCTCGGTTAACACACAAATGGAGGCACTGGTTGCCGCAGAGTATGGGGAGGACGAATGAGAATGGAGAGGGCAGAAGCATGACGACTCAAGGGCTTTTCATCAACCAGAATGGACAAGACTTTCTCCTGACGACCGAATTTCACCATGAGATGAAGACGCATCGATTGATTGTGTTGCAGCGGGTCAAGGGCGAATGGCAGCAGCTGACCGGAATTCAAGAAAAAGCCTGTCGTGAATCCCTGATCGCCGCATTCGTCGATTTCTTTGTCGATATGTGTCGTGTGTTGAATTCCACCAATTCCGAATTGGTCACCCCGCGGGTTCCGATATCCCGTCGTGCGCGTGCGCAGGGGTCATCGCAGCCCAATCTCCGGAGCGTCCTATGATCGCGATGCCGTCGCTACGGGTGTGGCCGATGAATACTTCCGCACACAGACCAGACTCAGGGCCGGCGCCACTCTTTGTCTGCCAGTACTGTGGGTTCGTGCGAGACGATGAGTCGCGACCACGAGACCAACGTCCAGTGTGGATATCGATGAAAGCATACCGAGAAAACAACAGGGTACGTCTTAGTGAAATCCCGTTTGTTCATATCTACTGTCCGGACTGTTCGCAACGACTTGAGCCGAACCACCGACACGCTCTGGATAGGGCGCACAGAGGCGCCGTGACTACTGCCATCGGGGTTGTCATGCGTGAGCGGATCGAGCAAGGGTTGCGGACGTTCCTGAAAACCATCTTCGACAACACGAGGCGTTCATGAATATGAAGCTCTCTACAGACTGGATTCCGAGGGTCGCTGAATTGATAGAGCCACCATTCGATAGGAAGAACACGATGAGTGAATCAACGGGCGTAAGAAAATCCATTCGTGTGGTGCTGATTGATGACTCGATGCTGACGCTGCACGGACTCAAGACGTTCTTATCGAAGAGTCCGCACATCAAGCTTGTCGGTGTTGCCAGAACGCCGAGCGAGGTACGTGCTGCGATAGAGACGTGGCGACCGGACGTGGTCATTCTAGAGGTGCGTGTCGGCCACACGAGCGGGATCGATCTCTGTAAAACGATTCGGGACGCGCATCCTCACATCGGCGTGCTGTTTTTCTCCGCACATGACGATAAGGATGTCCTCCGCGACGCGATTCTAGCAGGGGCGCAGGGGTATCTGTTGAAGACCGCCGCCGCTGACGCCGTCGCGAGGAGTATCGAGATTGTGGCGACCGGCCGAGCGATTATGGATCAGCAGCTGACTCAGCAAGTTATGACGTGGGTCAGGGACGGAGGTCGGGTGGGGCGTGAGAGTGTCGAGAATAATTGCTCAAGAGAAGACCTTCAGTTGTTATCCTATGTGGCGTCCGGGAAGACGAATAAAGAGATCGCTCAAGAATTGAATATGACGCCGACCGCGGTGGCAACCAGACTGCAAAAAATCTACAAGCGCCTAAGAATATCAAGACGATCGGAAGCAGCACGGTACTATGTGCACGCCGAAAAGGGGTTGGATCAGTAGAGAAGG
>CABVRS010000146.1 GCA_902500745.1 uncultured Nitrospira sp.
CGTTGGCGGGAAGCCAAAGTTGAACAACCGCCGGACGATGGCGGATGTACCGGCGACAACTCCGGAGAGCGACGCGCTCTCAAAAGATCTGAAGAAGCGCGGGTTTCGTTTCGTAGGAAGCACGATCGTCTATGCCTTCATGCAGGCGGTCGGCATGGTGGACGACCACGTCAACGGCTGCTTCGCCAAGACGCGGGCGCAAGCCAGGTAAGGAAGTAGCCACGGTTCACGTTATTTGATATGGCGGTGCCGGTAGACCGCTCCCGTCGACTCGTCTTTGTCTCATCAGAGGCGAGTCAAATCGTATGATCCCCTCGCTTTTGAGCGTTGTGTCCTTTTCGGATCTCTTCCGTCTATAGAGATGAGAGCGGAATCATCCGCCACTCTATAAGAAGGAGGTTCCCCATGCGTCCTCATATTTCTCTCGATGTGCGCGATGTGTCAACGTCCGTAGCCTTCTATGAAAAGGTATTCGGGGTGAAGCCGCAGAAACAAGTGGCCGACTATGCCAAGTTCGACCTGAAGGCCCCGGCGCTGAACTTTTCGCTGGTGTCTTCCAGTGGTGAAATAAGTGCCGTTGATCACTTGGGCATCGAGGTTGAGACGATTCAGGAAATTGCCGACTGGACGGGTCGGTTGCAACATGAAGGGATACTTGAGAGAGTCGAAGACAGCGTCGCGTGTTGTTTTGCCAGACAGGATAAACTCTGGTTTACCGATCCGGACGGTAATGCCTGGGAGATCTTCACGGTCCATGAACAATTGGAAATCACTGGACGACTTAGTCAAACAGGCTGCTGTGTGCCGAAAAAGGCCGGCTCCCATGAGCCAGCTGCTTGCGGAGCTTGAACCGATGCAGTACCGTATTGGACCCGATGAGGGAGAGGCCATCATGACGAAGACGACGGAAGAACTCTGGCGCCAGGTACATGATGGCCTCCGGGCCTTCATCGCCAAGCGGGTGAATGATGATGGTCATGTTGACGACATACTGCAGGATGTCTTTGTACGTGTCCATCGGCAGATGGATACGGTGAACGATCCCCGCCGAATCGTCTCCTGGATCTATCAGGTCACGCGGAATGCGATCATTGATCATTACCGAAAACCTGGAAGACAACGGGAGATTCCTGCTGGACTGAGTTCAGAACTTGAAGTGATCAATGAAGTATCAAGGAGATCAGCGGCTGCTCGTCGATTAGAGAGTGAGGAGTCTCGATCGGAACTTGCCGGGTGCATTCGTCCCATGATCGAGCGGCTCTCATCAGACTATCGAAACGCCATCACACTCGTTGAGATCGATGGGCTGACGCAACAGGCTGCTGCCAAACAGATGGGCCTTTCTCTCTCAGGGATGAAATCTCGTGTGCAACGGGGGCGCAAACAGCTCAAGCAGATGCTTGACGACTGCTGCCTGATTGAGCTGGATCGACGGGGAGGCGTGATCGACTATGACACTCGTGCAGCAGGTTGTGACTGCTGCGCCAATCCCACAAGATCAGACATCATAGAGACTCCATGACCCTGCATCACTGTTCGATGGGTACCCTCTGAAAGAGGGCACCCATCCATCTCGTCAGGCAAGCGCTATTCCAGCGGATGAACGACTCCCGCGAACCTGAGGAGATCAGAAATCTCAAAGTCTCCTGATTTCGCGGACGGCAGAGTCGGCTTCCAGTTTCTGTTGACCGTCAAGTAGGAGTCTTTATCAGCTTTCAGTAAGCCGATGAAGACCTCGCCGATAATGCGGCTTCCGACCGGACCCATCCGCAAGCCGTTTTCAAATATTTCTGCCTCCTTCAGAAGGTAATAAAAGAGTGGCGTGTTTCGCTCCATCCCGAAGGGAGCCAGCTCCGTGAGCTGCTCCGGAGTCAGAACCCGCACTCCCATTACGCGTGCAATGGCCTGTCCCGAGGGGATCCCAAAGTTGACGTGACGCATGAGGTTTCGAGACGGTAGCGACTGGACCCCGTCGTTCGGTAGTCCAGGAGCTGGTCCGCGTGATCCTGGCAGGAGCATGAGAGGAGTTGAGAGCTTTGTATCGATCCGCTTATTGGGGCGGAAGTTTACATTGTCTAGCTTGAAGAACGTCTGCCAGTCGATAAAGCGGCGGGGCGCGCGCTTGCCGCCGCGCATATCGTTGGGGTTTGGATCGTTTGGATCGGCTGAGTCATCAAAGACGAAGGCGAAGAACTCGCTGCCTGGGGCCGCCCCAAAATTCACTCGATAGCTGGGCCTGACTTGGGAATGACCGAAGCGGTATGCAGCCACAGCGAATTCTACTGGAATCAACGGCTCACGAATCGCATTGCGGAATTGCGTGTCTTGACTCCGATCGGTGACTCTGTAAAACCGTGGACCAGTTCGTAGAATCTCATCTACTCGATTTTGCCCGATCGTGAGCGGCAAAAATTCATTGAGGATAATCCATTGGTAATGCCAGCGCACCTGACGCTGGGCCTCGTTGAAAACATCCTTGGCTGAACGATTCGCAAATGCCGGATCTTGACGGACTCGGTCGGTGATCGCATTGTGGAACATCAACATGGCGAGATGAAACTGGCTAATGGCGATATTTTCGTCGTTCCGACTATCTCCGATGATGGCATTATTATTTGGATCGCGTGGCAGATCGAATCGGACGGCCCCTTTTCGTGAAACCTGCTCTGATCCGGGTATGGCCTCCACTCGGAATTTGATGGTGGCGGAACTGGTATCGTACAGTTCAGGCGACCCATCTGGTCCTTTGCCATACAGACTGTCGAGGTCAAATTCGGCAGTGCGGAAATTGGTGGTTCGCCGTGGCTGAGTCGGTTCATTGAGCGGCGCCTTTAACGCAAGCGTGAGGTCATGGTCCAGAAATTGACCGAAGAAGGTCATCCCTGCCGTCATATTGGGATTATCAGGATTGTTCGGGCTGTGGACAGCGGGATTGAGAATCGACTGGATCGGATCAGTCAGCAGATCCAAGGCATCGATGACGCCACCCTTGACACCGAGCTTCTGAGCCTGTTCTCTGGCTTCAGGAGTAGCGGGCGCATATGGTGGCAAGCCGGGGAACATTCGACTGAACGAATCGTCGGGATGACGAGGGGCAGTCGGTCTCGTCACAGTGAGATTATTTCTCCTTGAAATATCTTCGGCTGCCATGGCTTCACTCGCCATGCTGGACAGCACTCCAGCAAGACCAAGGGCCATGCAACAGACAGCTCGGTTACGCATCATGTTTCTCCTTATTTTGCTTTCGTCAGTTCTATTCCTCACCTGTTTATCAGGTAAGATGAACACACGAAGAATGTGGCAACGCGATGGCCATCGCTGGTTTGCAGAGAATGGGCTAAGCAAGATGTAGACCGACGCCGAGATATCGACTTATTGCGATATATCAATGCACATGGTCAGGTTCACTTCTGATGTGGCTGTAGGAATGTAGGGAGTCGCCGACTGTCGGCGTAGACCTGCACCCATGACGCTCAACTCAACAATGTATGTATTTGTGTACGTGGAAAACTTAAACCATTTTAATGAACGAGTAAGATTGCAATGGCAACGGTAGCAATTATCGGTGGTGGTCCCGCTGGATTGATGGCCGCAGAGGCGGCTCTCGCTGGAGGCGCACACGTCACGCTCTATGACGCCATGCCGTCTGTCGGAAGAAAGTTTCTTCTCGCGGGGAAAGGCGGCTTGAATCTGACCCATTCAGAGCCGATGGAGCAGGTCCTCTCGCGCTATGGCAGTCGACGCTCTGAAATGGAGCCTGTGATTCGATCGTTCCCTCCTGACGCCATACGGGCGTGGGCTCGCAGCCTCAACATTGAGACCATTGTCGGCAGTTCCGGACGAATCTTTCCCGCAGATCTCAAAGCGGCGCCGCTCTTGCGTGCCTGGTTGCGTCGGTTGCGAACGACCGGCGTGCAATTCCATGCTGGCCATCGATGGTGTGGTTGGGATCAAGAAGGAAATCCTCTCTTTATGAATCAACAAGGGCCGCAACGCGTTCAGGCCGACGCGGTAGTATTGGCACTGGGCGGAGGCAGTTGGCCGCATCTTGGTTCCGATGCCGGATGGATTCACATTTTGGCTGAACGAAATATATCGATGGCTCCGCTGAAGCCAGCTAATTGTGGATTTGACGTCCAGTGGAGCGAGCACTTCCGCACAAAGTTCGCCGGATATCCGGTCAAGACGGTTGAAGTTACGGTGAA
>CABVRS010000147.1 GCA_902500745.1 uncultured Nitrospira sp.
CTGACCTTTGGGTTATGAGCCCAACGAGCTACCAGGCTGCTCCACCCCGCGGAGGGAGACTAACAAAGCGACGAAGAGCAAGTCAAGTTGAGCTATGAAATGATTGCTTTCTCACAACCACGATGCTAAAGCCAAGCTATGCGCATTGTCTTCATGGGCACACCAGAATTTGCCGTGCCGTCGCTCGAAGCACTGCTTCGCTCTGATGATCACGTGGTCGGTGTGGTGTCACAGCCGGATCGACCCAAAGGTAGAGGACAGCAGCTCGTTGCTCCACCGGTGAAACTTGTTGCGGAGCGAGCGGGGATTCCTGTGTTGCAGCCACTCAAGATTCGCACGCCGGAGTTTTTGCAGGCCCTCACATCCTGGCAGCCTGATCTGATCGCGGTTGCTGCGTACGGACGTATTTTACATACACCGATACTGACTCTCCCTCCGAAGGGTTGCGTCAATGTACATGGCTCGCTGCTGCCGAAATATCGAGGCGCCGCGCCGGTCCAATGGGCGGTGATCAATGGCGAGATCGAAACGGGAATCACGACGATGCTGATGGACGAAGGGATGGATACCGGCCCCATGCTGCTCCAAGAGAGGCTAGGGATCATGAAGGACGACACGGCTGGAACGTTGGCCCCTCGTCTAGCGGAGTTGGGTGGGCGGTTGCTTGTCGAGACGATCGCACAATTAAAAGCCGGGACGTTGATGCCAAAGAAGCAGGATGATGGGCAGGCGACGATGGCGCCGCTCTTGAAGAAAGAAGACGGCCTCATTGATTGGACGATGAGCGCCGCATCTCTTGCGAACCGAGTGCGAGGTCTCTCTCCATGGCCAGGGGCCTACACCTTTTTGGGTGAGGAACGATGGAACATATGGAGGGTAGTCTCGAGCAAAAGTGCAATGACCGACAAGCCTGGCACGATCGTGGCTGTCGATAAACAGTCTATTCTGGTGGCAACCGGAGAGGGGCTTCTCGATGTACAAGAAATACAAACGGCGAACTCCAAACGAATGCCCGTCAGCCAATTTCTGACCGGGCATAAAGTCACGACCGGTATGCAACTGGGGTCTCGGGATGTGTAAGTCCGCCGCCATACTTATCTGACATGATGCCACGTAGGAACTTCTGTGTCAGGACCATCGCCGAGATCGATAGCACTCCGTATTCTGCTTGCCGGCCAGCGGACAGATCAGCCGCTCGATGAACTGATCGACCAGCAAGCCGCCTCAATCACCCTGTCGCGCGACCGCTCGCTCGTGATGGAATTGGCATACGGCGTTTTGCGGCGGCAGGAAACGATTGATTGGCGGCTCGGCGTCGTTTTGTCCAAACCTCTTCACCGATTGCCGGTCATTGTTCAGATGTTGCTTCGGATCGGCGCCTATCAAGTGCTGTTCCTGGATCGAGTTCCGGATTCGGCAGCTGTGAACGAAACGGTCAAGCTCGCGAAAGCATCTACGAAACAACTCGGGCGTGATTGGAGTGGGTTGGTGAACGGGGTCTTACGCAATCTGATTCGTGGACCGGTACCAGCCTTCCCAGATTCCCTGACGCACCCGGCTGACTCGCTGTCTATCAGATACGGCATCCCTGTGTGGTTGGCGATGCGGTGGTTAGATCGAATGGGGATGGAGGAGACGGAATCGGCATGCCGGGCGACCAGCACTATTCCTGACGTGACCGTGCGAGTCAATCGTCGGCGACTGACCCGTGAGGAGTTCCTGAATCGCGCACAAGACGCCGGAATAACGGCGTATCCAACAGACGTGAGTCCTATGGGTGTTATCGTGGGGAAAGGGCGGGAAGTCAGCTCGTTACCAGGTTTCATGACGGGAGATTTTTATGTGGAGGATGAAGCCGCCCAACTCATACCCCCCATTCTTGATCCGTTACCCCACGAAGTAATCTTGGATGCTTGCGCAGCTCCAGGTGGAAAGGCAACGCATCTTGCGGAACTCATGGGTGATCGAGGAATGATTGTCGCTGTTGATCAGCAGGCCGCTCGGCTGGATCTGTTGCGACAAAATTGTCTGAGACTGCAGAGTCAGAGTATTGTGCCAGTTGTGGGAGATGCAAGAAAGCCTGCCCAATGGACCAGCTTCGTCGCCAGAGATGCCGATCAATCAGCCATTCCGACCGTCTTCGACCGAATTCTCGTCGATGCACCCTGCAGCGGACTGGGTGTCATGCGTCGTCATCCTGAAGCGAAAGACTTGAGGTCTGATTCATCGTTTGTGCGGCATCAGAAACTCCAAGTGGAAATCCTCGAGTCGGTCGCTCCCACCTTGCGACCAGGTGGGGTGCTGGTCTATAGTACGTGCTCTACGGAAACGGAAGAAACTGAAGAGGTTGTGAGCCGGTTTTGTGAGACCTTTCCTGGATGGACGCGTGAATCTGTGGCTCCCTGGCTTCCACCTGCTGCGCATCGATTTGTGACCGCTCAAGGGGCGCTCTCCACTCTCTGTAATAGTTTTGGGATGGATGGGTTTTACGCTGTCCGTTTACGAAAGAACCAGTGATGCCGCATCCGATTTACATTGCACCGTCCATTCTCTCCGCCGATTTTGCCAGGTTGGCGGATGAAGTCGCCGCTGTAGAGCGGGCTGGTGCCGATATGCTGCATGTGGATGTCATGGACGGCCACTTCGTCCCGAATTTGACGGTGGGGCCTCCCATTGTGGAAAGCCTCAGGAAAGTCACCAAACTACCCCTCGACGTGCATTTAATGATCACGAACGCCGACGCGTTCATTCCCGAGTTTGCGGACGCGGGAGCGGATTATATCACCGTCCATGTTGAGGCCTGCCCGCACCTGCACCGTACGATTCAATCGATTAAGGAGCGAGGGGTCAAGGCCGGGGTGACGCTGAATCCCGCGACGCCGATCGCGTCGCTGCAGGAGATCTTGGGTGACGTCGACTTGGTGTTGATCATGTCGGTGAATCCAGGGTTCGGTGGGCAGACGTTTATTCCATCTGTGCTCAAGAAAATCGTTGAGGCACGGACACTGTTGGATCGCATCAACAGCCGCGCATTGCTGGAAGTGGATGGCGGTGTGAAGGTGGACAATACCCGAGAGATCGTGGCGGCCGGTGCAACGACGCTTGTGGCAGGGTCCGCGATTTTCTCACAACGCGATTACACGGCCACGATCGCCACCATGCGAGCAGCCGCAGAAGCAGCCAGTCAACCGACGCCCCGCACAGCGGTCAATCGATAGGCGATCTAGGGTGGATATCTCCTCCGCAGTCATCGACAGCCTTCATCCTCTCGAAATCAAAGTTCTGACGACCTTCGGCGCGAGCCAGCCGGGAACGGTCTTGGACAGCGAACAGTTGGCCGTCGCCGCCGAGTTGGAGCCTTCCCAGTTGAGCATGGCCGTCGAATGGCTGCTGGCCAAAGCGCTGATCACCATACAGTCGGAAACGGTGACCCCGGTTGTGTCCCTGACGAAAGTCGGTGAGGAGTACTCCCGTGGCGCATCCCCGATCGAACGCGTGCTCGATGCTGCCCGTGAGGCAGCCGGTACGGGACAGCGACTGACGATTCCCGATCTTCAGTCACAAGATGGGCTCGATTCTTCTGATGTCAGTAAAGCCGTTGGGCGACTCAAGAAGGAAGGGGTTCTGCTGATCGTGCAGGGGGGCTGCATCGAAACAACCGGACGTCCGAGTCCGACCGTTGAGGCGCTGCGGACGCTCTTGAAGCAGGTGCATGAATCCTCGCGGCCGCTCAAAGAGTTTTCCGAAAACGATCGACGGGTGATCGAAGATTATGCGGTGAAGCGAGGCAATGCCAAGGAGCCATTCCGGGTGGACGAACGTGTGACACGCGCGTTCATCCTGTCTCCATCCGGAGCAAGTGCTGCCGCGCAGTTATTAAAGCAAGGGGTGGCGGAAGAAGTGTCGCAGTTGACCCCCGACATGTTGAAGGACGGAAGTTGGCGCCAGAAGCGATTTCGGAAATATACGATTAGCCTGCGAGCGCCACGCGTTGGGACAGGCAAGAAACACCCCTACCGAGAGTTTCTAGACACTGTCAAAACAAAGCTTGTGAGCATGGGCTTCCAAGAAATGCGTGGGTCGTTGGTTGAAACTGAATTTTGGA
>CABVRS010000148.1 GCA_902500745.1 uncultured Nitrospira sp.
AATAGGGTGTTGGATGCCCTACAGAGAGCTGGTGGGTGGTGCAAACCAGCCTAGGTCTCGTCGAACTCACCTCCGAGCCGAATCTCTGAACGTATGAAGTAAGAGATTCCGTCTTGCCCTCGTAAGGGGCCTAACGAAGGGCCTGCGCAGCCGAATCGGTGTTCAGGCTAAATCAGGGTGGTACCACGAAGCGCGTGTCGAGCCTTCGTCCCTGGGTATAACGGGATGAAGGCTTTTCTATTTTGAGCGATCTTCTTTAGGAGAAGAGGTGACACCATGACACGCATGATCAGAATTTTCGATACGACGTTGCGAGACGGCGAGCAATCGCCAGGCGCCAGCATGAACGTGGAAGAAAAGGTCATGGTGGCCAAACAGCTGGCGAGGCTCGGTGTCGATATCATTGAAGCAGGATTTGCCTATAGTTCCCCCGGAGATTTTGAGGCGGTTCGGCGGATCGCTCAAGAAGTGGAAGGGCCGACGATCTGCAGCCTTGCGCGCGCGCGCCCGGAAGATATTGATCGGGCCTGGGAAGCCTTGAAAGGGTCCCCCAAAGTGCGCATCCACACGTTTTTGTCGACATCCGATATTCACCTCAAGCACCAGTTTCGGATGACCCGGGCACAGGCCAAACAACGTGCTGTGGACATGGTCCAGCGGGCTCGAGGCTATGTCGACGACGTCGAGTTTTCCCCGATGGATGCCAGTCGTTCGGATCCGTCCTTTCTGTATGAGGTCATCGAGGCGGTTATTGCCGCAGGGGCCGGCACGATCAACATTCCCGACACGGTGGGGTATGCTGTTCCTCAGGAATTCGGCGCATTGATCAAGGGGATCTGCAGCGAAGTTCCCAATGCCAAACAGGCCGTCATTTCTGTCCATTGCCACAACGATTTAGGTGTCGCGGTGGGAAACAGCTTGGCGGCTATTGTCAATGGGGCCGGTCAAGTGGAATGTACGATCAACGGAATTGGGGAGCGGGCAGGGAATACGTCGTTGGAAGAAATTGTCATGGGGCTCCGGACCAGGAAGGATTTCTATCAAGCTGATACCGGAATCAGGACGGAAGAGATTGCGAAGACCAGCCGATTGGTTAGCAAGATCACAGGTATGGTCGTGCAACCCAATAAAGCCATCGTGGGGGCCAACGCCTTTGCCCATACCTCGGGCATTCACCAAGACGGGTTACTCAAAGACAAGACGACCTATGAAATCATGCGGCCAGAATCCATCGGATTAGTTGAGAGCCAGATGGTGATGGGAAAGCTTTCCGGTCGGCACGCCTTTCGTCAGCGTTTGGAGGAGTTGGGGTATACGCTCAGTGAGGAAGAGGTGAACCATGCGTTCGAGCGATTCAAGAAACTTGCGGATCAGAAGAAGGAGATTTTCGAAGAAGACCTCGAGGTCATCGTCTCGGAAGAGTTAGCGAAGATGGCCGACCGCATCGCGTTGAAGACGCTGCACGTCTCAAGCGGAACCAGCCAGGTTCCCACCGCCACAGTAGAACTGGAGGTCGACGGCAGGGCTATTGCCCAAACCGGAACAGGTGACGGGCCTGTGGATGCCGTCTACCGTACGATTGCGGCGATCACGCAGACCAAGAGCAAGCTGTTGATGTATGTGGTGAAAGCGATCACCGGCGGGACAGATGCACAGGGTGAGGTGTCGGTCCGAGTTCAGGAAGATGGCCGAACCGTGACGGGTCACGGAGCGGATACCGATATCATCACCGCCTCCGCTCGGGCCTATCTCAGTGCCTTGAACAAGCTTGCCTATCTCGCGACAAAGCAGGCGCAAGGTGAGCAAAAGGTGAACTTGATTTGAAACGGATGCGCACGGTACAGTTTTCATTTTTCGAGATGACTTGCTTCCTCGGAAGGGGACTGAGGCGTGTGGAAGGTTGCACTCGGAGATCGACCGGAATTTTTGGCCGGCGACCATACTCGTTTACGGGAGATCTTTCATCCAGCGAAGTACCCCCTCGAACTCGGGTATAGCCTTGCCCATGGAAGGTTGAGTCCAGGGCAACGGTCGAAACGACATATCCTGACCTCGTCCGAGGTCTACTATTTTATCTCCGGGCAAGGGCAATTTACGATCAATGGCCAGGTTACGGTGATCGAAGCCGGGGCAACCATCTATGTACAGCCCGGTGGAGAACAGTTTCTGGAAAATACGGGAGCAGTCGATATTGAGTTCCTCTGTCTGGTTGATCCAGCCTGGCGTGCGGAAGATGAAACGATATTGGAATAGGTGAAGGGGCGATCCAAAAGTCGAAAGGAGCAGCCGTGAAGGCCAAGATTGCAGTGTTAGCCGGTGACGGAGTCGGGCGTGAGATCGTTCCTGAAGCCGTCAAAGTCCTCAAGGTGATTGCGGAGAAGTATGGACATGCGTTTGAATTTGCGATGGCCGATATCGGTGGGCAAGCGATCGATAAGTTCGGTGTGCCGTTACCAAACGATACCTTGGCACTGGCCAAACAAAGCGACGCAGTCTTACTGGGCGCAGTGGGAGGTCCCCGGTGGGAGAGCCTGGAATATAGTCTCAGGCCAGAACGTGCGCTCTTAGGAATCCGGGAAGCCCTGGGTCTCTATGCCAATCTGCGGCCGGCGAAGGTGTATGCCAATCTGGTGGACGCCTCCACATTGAAACGCGAGGTCATCGAAGGAATCGACATCCTCGTGATTCGCGAACTGACAGGTGGAATCTACTTCGGCAAGCCAAAAGGTATTGAAAAGCTGCCGAATGGGCAAGAACGAGGGATCAATACGGAAGTCTATACGACGGACGAAGTTCGACGCATTGCCAAAGTCGCGTTCGAAGCGGCGCGGAAACGGCGCAAGAAGGTGACTTCCGTTGATAAAGCGAATGTGTTGGAGTCCTCAGAGCTGTGGCGCAAAGTCGTGATCGATGTCCATGCGTCCTACTCGGACGTCGAACTGGGGCATATCTATGTCGATAATGCTGCGATGCAATTGGTGCGGAACCCCAGGCAATTCGACGTGTTGCTTTGCAACAATATGTTCGGCGACATTCTCAGCGATGAAGCGGCGATGCTCACCGGTTCGATCGGGATGTTGCCCTCAGCCAGTGTTGGGGCCAAGGTCGGCCTGTTTGAGCCGATTCATGGCAGTGCCCCGGACATTGCCGGCAAAAACATTGCCAACCCCATTGCCACCATCGCGTCAGCGGCCATGATGCTGTCGTATGCATTTCAACTTGAGAAAGAAGCCGAGACCATCGAGCAGGCCATTGTAAAAACGCTTGATCTCGGCTATCGCACCAAAGACATCCAGAGCCCAGGGGCACGGATCGTCGGGACGGTCGAGATGGGCGATGCAATCATCAAAAACATCGGCTCGTGATCGAGGTTGAGCCATGGCGGCCACTCTTCCCACATGGACGATCCGTACATTAGCCGGTTGTGGGACGCCCGGCTTTTCAGGCGATGGTGGACCGTCGGCGCTGGCATGCCTAAATGAACCAAAAGGTGTCGCGCTCGATTCTCATGGCAGTGTGTACATCGCGGATTCTGAAAATCACGTCGTTCGGAAAATTGATCGAGCGACCGGGGTCATTTCGACGGTCGCGGGTATGCCAGTCCATGAAAATGAGGATGTGGTCACCCAGCACAATACCGCACCAGAGGTCCCTGAGGAGGATCCTCTCGCAGATGATGATGTTGCGGAGGCTCGCAGATCATCGTACACCCAACACACGGATTTGAGCGGAACGGTCCGGTATTGGGCGAATGAGACATCGTCCATCACGCGATACGGAGGAGATGGGGGCCAGGCGCTGAATGCACGACTCAATTTCCCCAGTGCGGTGGCTGTGGACCGAGAAGGAAATATCTATATTGCCGATACGATGAATCATCGAGTCCGGGTGGTCGAGGCGGCGACCGGGCTCATTTCGACGCTGGCAGGGACGGGTCAAGCCCGGTTTTCAGGTGATGGGGGACCTGCTCATCAGGCGGCACTTAATGAACCGGCAGCTCTGATCATCGACGAGAACAATAGACTCTATATTGCCGACCAATCCAACCATCGTATACGGATGGTTGA
>CABVRS010000149.1 GCA_902500745.1 uncultured Nitrospira sp.
GGGCTGGGCATCGTCAAGGCCTTGACCAAGACTGGAACAGACGATTCACCGAGATGCACGAACTCTCCCATAGCCCAAAACTCCTGTTTCCCTTCCAACAACGGAAGCAACGCTTCGGCACGCTGCAGTTCCTCCGAACTCAACGGATTGGTATTCGGCGGGATTGTGACATCCGGCACATCCTGGGTTTTAGGTGGCGCCTCATAGGGCAACTGGATATGCCACACACCAGGTAGCTGATCAGAAAACGCTTGCGGGGTTTCTACCCCGGCCAATCCGGAGACAATGATGGCAACAATGCTGAGGAACTTAACCACAATGCTTCCACTCCCCTTCATGATGGTTTTCTCGTTCAATTTCCAGAGCACAGCCTGGATCATGCGATGGGCGGCTGAGTACGCTGCCTGACGCCGAACACGGTAGAGTTGGGTCACACGCGCACACCTGATTCCAACGGTAGCAGAGATTACTCGAGGGCAGCATCCGTTGCGCGCAGATGTTTCCTGACACGAACCTTTTCATGGTGTTTACGCAGCAGCTGTCGACGGAGGATGTCGCTATTTTCTGCGACAATTCTGACCAGACGATCCATATCTTCGGCATGATCCCGCACGAGTTCGGACAGCTTTTGCATCTGGCCTTCCAACCGGTCAAGCCGCCAGGTCAGATCATTGACGGGACTGGCGGACGGCTTCGGTGAAAGCTTCACCACACGCTTCGGCGTCGTTCGCGGTAGCGCAGCGACAACTAGATCTCGCTTCATGCTCACTCCTTTACATCATGCTTCAGACTGTTGACCAGCATGGCAATCCCATGAGGCCTGGGGCTAGTATTATCCGCATGCGCGAGGAAGTCAACGATTCCGCTTCCTTTCTATTTCATGGTGGTCCTGCTAGAATCACATCCTGTGAAAGACATTTTTACGATGGTTCTGGCGGGCGGGAAAGGCGAGCGCCTCTTTCCACTCACGGACCAACGTGCGAAGCCTGCCGTCCCTTTCGGGGGGAAATACCGCATCATCGACTTTACCCTGAGCAATTGTATCAATTCCGGGCTCCGCAAGATCGCCGTGCTGATCCAATACAAATCGCACTCTCTCGATCGCCATATCCGGGTCGGCTGGAATATTCTCAACGCGGAATTGGGGGAATACATCGCCTCGATCCCTCCTCAGCAACGAATCAGTGAAGATTGGTACCGCGGTACCGCCGACGCCGTGTATCAGAACATGTTCTTGATCGACGGCGAGAATCCGCAGTATTTACTGATCTTGGCCGGCGACCATGTGTATAAAATGAATTACGCCGAGATGTATTATTGGCTCATTGCCAAAAGTGCGGATGTGGTGGTCGGTGCCATCGACATTCCGGTGCAAGACGCAACTCGTTTCGGCGTCATCGCAGTCGACGAAGACAATCGGATCACCCGCTTTGATGAGAAACCGGCGAATCCCATCCCGCTTCCCAATGATCCCACTCATGCCTATGCGTCGATGGGCATCTACCTCTTCCGCACACAAGCGCTTCGCGAACATTTGATCGCCGATGCGCAAGAGGGCACGGCCCACGACTTCGGAAAAAACATCATTCCCCGTATGATCGAACACAAACGGGTCTACGCATTCAAGTTTCAGGATGCCAACAAAAAGGCCGTTCAATATTGGCGTGATATTGGAACGCTCGACGCGTACTGGGAAGCGAACATGGACTTGGTTACCGTTGACCCCCAGTTCAATCTGTATGACGCAGAATGGCCGATTCGAACCTATCAAGGACAGTTTCCACCGGCCAAATTCGTCTTCGCCCAGGATTATCAGGGCGGACGAATGGGGGTCGCCCTCGACTCGATCGTCTGCGGCGGATGCATTGTCTCAGGCGGACGTGTTCAGAATTCGATCCTCTCTCCCAATGTCCGCGTGCAAGATCATGCCGATATTCGCGAGTCCATCATCATGGAGAACGTGATGATCGGCGAACACAGTCGCATCCGGCGCGCCATCATTGATAAAGATGTGACGATCCCTCCTCACACTGAAATCGGCTACAATCGAGAGGCCGATGCCCAACGCTTTACCATTACCGACTCCGGTCTCGTCGTGATCTCAAAGGGAATGAAGCTGCATGCCGCCGTCGATCCATCCGGTTGATCTGGTCACCGCCCTTCGCCATAAGCATCTCACGCCAGCGATCGTCTTTCTCACCTCACGCCGGGCCTGTGACGAAGCGATGGAAGCCTTCGACCATGCCGATCTCGTGCTCCCTCCGGTTCGGCAAGATGCGATCGGTGCCGCACTCGAACGAGTCATTGCGCAATATCCGAGCATTGCCGAACATCCCCTCATTCCCATCGTCCAGCGTATCGGTGTCGCCGCCCACCATGCCGGGCACCTTCCTTCCTGGAAGATTGCGATCGAAGAGCTGATGCGACAAGGCCATCTCGACGCCGTCTTCGCCACCACCACCTTAGCGGCAGGGGTCGATTTTCCGGCGCGCACAGTCGTGATCACTCAGTCCAGCATCCGCAAGTCGCGTGACTTCACCGATCTCACGATCGGCGAAGTCCAACAGATTGCAGGGCGAGCCGGCCGCCGAGGGAAAGATCATGTCGGCTTTGCCGTGATCACACCCTCGCCCTATATCGACTTGAACGTGCTGACCAAAGGACTGACCGGACAACCCGAGGCCATCGACAGCCAATTTACGATCAGCTATCCGATGGTGCTGAACCTCCTCAAGGCTCATCCACACGAGCACATTCAAGGAATCCTGGCGAAGAGCTTTGCACAATTCCAACTCAACCAACGGGCCGAGCTTCTTGAACGAAAATTAGATCTGCTGCACGCGCAATTAGCACCGTTCGGTCCTCGGGTGTGCACGGATTGGATCACGCAATGGCAATCCTTCGATCACGTACGGCGGCACCGTCCTACCCGACATCAGACGCATCGCTCAGAGTCGCCGGAGGTCGCCGCGCGGTTATCCTTTCTCACACCGGGACGAGTGGTAGGACTTCACAGGGGACATGGAATTGTTCTCAGACAGTATCGGAGTAAAGGCCAAAAGAATTCCATGCTGACCATGCTGCGGCCTGGTGGCGCCGTCACAGAATGCCCCGTCACGAGTGTGCGAGAGGTCTACGATCGAACCTACGACTGCGCAGAGATTCCGACCTACCCCTGGTGCTCGGCAGACACATTTGATCGGCTCAGCGAACAGTTGGAAGACCTGCCTCTGCGATTACCCGTTCTCCCTATTTTGGCGTCGCCTTCGGCGGAGCTATTACCGGATGCCATCGTACAATCGTTGGATGATTTTCCATGCCCGACCTGTTCCTCCCGCCCGGCTTGTCACAAAGATTTTCCCACCGCCTCCCGACTTCGCCAGGAGCAACACCGTCACACGAAATCCATTCAAGCCCTGCGAACCAGTTTATGGCATCGCTTTCAAGAACGTGTGGATGTGCTGCAAACATTCGGATATCTCACGTCGACGGCGCAACTCACGGCAGATGGAGATTGGGCGAGACTGATTCGCATCGATCACTCTCTCTTGATCACAGAACTGATTCGGGCCGAAGCCTTCACCGGTGCGGACCCGTCTCTTCTCACGGGCATCATGGCCAGTCTGGCTCATGACGATGATCGGCCCGGAGCATTCCCACGCATTAGTGCCGGATTGAGTTCGCTGCTGCGGCAAGTTCGCAAACTTGCCGAGAGTCTTGCGCCACATGAAGATCCTCCGCTCCTTCGCGCGGATGTGGCGGCCTTAGCGGAGCGCTGGGTCGCTGAGCCGACTCTCACATGGATCGGACTCTGTCGGCTCACCACGATGGCGGAAGGAGATATTTATCGGCTCCTTGCCAGGACGATCGAGTTTCTCTCGCAGGTACAAACACTGAAAGCCACGCACCCTGGCTTGGCAGATGCTGCCGCGGAGGCACTCGCACTGATCCGACGCGGAGTGTTGGAGGAACTGCCGTGAGCGC
>CABVRS010000150.1 GCA_902500745.1 uncultured Nitrospira sp.
TTGATGGGACGATATCCCGCTCGAGTGCTGGCGTCAGAGTTATTCGAGATAATGTCGTGGTGTATCAGGGCAAGCTTGGTTCCTTGCGGCGTTTCAAAGACGATGTGCGCGAAGTCCAGCAGGGTTATGAGTGTGGAATAAGCGTTGAGAATTTCAACGATGTAAAAACAGGTGACATCGTTGAAGCGTATGCGATCGACAAGATCGCGACAAAGCTCTAGGAAGCCTTGCATTTATTCCAGGGAGCCTCTCTCGATGCGTGGCGGAACCGTCTGCATACGACCGTATCGAGGTCCCGTCGGAAGCATGATGTAGATGAGTGCTCGATATGGTGGTGGGACTTTGTACGGTAGAGTTGTTCATTGCAGGGAGCCAATCGCTCAAAGACAAGCGGCAGGTGCTTCACGGCCTTAAAGACAGACTTCGAGGCAAGTTTAACCTTTCCATTGCCGAAGTGGATGGCCAAGACCTGTGGCAGAAGGCGGTTCTCGGTCTGGCTTGTGTGGCCAATGACGGCAGTTACGTCAATCAGGTACTTGAACAAGCGTTAAATATGATCAAAAGCATGCCGACAGTCGAAGTCGTGCGGACACAAATGGAATTGATCTAGAGTTTCCCGGAAACCTGCGATCACCAGCGCCACGCGGGCAAGATGTCAAAAACAACCTATAAAAGAGCAGATCGGGTGGCGGATCAGATCCAGATGGAAGTGGCCGACATCCTCATGCGAAAAATCAAGGATCCTCGAGTGCATGATGTGACCGTGACCGATGTGGAACTCACAGGCGATTTACGCATCGCGCATGTTTTTGTCACGACCATGGAAACGGGTGAAGCAGAGCGGAATATTTTCGTTGGACTCTCCAAGGCTAGTGGATTTGTGCGAGCGGAGCTAGGCCGTCGGCTCTCACTCCGATACCTTCCCGATGTGATCTTTAAAAAAGATATCAGCGGACCACGTGGCGATCGCATTATGCAGTTACTAGAAGGGCTGCATGATGACTCTGAACGACCGAGGACGCCGGATACTCGTAGTGAGAGAGACAGTACGAGCACCTCAGACTCTTAGGGATATGAAGATGGTGAGAGCCGCAATTGAACGCGTGGATAGCTTCGACGGTGTCCTTATTGCTCATAAGGAAGCCGGGTGGACGTCACATGATGTCGTCGCCAAGCTACGGAAGTTACTAGGCGAAAGCAAAGTGGGGCACGCCGGCACCTTGGACCCTAGTGCCACCGGTGTCCTTCCTATTCTGGTTGGGCGAGCTACCAGAATTGCTGAATACCTGATCGATTGGGACAAGGAGTACCGGGCAGTTTTGCGGATTGGAGAAACGACTGATACGCAGGATGCTTCAGGCCAAGTGCTGATTAAGACCGATCCATGCCGGGTGAATGAGGAGGCGATTCATGCGGTGGTTGCTAAGTTTCGAGGACCGCAACGGCAATTGCCTCCGATGTATTCGGCGGTGAAAATCGGTGGACAGCCACTCTACAAAGCAGCCAGAGCTGGCAAGACCATCGACAGGGTCGAGCGGTCTGTCACCATTCACGAGCTCGAGGTATTGAAGGTCGAAGGTTGTGACGTGACGCTTCGAGTCGTCTGTTCAAAGGGCACGTATGTGCGTACCTTGTGCGCCGACATTGGTCAGGCCTTGGGGGTTGGTGGCCATCTTTATGCGCTTGAACGCCGTCGCGTGGGGCCCCTTTCGATCGATGAGGCATTGACGATCGATCAAATCGCAAGCCATCTCGCGATGGACACGCTCCGAAGCCGATTCCTTTCGTTGGATCAACTCTTATCCCAGCTTCCGGCGGTGGTCGTCAATGCGGAGCAGGCCCAACGGGTCGTGCATGGAAATTCAATTTCTCCAGCGGGAATCGGTGAACTACCGGCCTTACCCCATCCCATGTCTGTGCGACTGAAGAATGAAGAGGGTCAGCTATTGGCGATTGGTACACACGATACGCCGGGTATGGGGCTGATTAAAATTCGTAAAGTATTTAGTCTCGTGACTCATTAAAGACGGAAGGAGCCGCTATGGCATTACTAAAAGAAGCAAAGACGGAACTCATCAAGCAATTTCAACAGCATGACAAGGATTCTGGTTCACCGGAAGTCCAGATTGCAGTGTTGACCAACCGAATCACCTATCTGACCGAACATTTCAAGACCCACAAGAAAGATCACCACTCCCGTCGTGGATTATTGCAGTTGGTCGGGCGGAGGCGACGATTGCTCGACTATCTTCGTGGTGTGGATGAGGCACGTTACCGAGCCATTATTGATCGCCTCGGCATTCGTAAGTAAGCGGTGCAACGGTGTATACCGTTGCCGTAGCAGAGCTCACATATCCCACAGATGAACACCGACATGCGCTCTGACTCTGCAATGGTCAATGTCGACAGTGCGTGACGCGATCAAGTCATACCGACGGATCAGGCAACTCGGCACGACATTGAACAGGCTCCTTCCGAGCGCATCTCAGTGGGCATCTGTGGATCTAACCAGAGGAGACCATAGATGGTACATATTGTAGAAATCGACATTGCTGGCAGGACACTCCGACTTGAAACTGGCCGGGTTGCCAAACAGGCCGACGGATCAATTTGGGCATCCTACGGCGACACCGTAGTCCTCGCCACGGCCGTGGCTGCTCAAACAGCCAAGCCAGGAATCGACTTTCTCCCCCTCACCGTCGACTATCAAGAAAAAGCCTACGCGGCGGGGAAAATACCAGGCGGCTATTTCAAACGCGAGGGTCGCCCGGCTGAGAAGGAAGTATTGACCAGCCGATTGATCGATCGCCCGATCCGTCCACTCTTTCCAGAAGGATATTATTTTGAAACACAAGTGATTGCCTCGGTGCTCTCGGCGGATAAGACCGGTTCTTCCGATGTCATTGGAATCACGGCGGCATCCGCCGCGCTTGCGGTCTCGAATATTCCGTTCAACGGTCCCGTGGCGGGTGTGAAGATCGGCCGGATCAACGGGCAACTCGTGGTCAATCCCGATCTGGAGTCAATGGAGCAGAGCGAGCTGCATTTGGTCGTTGCCGGCACGGCCGACGCCGTTATGATGGTGGAAGCCGGAGCCAATGAATTGCCTGAACACACAATGCTTGAAGCGCTGGAGCTCGCCCACTCTGAGATCAAGAAAATCGTCAAAAAGATCGAAGAGTTGGCAAAGAAAGTCGGCAAGGTGAAGCGAACGGTGGTGGCTGAATCGATCGCCGCTGAATTGCAGAGCGAGGTCAAAGCACTCGTTGCGCAGCCAATTCGCGACGCGATCATGATCTCCAACAAGACCGCGCGCCAAGAACGATTGGATCAAATTCGGGCTGAGGCCATCGACAAATTAAAAAAGCCAGATGACCTCTCACGTGAACGGCACATTAAGGTTGTGTTCCATCAGCTCGAGTACACGGAAGTCCGAAAGATGATTTTAGAGAATCAGTCACGAGCCGATGGGCGTGGTCCGGCCGATATTCGTCCGATTACCTGCGAAGTCGGCGCGTTGCCACGCGCGCACGGTTCGGCAATTTTTACGCGCGGCGAAACGCAGAGCTTGGCCGTCGTAACCTTAGGAACGACTGACGATGAGCAACGCATTGACGCGCTCGAGGGCGAGTATACGCGTACGTTCATGCTCCACTACAACTTCCCGCCCTTCAGCGTCGGTGAGGCGCGGCCGTTGCGGTCGCCGGGTCGACGTGAAGTCGGACATGGTGCGCTGGCTGAACGGGCATTAAAACCAGTCATTCCGGACAAGGATACGTTCCCATATACGTTGCGGATCGTGTCTGAAATTCTGGAATCAAACGGTTCGTCCTCAATGGCAACGGTCTGCGGTGGAACATTGGCCATGATGGACGCCGGTGTTCCGATCAAGGAACCGGTGGCCGGCATCGCGATGGGTCTGATCAAGGAAGGCGACGACGTCATTATCTTGTCGG
>CABVRS010000151.1 GCA_902500745.1 uncultured Nitrospira sp.
CTAGTTGTAATCTCGGTGAGGCGCGTCAGTGGGGGCGCGCCTCGGCAGCGAGCTGATTGGCAATGGGAGCGACAAGGAGCCCCGGTTTGCAAATTTGAGTAGTGAGGAGAGTGTCCTAGGTCCAGGACTCAATGAAATTTTCTTCACTCTTACGGCCTAGACTGATTCTGGCGAAAGTGTCGCCGAACGAGCTTTTCTACAGACAAGAAGTGGCGTTCGGGGAGGTTCTTGAAACGGCGCTTGCATTCGGCCAGCGCTTCCTCAGCGGTTGCGAAGGACGCCATCACGGTCTGGAGATGGCCGTAGTAGTCCCTCAGTTTCAACTCGGCCGTCCATAGGTGATTTGGGTCGCCTGCGATCGCCAGTACGGCCTTAGCCTGGTCGCCGTTTGCTTCAACGAGGGCTTGGAAGCAAAGCCCCTTTAATCGTTGTGTCACCGTACTACGGTCCCAGCCCAGGGTCTTGGCGGTTGCTTGCATGTCGAAGTGATGTTCTCTCAAGCAGTTCAGGACCGCTGCATCACTGGCTGGGTCAGGGAAAGCGTGCTTGGCATGTCCTGCCGATGGTGTGTGGTCTTCGCCAAGCCCGAGAGACTCCCTGGTTAATAAGGGCCCATCATGCAGAGTGACGGCTCGCTCCAAACAGTGACGGAGCTCCCGCACGTTTCCTTTCCATCCGTGATCTGTCAGGGCACGAAGTGCCTCATTGGTCAGCACCGGAACTGGCTTGCCGAGTTGCTGGGCAAGCTGGCGTAAGAAGATTTCGGTCAAAAGTGGAATATCGCCGGTGCGCTGACGAAGCGGTGGGAGGTGGAGTACGATGCCATTCAGCCTGAAGTACAAATCTTCGCGGAACCATCCCTCCGACACGCCCTTCTGCAAATCCCGATTGGTCGCGGCCACGATCCGAACATCGACGGTCGTTGGAGTTGTAGCGCCAACTCGATAGAACGATTTGTCCTGCAACACCCGAAGCAACTTACTCTGATGATTCAGCCGAAGGTCACCGATCTCATCGAGGAAGATCGTGCCATGATCGGCAAGTCCAAAGTAGCCTCGACGATCCGTCGTGGCACCAGTGTAACTTCCCTTCATATGACCGAAGAGCTCACTCTCAAACAACTCGGGGGAGATTGCCGCCATGTTCACGGCGATGAACGGCTTGTTTGACCGTGAGCTGAGCCGATGGATCGCATGAGCAAAGAGCTCTTTCCCTGTGCCGGGTTCACCGAGGAAGAGCACAGTGAGCGGAGACTTGGCGCTTTTTTTCAGATCGTGAAACAACCGCAGCAGGGAACGATCCTGAGTGATAATGCCGAATTGGTGGGATTCGGTTTGAAGTCGGCTCAGTTCCGCATCGCCGATGGTGCTTGATGCCGTACTTGCCGCCCGAAGATCACCGAGCTGTCGTTCTAATTCCTGTAGGTGTCGACGAGCCTCCTGTTCCTGGCTCTGAGCGTCAGCGATTTGCCGCTGCAGGAGGTGTGTCGCCCTGGTCAACTCTTCCCGTTGGCTGGCTGAAAACGCCATAGCTTCGTTCGCTGTGTCTAAATCTTCTTGAAGGGCTTCCGCACGATCTTCGTGCAGAACGAGGGCTTCTCTGACGGCCGCCGATTCCTGCTGGATGCGGATCATATCGCGTTCAAACAGGATCAGACGCTGGCTTGCCGTCACGTTGCTCCATGCCCCGGTACCGATAAAGACGAGTAGTAAAGCGGTGAGCGGCAAGGTGACTGGTATGATGAGGGACGCCATACTGAGGATTGCAATGGTCAGCATGCTGTAGAGAACAACGACAGCACCGGCAAGCAGGAGGCTGCGTGGTGCTCGAAACCGTAGCAGAATCCAAGCCGCCAGCCATGCCATCAACGTTGTCATGGCGCAACGACCGAACCAGCCAAGCGAGTCAATTGGTTTACCGGTGAGCAAGGCATTCAGAAGATGCAGATGAGCTGTGATCCCGTCTACGGAAGAGCCTGAGGAAAGGAGCGATGTCTTTGGGGGGATCCGATTTGGTTGGATCACGACAATCTTATCCTTGAACCAAGCAGTTAACCGTTCTTCGTCATGCTCGCGAATGACCTCCAAGACCAATGACAAGGGGATCGGATGGAGGGCAGCGAGTGATCCGTCACCGACCATATTGATCAGAATAGGCGTGTCAGAAAGGCTGTAAAGGGGTCGTGTCGGTGTGACGAGGTGTCGACGAAATACCTCGTAGAGTGCAGAGCCAAAGGCGGAAATAGTTTCGGCACCAACATGCGTAGACAACGCAATGCGACGGGAAACACCATCAAGATCGTTCACTACCTCATTGTGAGTAGGGATCACGGCATCGGTCTGAAGGAGAGACGTGGGCGAGTGAATGAGGGCGACCGGTGCAGCGGTGCGAAGAGCCTCGAGGAGAAGGGCGTCGCTTGCGGCTCCGCCGAGCTGCGCGGGACTCACTTGGTCGAGTCGATGATCGATGCCGATGACAGACGCTCCCGCCTCATGAGCGGCGGTAACTAGCTGGGCAAGAATGGCGCGATCCAAAAGACCGGATCCCACGCGTTCTTCGCTGACCGAATCGTGCGCAACAATGGCCAGCGATGGACTGACACCAATGGTGGTGCGATGGCGAATCCAAGTGTCAAAGGCAACGTGATCCAGCGCGGTAAAAGTTGCAGGAGCGGCGGACCACAACAGTGCTGAGAGAAGCATGGCCAGCAGACTAATGCCCAGCGACTGAAGCGGAAGCGATGTGATGAACAGACGCCAAGGTTTCTGTCGATCCAACATGTGACTAGCGGAGACCTAGCTCAGTAAGCAAGGAGTCTGTTTCTTGTTGTGGGAGATCCTGAAGAGTGGCTTTTGCTTTTGAAATATCTCTATCCAGACCGAGCCCCTTCGCATAGATGCGAGCTAGAATTTTTTTCGCAGGGGCGAATCCATCACCTGCGGTGGATTCGAAACAAGCCAGTATCCTCTTGTCGAACGGCTTTAGGGAGGGGGGCCATCCAGTTTCATAGAGCGCAGCCAGTTCTTTGTGGGCTTCTTCGCTCAGTGCGGCACATTCCTTGATCAGCACCCAAAACGCATCTTCTTCGCGGGCCTGCCCGAGCAGCGCCTTTCCCAACGACTGTCGATCACTGACACGACTCATGTCCGGGTAGTCGTTCCACAGGATGGTGCGATAGGACTGGAAGCCTTTGAACAGCTCCGTTCGCCGTTGGGTGGTCAATCCCGGAGCAAGGGTTTGTCGGCGCAATTTCGATAATGAATCGTAAGCTGTTTGCTGACCGAGCTCAATGGCTTGCATCCACCAATAAATAGCCAGTCCAAGGTCTTTCTCGACCCCTTGTCCGTCCTTATAGGCATTGCCGAGGAAAAACCTGGCTTGTGGTACGCCATCAATCGCTGCCGCTTCCATGTGGTGTGCGGCCTCTTGCGCGTGTCCTATGACCCTGAACAACAGCGCAAGACGATAGTGTGCATCAGGAAAATGGGGGTAGAGTTCAAGCGCTTTTCGGTACGACTGTACCGCAGCCGTCATGTTTCCCAATGAGTAATGGACATGTCCTAAACTGTAGTGCGCGTGGGGAAGAAGCGGCTCCAGCCGGATCGCCTCTGTCAAGGTTGAGACGGCTGCACGCCAGTCCTGTTTAGCGGAGAGCAGGAGGCCAAGCTGGAAATGGGCGTGTCCGTCATCCTGCTGCAGCCTGATGGCTGCGCGACATTCCTCGATGGCGGCGTCCAGATCGCCCATGCGAAGCAGGGCGTCGGCTAACTTCAGACGGTACTCTGGGACGTTCGGCAGGAGACGGATTGCCCGGCGCAAT
>CABVRS010000152.1 GCA_902500745.1 uncultured Nitrospira sp.
TTGGATGCCCGTGGATCTCTACATCGGCGGCAGCGAGCATGCGGTTCTGCATCTCTTGTATGCGCGGTTCTGGCACAAGGTCTTGTTCGATATCGGCGTAACGAGCACACCGGAACCCTTCAAGAAACTGGTACATCAGGGGATTGTGCTGGGCGAAGATAATCAGAAAATGTCTAAATCGCGTGGGAACGTGGTGAATCCAGACGAAATAATCGACCAGTTCGGTGCGGATGCCGTGCGGCTCTACGAAATGTTCATGGGGCCGCTCGAAGCGATGAAACCCTGGAGTACGAGAGGTGTGGAAGGGGTGACACGGTTCTTGGAACGGGTCTGGCGAGTGATGGTGGATGAGCAAGGTCGATTGTCCAGCTCCGTCGTCTCGACCGCGCCCAGCCTCGACCACCAGCGATTGCTCCATCAGACAATCAAGAAAGTGACGGAAGATATCGAGGCCCTGCGTTTCAACACGGCGATCTCTCAGATGATGATCTTCACCAACGAGATGACGAAGGCTCTACAGCGCCCCCGGGCTGTCATCGAGCCGTTTGTCTTGCTGCTCTCCCCGTTTGCGCCACACCTTGCCGAGGAACTCTGGAGCGTGCTTGGCCATCGCCCCAGTGTGTCGCAACAGCCGTGGCCGACGTTCGACCCGGCGATGACCGTGAGCGAGCATATGACCATACCGATTCAGGTCAACGGGAGGCTCCGGGCCAAGATTGAGGTGCCCGCTGAGGCCGTGCGTGAAGATATTGAACGGTTGGCTCGTGCGGAAGCAGCAGAATGGTTACAGGGGAAGGAACCGAAGAAGGTGATTTACGTCGACAGAAAACTGTTCAACTTTGTCGTCTAGGAGTGCGGAGTGCTGAGTGTTGGGAAGCGGGGGAATCATGAGCAAAGCGAGCCGTTCGTGTATATCTTCAGCATGTTCATCACAGCACTCATGGCGTCGACGCTCGTCGCCTGCGGCTATCAGTTTCGGGTCGACGGACCTGGTCCGACCATCGGAGGAGCTGTTGCCCCAACCTCGACCGAACCACCGCCACGTCTCATCATCCGGACGCTGCTCAACAACAGCTTCGAACCAAATCTTGAAATGCGCTACACCAATTATTTTCGCGATGAATTTTCTTCCGGCAGTGGAGCGCAGGTCGTTTCGGAGTCTGAATCAGCCGATCTTGTACTGACCGGGCAGATCCTGTCGGTCATCGTGCCGACGCTCAGTTTCTCTCAGACGACGACGTTAGAAAGTCGGACTGAGGTGGTGGTCTTGGTTCAGGTCGAAGACGTTCGGTCCAGGAAAGTGGTCTGGAGACAAATAGCAAAAGGAGCGTCGGAGTTCTTTGTGACGCCCGACCTCCAATTCAATCGCACGCTGCAAAACCGGGCAGTGGAGCAGGCAGGTCGCTTTGTGGCGGCCGACTTGGCGGCGCGATTTCTGTTACAGCTCGAGACTGGGGCGTTGACAAAACCATCGTCCGGACCAGATTCAGAGCGTCAATAGCGTGATGGGTATAGATTGATGGCCTCGTCGGTAAACCATGTGCAATTGGAGGCGGCGCTCAAACAACAGGCACCGGGATCGCTCTATCTTGTCGTTGGGGAAGAAGACCTGTTGAGAGATTATGCGATCGCGGCTCTCAAGCGCGCAGTGCTTGGAAGCGACGGAGACGAATTCAATTACGAACTATTTTATGGCGATGAAGCGAGCGGAAGCGATATTCAAAACAGTGTGGCGGCCGTCCCTGTCTTTGCCCCACGTCGCCTGGTCGTGGTGAAGTCGGCGGAGAAATTGACGGCCAGGGACGGCGATCTGCTGCTCGACTGCGTGCAGAATCCGGTGGAATCCACGACCTTGGTATTTGTAAGCTCGAAGTTAGATGGCCGACTGAAGTTCTCCCAAGCCCTGATGCGGGCAGCGGTGGTCGTCGATTGTTCGCCGCTCCGTGATGCTCAGTTGACTCCCTGGATTGCGCGAGAAGCAGAACGAATGGGGTTGCGGCTTGAGGACCGTGCGGCTCACGTACTACAAGAAGCGTGCGGAGCATCCCTCTACGGACTACGACGCGAATTGGAGAAGCTGGCGTCGTACGTGCCGTCCGATCGTTCGGTCACGGTTGCCGATGTTCACCTGCTCCGTGGCGTCGATCCCGGCGCGTCCGTATTTGATTTGACGGTGGCGATCGCTGAAGGTGATCGAGGACGAGTCCTCTCGATCTTAGCGCGCAACCTGGAAGCCGGCGAAGCTCCGCTGCGCATTCTTGGATCCCTCGTGTGGCAATATCGACGACTCTGGAAAGTCCAAGAGTTGCTGGCCAATAGTGGTCGGGAAGGGGAGGCAGCCAGGAGTTTGCGCATGGATCCACGGAAGGTGCGTCCCTTTCTCGAGCGGTTTCCTGAAGCGCATTTACAGCACGCACTGCGGCTTTTTCTCGAGACCGATGCCAAGCTCAAAGGCGGGAGCGGCAGTCGTCCCCGAATGGTGTTGGAAGGCCTGCTGTTGCAGCTTTGTGAGCAGAACGTGAGCAGGAACCGCAACGCACCTACGTTATCCCAGGCTCCACCGAAACGAGCGTTCACCCGTGTGGTGTCGAACGTTCGAACGATTAAGAGCCGGAACCCGACAGCGCGTTGACACGATGAGTCAGACGAGAAATCCGGCGGGATGCGGTATTCCGATGAAGCACGCCTTTCGAGACAGCTTTTCCAATTGCCGAAGTGGCTGCTTGCAGGCTGGTCTTGGCTTCATCCGCCTTTTTCCCGTCCACAGCGGACTGGACTTTCTTGATGAGCGTCTTCACCGCGTTGACGGTGGCCTGATTCCGCTCATGTCGTCGCTCAGTTTGGCGAGCTCGCCGGATGGTCGATTTGTGGGTCTGAGGCATTGAATACTCCTGTAAAAAAGAGGTTGACTTGTATCATAAGGATTCGCCGATCGTCAAGGATCGGCTGGAAGAAGGAGCATGGGTATGGTGAAGATCGCAGCACGTGACCGACTGATCTTTGCGTTGGATGTACCGTCCACGGCGGAAGCGGATGGGCTCTTGGATCGACTCCAGGGCCACATTTCATTCGTCAAGGTCGGCCTCGAGCTGTACACCGCGTCAGGTCCTGACATGGTCAAGCGGATTGTCGAGCGAGGTATGCGGGTGTTTCTGGACCTAAAGTTTCTCGATATTGAGGAGACGGTCCGCCGAGCGACGAATCGGGTTGCGGCGATGGGAGTGGATTTCTTAACTATCCATGCGAATCGAAAGGCCCTCACGGCCGCCGTGCAAGGCCGTGAGGGCTCATCGCTCAAGCTGCTCGCTGTGACGGTGCTGACGAATTTCGATGGGCAGGATCTTCGAGAAATGGGGATCCAGCGAACGGTCCAAGACCTCGTTACTGCCAGGGCACTGCTGGCCTCGGAAGTGGGCTGCGATGGCGTCGTGGCGTCCGGTGAAGAAGCTTCGGCTATCCGGCAGAAGGTCGGATCGCGCTTCACAATAGTGACGCCGGGCGTCCGACCGACCGGCAAAGGAGTCGATGACCATGCCAGAGCGACCACTCCCACGCAAACGATCGCATCCGGCGCGGACTATCTCGTAATCGGCCGTCCCATTCGTGATGCAGCCGATCCGTCGGCGACCGTCGCTGCCATTCTTGCAGAAATGCAGGCCGCTTTCGATGCGAGAGGGTAACGCAAGTCGGTTGCGGTAACAATCAGCCCTTTGTTAAGATCACGATTCTTCGAATCCCTCGTGGTGGGTGTAGCTCAGTTGGTTAGAGCGCCGGATTGTGGATCCGG
>CABVRS010000153.1 GCA_902500745.1 uncultured Nitrospira sp.
TTAGACCGTCAGATGTTGGCGGACCATATCGGCATTCAGCTCCGAGCTTTTGCCCTGGGCCATCACCGCGCCCTTGGCCATCACGACATACTTCTCCGCCAACCGGGCGGCAAAGTGCAACCCCTGTTCCACCAACAAAATGGCAAACCGCCGGGACTGCTTAAAGCCGATAATGACATCCTCGATTTGATCGACAATCGACGGCTGAATCCCCTCCGTCGGCTCATCCAACAAGAGCAGCTGGGGACTCGATAAGATCGCCCGCCCGATCGCCAACTGCTGCTGCTCCCCTCCACTGAGCACCCCACCCGGGCGGTGCAGAATCTGCGTGAGTTTCGGGAACAGCTGATAGACCTCTTCAAAGGCGGCCTGTTCGGAGACGTCCCCACTGATCGCCGGCCGATTCCAGTACCCCAGCAACAGGTTTTGATGGACCGTCAAATGAGGGATAATCTCCCGCCCTTGCGGCACATACGCCAGCCCCTGGCGGGCCCGGAGATCCGTCCGTTCATGGGTGATGTCCCGGCCCGCAAACCGAATGGTCCCCGACCGAGCCGGCAGCAACCCCGTCAGCGTCTTCAGCGTCGTCGTCTTGCCCATCCCATTACGCCCCATGAGACAGACCACCTCACCGGGCTCAATGGTAAATGAGACGTTCCGCAGAATATGGCTCTCGCCGTAATACGCATTGATCTGCTCGACCGCTAACGTCACGTGAGGGGTAGCCTGTTCCATAGACGCGGGGTTCCGTCCGTTCGCTAATGCGCGACTTTCGCGCGGCCCAGGTAAATCTCACGCACATGCTCATCGGCTTGGACTTGTTCGACGGTACCTTCGCAAATGACGGTGCCCTCGGCCAACACCGTGACGATATTGGCTATCTGCCGGACGAAATCCATGTCATGCTCGATCACGACGATGGCCTGTTTTTGGGACAGGGTCATCAACAATTGCCCGGTCTGCTCGGTTTCCTTATCGCTCATGCCCGCCACGGGTTCATCCACCAGGAGCAAGGAGGGCTCTTGCAAAATCACCATGCCGATCTCGAGCCATTGTTTCTGGCCATGCGATAACGATCCGGCCCGCGCATGGGCCTGCTCGGTCAACCCGATGGTCTCCAACACCTCACTGATCCGGGCCCGTTCCGCCGGCGTCGTGTTTCCGACCAGGGTCGGGAACACGCCCTTGCTCGCGCGTTTGACCGAGAGGTCCAAGTTTTGCCACACCGAGAGATTGCCGTAGATCGACGGCGCTTGGAACTTCCGGCCGACCCCCAGCTTGGTGATGTCCTCCGCGTTCTTGCCGACCAGGCTGATCCCGTTGCCGAACAGAATTGTCCCGGAGGTCGGCGGGGTCTTGCCGCAAATGACATCCAGCAAGGTCGTCTTGCCCGCGCCGTTCGGTCCGATCACCACGCGCAACTCATTGTAATGCACACTGAAATTACAGTTGTTCAACGCTTTGAATCCGTCGTAATCGACGATGACGTGTTCGCAGGAGAGAATCCGGTCGCCGTCCGTCACGCCGCCGTCCCTCCTTCCGCCTTGACCAGCGGCGCAGGGGTCTCCTTGCGCGCGGTCAGTTTCCGAATCATCCCGATGAGGCCGTCAGGGAACATCGTCACGACAATCACAAAGAGACCCCCCAAAATGAACGGCCACGCTTCCGGGAAATAGTTGGTCAAGACGCTCCGGCCATAGTTGACGGCCACCGCACCCACAATTGCCCCGATCAACGTCCCGCGCCCCCCAACCGCCACCCAGATGACAACTTCCAGGGAGGGCAACACGCCGATCTGCGCCGGGGTGATAATGCCGACCTGGGGCACATAGAGCATGCCGGCCAGTCCGGCCAACCCGGCCGCCACGACAAACACAAAGAGCTTGTACATCCACGGCGTGTAGCCGGAAAAGGTGACGCGGGATTCGCTGTCGCGGATCGCGATCAGCACTTTGCCGGCCCGCGAGGCGACGATATAGCGGCACAGGAGATAGGCCGCGCCCAGGGCCAGGACGGTCACGAGATAGAGGCCCCGTTGGGTAGAGGGATCGGAGAGCCGAAAGCCGATCAGCTGTTTAAAATCGGTCAAGCCGTTGGTGCCGCCGAGCCGCGTCTCGTTCCGATTGAAGACCAGCCAGGCGGCAAAGGCTAACGCCTGGGTGATGATGGCGAAATAGACGCCCTTGATGCGGCTGCGAAACGCCAGAAAGCCGAAGAGGGTGGCGAAGAGCACCGGGACGAGGATGGCCCCGAAGAAGCCGCCCCAAAAGCTTTTGAAGGGATACCAGAACAGAGGGAGTTCTTTGACTTGGGTCCAGACCATGAAGTCCGGCAGGTCGCTCCCGTAGACACTTTCCGACCCGATTTGCAGCGCCAGATACATGCCCATGCAATAGGCGCCCAAGCCGAAAAAGACGCCCTGTCCGAGACTGAGCACCCCGCAGTAGCCCCAAATGAGGTCCAGGCCCAGCGCGAGAATCGCAAACGCGAGAAACTTCCCGAATTGATTCAGCCGAAAGTCGGACAGGTGCAGCCAGGACCCTTCGGCCGGGAGTACGTTGAGCAGCGGCAAGACGACTAAAAAGATGACGCCGGCCACGAAGAACGACAGTGTCTCACGCCGATCCTGCTGCACGGGAATCGCCTCAGGCATCGGCACTCCGTCCTTTCGCCGCAAAGAGCCCCTGCGGCCGCCACTGCAGGAAGAGAATGACGCCGACTAAGATAAAGACCTTCCCGTACACGGCCCCACTGAACGGCTCGATCAGCTTGTTCAGCCCCCCGATGCCCAACGAGGCCCAGATCGTCCCGGCCAGTTTGCCGACGCCGCCGGTGACCACGACCATGAAGGAATCGACGATGTAGTTCTGCCCCAGGCCGGGATCGACATTGCCCACCATCGTGAGGGCCCAGCCCGCGATGCCGGCCAGTCCGGAGGCAAAGGCAAAGGTATAGGCATCCACTTTGCGCGTCGGGATCCCCAAACAGGCGCTCATGTTGCGATTTTGCGTGACGGCCCGGACCCGCACGCCGAGGGTGGAGCGGAATAAGAGAAAATAAATCCCCAGGACACACACGATCGACAGCACGATGATGAAGATCCGATTGTACGGCAGATAGACGCCGACCATGACTTGGGCGCCGCCGCGCAATGACTGCGGGGCAATCACCGCCGTCAAATCCCCGAAATACACGCGGGCGGCCTGCATCAGGATCAAGCTCACGCCCCAGGTGGCCAACAGGGTCTCGAGCAGCCGCCCATACAGAAAGCGAATGACGGTGGCTTCGAGCACCCAGCCAAACGCGGCCGAGGTCAGAAAGGCGACGGGCAGCGCCACGGGGAAGTACCAATCGAAGGCCTCGGGCGAGCCCCACGCGAGGAAGGCCTGTTGGGTGATGAAGGTGGCATAGGCCCCCACCATCATCAGCTCGCCGTGGGCCATGTTGATGACGCCCATCAACCCAAAGACGATGGCCAGCCCTAAGGACATGATCAAGAGAATGGAACTCAGGCTGATCCCCCGGAAGCACGTCTCGATGATGTTGGCCCACCAGCCCCAGGATTCGACCTGGTCCACGGCGGCCGTGGCGGCGGTCGCCAGCGCTTTCTGATGGTCGGTCGCCTCGGCAACACGTCCGGCCTCGATCAATTCCGTGAGGACCGGCACGCTGTTGGCGCTGCGCAGATCGCCGAGCTTCTGCACCGCGTCCAGCTGGACGGCCGGATCGTCCGCCTTCAATTCCAGAAAGTGCTGGGATTCTTCCATGGTGTA
>CABVRS010000154.1 GCA_902500745.1 uncultured Nitrospira sp.
CACTCGAAGGCATCAAGGATGTCCCGACGGAGCAAAAGGTCGGACTCGACATCGTTCGGCGTTCGCTCGAAGAGCCACTCCGACAGATCGCCTCGAATGCCGGCGCAGAAGCCTCGGTAGTGGTCGGCAAGGTTCGGGAAGATAAGAACGTCAACGGTGGCTACAATGCCGCCACGGACGAATATGTCGATATGATCAAGTCCGGCATCATCGACCCGACCAAGGTCTCGCGCTGCGCGTTGCAGAACGCGGCCAGCGTGGCGGGATTGATGCTCACGACCGAAGTCATGATCACCGAACTCCCCGAGGAGAAGAAAGAACCAGCGATGCCGGGCGGCGGACACAGCCACGGCATGGAGGGGATGTACTAATTAGCTGACGGTTCATAGCTGACAGCTAATGACTATGAAGGGCCCGGTGGGAAACTACCGGGCCCTTCGTGCTTTGAGACTGGATCTCCCCTAGCGCATTGTTTTTCGTACCCTACGCGTTGTGCCTAGGACTGGAGAAGTCTTGGGCGCCAAAAAAAGAGATTGAAATGTACGGTGGACGACGGTGGTATGCCGTTGATGGTCCTCAAGAAAAAGTGCCGCCGCCTTCTTGCGATCTTCCGTGCCATAGCCCATCCGAGTTGCGCACCGTTCCAATTCATGCTCGTCGCTGGGAAGTGAATGGGTCTGGAGATCATGGACCATCTGAAGTTTATGCTCCACATCGCGGAGAAAGAGATAGGCGGCCGTAAGATCCTCTTTCACCTGAATTGAAATCAACTTCCAACGCGCAAAGCGTTCCAAGGCACCAAGCGTACTTTTGTCGACCACGGCGGGTAGCTGCTTGCCCGCCAGCACTTGAAGGGTCTGTACGAAGAATTCGATTTCTCTGATTCCACCGGTCCCAAGCTTTACATTGCGGTGTTCGTGCCCCCGATCAGCCATTTTCCCGTCGATCATGTCCTTAACAGCCCGCACCTCCTCAATCACGGCCGATGTCTCAGTCAGGTCAGGAAGTTTCTTGCCGACTCCAAAGATGAACGGCTTCACGGCCTTGACAAAGGCCGCACCCAGCTCCGGCGAACCGGCAACCGGCGACGCTTTCAGCAGCGCCAACCGCTCCCAGGTTTGTCCCCGAGCAAGATAATATCGCTGATAGCTTGAGAGCGACCGTGCCAATTGACCGACAGAACCCTCAGCCCGTAACCGCAGATCGACTCGAAAGACGTGTCCCTCTCGCGTCGGCTCGGTCAAGACTCTGGTCAATTCGCGCGACAGAATCTCAAAATATTCTTCATTCGAAATACCGACGCCCGCCGGTTTATCAGCACGTCGAGGACCCTGAGCTCTGGTTTCCCCGTCATCGGACTCATAGATATAGAGCAAATCCACGTCCGAGCTGTAGTTCAACTCGTGACCACCCAGTTTCCCCATTCCGATGACGGCGAATTGTGTCTCACGCCACGGTCCCCGTTTATTTCGATGCATGGGCACGCCGTACTGCCGCTTCAGATCGGCGTCGACGATCTCGTAGGTAGCATGAATCATCAGGCACGCCAAGTCGGACAATGCACTGGTGGTCTCCGGCACCGTGGCAAGCCGAAGCAGATCCCGGACGCCGATGCGGAGCATCTCGCGTCGTTGAAACCGACGAAGCGCGTCCAATTTCAATTCCCTGGAGGTGAGATGCCCAAGACTCTGGCGAAGCGCATGCTCCATTCCCTTCCGCGTCGGTGGTTTGGACGACACTTTCTCCTCAGCCAACCAATAGACGAGCGTCGGGTCCCGAAGGAGCGTAAAGGTCAAGGCATCGCTGTTCCCAAAAATGACGCAGAGGAGATCCAGCATACGCGGCCAGCTGCGCAGATAATCGAGGAAAGACGTCCGCGAGACACCCCCCAACATACGTTCCCAGTGGTTCAGCGCTTGGTCAGGATCGGCGGTCCTGGAAATCGACTCCATCAACATCGGCAGAATATCGGCCAACCGCCGACGCTGGATGGGGTCGCCGGCCATCGCATTGAGGTTACGGTCGGCCTGATCGGGATCACGCAGGCCATAGGCCGACAGAATGGCCCTGATTTGCTCAGGCTTCCGCTCTTCAGCCAACAGGACAGGCGTCGGGTCAGGCGCTCCTGGCGCCGTCGGCCCGATCGGCGCTTGCCCCCCAGCCAATGTCCCTGCCATACGTGCCTTCTCAGGTTTTCGTTTCACGCTTCACGACTCACGTTTCACGATATCGATGTATGCCGGCGGCATTATACTGATAGGTTCTCCTACGCACAATGAAGCCTATTCGGGTATACTGACATTCATGCCAAGCGGCTCTCCTGACCACACCCCTCTGATCGATCGCGTTCGTCCGTTGTGCGCGGATGTTCCGGACGACAGCCTTCAGGATTTCTTCAGTCGCATGGATCAGGAGTATTTCCAACGGTTCGCCCCCTCCACCATAGCGGACCACGTGAAATTGACGGCGCAGCTGACGGCTGACCACCCCTGCACCATCGCCTTTTCCGAACAGCCGGATACACGGTTTGAGATCACGATCGTGGCCTACGATTACTTCGCAGAGTTCGCCACGATTTGCGGCCTGCTGTCAGCCTTTGGGTTGAATATTGAAGAAGGCGATATCTATACGTTCGCCGAAAAGACCGCTCCGCTACCTTCCCGCACAAGTTGGACGGGATATGGACCGCGTGTCCGCTCCAAGGGAACCTCCGACTTGAGCAGAAAAAAGATCGTCGATGTGTTTCGGGTCCTACCGGTACCGGGAGAGAACTGGGGTGTGGCACACCAGGTCCAATTGGAAGAGGAACTCCACTCGGTCATCGCGCTGCTCGATAAAGGACAGTTTGCAGAGGCTCGTTTTGCGGTCAATCGACGGCTGGTCGAGCAGCTCGGCAAGCGCCGCGCATCTTTTGGTGGCCTGCTCAATCCCGTGCAGATCGCGTTCGACAACAGCCAGTCCGCCATCGACACGGTCATGGATATCCGATCCGACGATACACCGGCTTTTTTATATGCCTTCGCCAACGCCCTTGCGATGCGCAACATCTATGTCTCCAAGGCCCAGTTCGACGTCGAGCACGGGAAGATTCATGACCGCTTTTATGTCCGCAATCGACACGGCCAGAAACTCACTGACCCAACCGATCAGCAGCAACTGCGTTTGACCGCGGTGCTCATCAAGCAGTTCACCCATGCCCTGACCTGGGCTCCGGACCCGACCAAAGCCCTAGAAGCCTTCGACCAGTTCCTCGACCTGACGATGCAACAGACAAAGGGAAAGGCCCAGCAAGAAACGCTGGCCTTTCTCAGCGACAAAAAAACCTTCCCGCTGCTGGCCCGTCTGCTTGGGGCCAGCGATTTTCTGTGGGAAGATTTTCTACGCCGCCAACACAGCCATCTGTTGCCGCTTCTGCAAGACTATCGCGACGCGCCCCTTATGAGACCACGCGCGACACTACGCAAAGAGCTCGATCGCCTGGTGAATAGGGCCGACGCCGACGAAGACCGGAAGGCGGCGCTGAACAGCTTTAAAGATCGCGAGCTTTTCCGCATCGACATGAAACACATCGTCGAGACGGACACCACCTTGCCCGACTTCTCCGCCGCCTTGACGCAGCTCGCCGAAGTCATCGTCGATCGGAGCA
>CABVRS010000155.1 GCA_902500745.1 uncultured Nitrospira sp.
ACACGATACGTCAGAAAATGCCGCTGCGAATATTCTTGAATGATCTTCTTCGCCTCGTCCCGCTCTGCCTCCGTCCCCAGCGTCGTGAGGTACTTGTGCTGTAGTTCCGGGGCCGGCGTTGGAATCAGCGCGTAGGTCAGCACGGCTTCAATGGATGAGACAGCAGCCCCAGCGGGAAGCGTCAGTGCAAAGGGAACCTTTCGTGTCGTACCGCCCTTCACAAACGGATCGGGGATCGGGCCGCGAAGGATCTCCTCATACGACAATCCAAACTGCTTCGTTTCTTCCGCCAACGTCTCGCCTTTCGCATCCTTCACCGTGAGAGTCAGAAAGAACTGTTTCAGAACCGGATCGCCGTCGGGAAAGCTATGGGGGAGACTCCCGACCTTCACCGCTCCGATTCCTTCAATCATCGACCCGACTTTCGTCACGTCAATGTCGATGCGAGGCATCCATTCAGCTTGGACGTTCCGGTTTTTTAACATCGTCCCGGCGACGACGACCCCGCGAAACCAGTGACGCCCGATCGGTCTGGTCATTGCCCCGCGTCGGGAGGTGGAACTGCCGGTCGACGGTTCCATGTGGCAATCCTGGCAAACCGTCCCTTGGAGAATTTCTCCTGGCAGGGTTTTCTGAGCCACATCTTTCACTTTATCGAAATGGCAGGACACACAAAAACTGACTTCTCGAAACTGATCCGACTGTGCGGCCTGATGGACAAGATTCTCTTCGGGATTGGGATAGGGCCCATAGAGAGTCTTGCCGGGCTGTAGGTTGAAATTCGGGTGTGAGTGCGTGCTTTCATCGATTCCGTTCATCAAATGGCAGGCCGTACAGCCGATCCCCTCCACTCGTGGCTTGCCGGCCAGGACATCCGCCACTATCTTCTCGGCATGCTGTGGGAATAGGGTCACGGACGGCACATGGCACGAGAGGCATCCACGCTGTTCATCGGGCGTCGGGTTCGTCTGCTTCCAAAGCCCCAAGACGGTTCGAAAGACAGGGGATTCCAACGCTGTGCCATGCAGAAGCGCCGCATCCACGCGGCCAAAGGTCTTTAGGTCCGGTGTCTGCTCTCTCGCCCCCTTCCACTCTTCATAATGACGGGCATGACATTGCTTGCACTCTTCGGACCTGATGAAGACTTGTTCGATTTCAGTGACCCACTCAGCCACAGACCGATCGTTCGCCTCCTCAGCGATCGCCTGCTCGCAATGCAGACTACTCAACAGGACGATCAGGCCGACGAGCGACAGAAGGCAGCACCTCGCAATACCGCAGCCGACTCGCAATCGACCGCCATGTCCGTTCGCCTTACCCCTCACGCCTCACCCCTCATCAACACCATCAATCTCGCTTACAACCGACAAAGTGAAAATTGACGCCCCAGCTCACCGGCTCCCCAGGTTCTGCCGGCTCATAGGTGCCGACGGTAAAGTTGCAGCCTGTCATGGCTTTCTTCAAGGCTCGACCGAAATCCGTCATGGTACGAATCTCTTGTTTGTCGATTTCCTTGATGACGGACCGAACTTTGATCCCGGCATAATCCGCCCGCGAATTCCCGATCACTTCAAAGACCGCGACACCCTGTGCTCGCTGCAACTTCAGTTCTTTCTGAATGTCCTCATCCACCGCCCCCACCACGATACCAAACTCCTCACCGAGACTCGACGCCTCGTCATCCGTCATGGAACCGCTGTCGGTGGCTGCAAATGCTCTCGGCGGGTCGCAGAAAAAGAGACCGCACAACAGCACGATTCCCACCAGAATCGAATCTTTCAACATTCTCCCTCTCCGACCGACGAGCGTCGTCGCGTCCAGAAGCAACGTCTCCTGATGCCGTCCTGTTATGTCATTGGATCGAGACGGAGATGAAACCATGGGGCCACGGCCTTCTGCCCGTTTCGCTCTTTATTTTCCCCATTCCAGACGGAGAATGAGATGGCCTGCACACGCCCTGGAACCAGTTTCGCTTCATTCTCTTGTTCGTCGCTCTGCAGTGGACGGCGCATCACGACATGCCACACGCCGTCCTTCCAAAACGCTTGCCCTTGCACTCGCCCCTGCTTTTCCTTGGTGGTCAAGGTGCTGAATCCTCCACCGATCAGATCCTCCACGGAAGAGGCTCGTCGTGGAATGACTTCGAATGTCCGCACCGCACCTTCTTTCTTTTCCGAGGTCCGAGCCGCGCGCCGATCGATATCGCTTTGCCAATCCGCCTTCCAATGCCAGATGTTGATGTAGTGATCCAGCTGCCCCATGCAGAAAAAAGCCGGCGCATCACCGAGCGGAAGACCGATCGCCACCCCATCTCGAAACGTCCCCGGAGTCAGGCGATCATTCTTGGTGTTGTCTTGCCATTCCAGGAGAAAGGCGATATCGGTGCCGTTGTGTATGGACCGCACGGTCAGTGCGCGCACCGTCGGTTCCGGCCACACCGGCCTGGTAACGACCTGTCCGCTCAGAGGAATCGTGATCGGTGGAACCTTTTGCCACGCAGCATCATCAGCAGCATTCGGCAGATCCCCCTGGACCACATAGGACCTGACCGTCATTCCTTCGGAACTGACTAGGGGGATCCCGAATGCACCGAGGACACTAGCAAGCACGATCAGTCCGGAAAAAAATCCAACAAGGTGAGAGCGAGAACTGCCGATCGACGTTAGTGGCACCGTATAGTACTCCGAGAACACATCGGGCTCAGAATACCACAAAACGGAGGTGAGACAAACGTGACAACGATGAGGTGTGGACTACGAGAGCTTCAACCGGCGGATTTTGTTTTCTCCGCGCTCACAGATATAGAGACGGCCCTGAGAGTCCAAGGCTAGGCCGACCGGAGAGTTCACCACCGCGTCGATCCCGAGCAGACCATCGCCGTGTTTTAACATTCCGGCCGATTCTTTGGCGACAAATCGAGCGGCACCGCAGCCACCGATATTCTTGTCTTCATACCCGCTATCCCCGTTCCCGGCCACCGTCGTGATGACGCCGGTCTTCGCATCGACCTTACGAATCCGATGATTCATGGTGTCGGAGATATACAGATTGTCCGCTCCGTCAAAGATCACGGCTTCCGGAGCATGGAGCATGGCTCTGACCGCCGGCTTGTCGTCGCCGTCATATCCATATCGGCACACCCCCGCGACGGTCGAGATGATGCCTGTCTGCGCGTCGATCCTTCGAACACGATTGCTCCCCTTGTCAACGACATACACATTGCCCTTGCCGTCCACCGCGAGCCCGACGATGTCGTAGAGACGGGCCTCCATCGCCGACTTTCCATCGTCCAAATACATCGACATATCCAACCCATCGGAACAGACCGGCATGAGCCATCCCTGATCATCGCTGAAATCGATTCCGATGGCATCCCCGGACAGCACGACCAAGTTTCTCGCCACTAACGGCTGATCGCGCGCTTCGTCTTCAGCCGTCCAGGTCCCCGCGATCGTCGTAACCATCCCGGTCTTGGAATCGTAGCGTCGAACTTTATGGGCTTGCGTATCCGCAATATAGAGGACGTCATCTTCGCCGAACGCAATCGCTGCCGGCCACGTCAGATTGACCTCGAGCGCCGGTCCGTCCCCATTGAAACCATGTTGGCCTGTGCCAACCACAGTGGTGATGACACCGGTCTCACG
>CABVRS010000156.1 GCA_902500745.1 uncultured Nitrospira sp.
CTTCCGAAACGTTCTTTCGGGTTGACTCCACGGAAAGCACATGTTATTCGCATAATTATGGATGGGTTGAGGCACTCGGCATTACCGATGGCGACCCCGACCAGATCAGATTTGAAATCCTGCATATGATTCGACCGTCACTGACTCTCCAATTATCCTGCACCTTCTTCCTCGTGGGAACACTGACAATCGGAACCACGAGCGTGGCGGAGGAGCGAGTCTTTCAGGATCCCTTTAACCCAGCACCCGACCAAATTGGAGCACCTAGTGAACCCCCTGCGCCACCTGATCCAGAGACACCTGCTCACTCAGACTCATCCTCCGAGGTTAAGCCGCCACGTGAGTCTGAGATCCCTGATCCCGCAGAAGAGTCGGTTGAGCCAGATTCCTACATCCAGCCCGAGGAAGAAGAGACAACCGAGCTAGAGTCCGAGGTTTCCACTCCAGAACATGAGCCTAATCCCTCGATCAGGCTCAAGGGCCATGTCTGGCGAGCAAAGCCGGGGATCGTCTTCCTTAAAACACCGGTCGGGCTGTTGTCATTGAGCTCGACCACCACGCTCAAGACCATACCGGCTTCACAGGAAGTCTCCTTTGTGATCCACGACGACCATCTGGTGGTGGACATTGTCAAACGAACCGATGGCACACTCGTCCACCGCTACTTGAGCGGACCGTTCAAGCGAAACGACGAAGATGACACACAGCTGATCGGATGGACGCCCAAGGGTGAGCAGGTCCTCCGCATGGGCAACCATGCACGGGCTCTTTCGAACCGAAAAGACGGTGATTCGATCACCGTCGAGGTTGACGCGACCAATACCGTCATCGGTGTCCATGACCTTCAGTACGACCTCCAGATCGGACAGCTCGCCACCCGTGGGTCTCAAGCCCACCTCTTGCTGACCGGCACCATCTCTAAACTCAAATCCAATTTTATTTTCTTTCGGACTCCGATCGGCATCGTCAACGTCAACGCCAAAATCGGCATCAAGAATGCCAAAGTCGGACAGACGATGACCCTGCGCATTCATGACCACCACGTCGTCGCCGACCTCTCCCGCGCGAACGACACGCCTCTGGACCGACGATTCGTGACCGGCCCTTTAGAGTTCGCCACCTCGGATCGGACGAGTGTCAGGCTCTGGACACCAGAGGGTGAGCAGACCTATCCGACGGATCACGAAAAGGGAACCCTGAATGGCATGAAGGAAGGGACACCAATCACCGTGGAACTCAACGGGCACGGCGACATCGTCGAATTTCATCGGGTGAAATAGCTTCCGCATCTCCCATCTTCATCTTGACTCTCTTTTCGGTCCCCCCGTAGACTCTTCACCCTATGCGCACATTCCCCACGAGCCGTCGTCCACCGACGTCATCCTCCACACCTTCACGAACCGTGAAGGTGTTTGATAAGCTTTATAGAGATCATGTGGATCTAATTTACCGTTTCGCGCATCGTTTGTGCGGCGAGCCGGAAGCGGCGAAAGATTTGGTGCAGGACACGTTTCTGAATGCGTACCGAGGCTTCGAGAGATTCCGTGGCGACGCTCAAATTTCGACATGGCTCTATGCCATCGCCTCGCGGGCTTGCTTGCGCATGCGGCGAAGACGCAAAGGGGCCCCGGATCGTGAACTGTCGCTCGAGGAGTTCATTCCCACATCTGACGGCGAATTTCGACTCCAGATTCCGATCGATGGCCTCAGTCCCGAAGAAGCGCTCCAGAACAAGGAATTGCGGCATGCGCTCGATGCCGCCATCGATCAGTTACCGAAGAAGTACAAGATGGTCTTGGTGCTTCGGGACATGGAAGGCTTGAGTGCGAAAGAGGTCGGCACCATCATGGGGTTGAATGAGCGCGCGGTGAAATCGCGGCTGCATCGGGCGCGGCTGTTTGTACGTCGTCAACTCAGTGCCCAAGGACTCGGCCAGGCTGAACCTGAGCACGAACACGCTCTACTTGGATAGCGGAGGAAACCGTTCCATGGCAAAGCGCCAAACTTCCGGACAGCAAGCACGCCCTTCTTCGACTCGGCACCAGCATGACCATGGGAAGAGCAGATGCCTGGACATTCTCCGCCAGCTGTCCGCCTATATCGATGATGAACTCGCAGGAGATATTTGCCACGAAATTCGGCGGCACGTAGGCGCCTGTCCCAACTGTGAAGTGTTCGTCGCATCCCTGCGCCAAACCGTCTCACTCTGTCGCCATAGTCCGGCCCCGAGCTTGTCGACGGTCGACCGTGCCGCCATGCGCCAGAATATTCTGAAAGCCGCAAAGATCCGATAACCCACAACATCTCGATGCCCGTTCATGATGACTATGAATCCATTACTCGGAATTCTCATTCTGTCAGGACTGTTCACGTTTTTTGATACGACCTTGCCGGGCCTCGCCGGCGCTGCGTCCAAGGCCTCGCATCAGGCGAAGCCTGGTGGGACGGCCCGCAAGGCTGCCGTTGAGACAGCTCTGCGCTATGCTGAAGCCATCGCGCATGGCGATAAAATCGCGGCCGGACAACTGGACTTTGCATGCCAATACGAACAGGTAATCGGTCACGCAGCGGAGTCCACACAATCCGCCCCTGCCGATCCCTCGTACGACGCCTGTTGGCAGGCATTGACGGCGGGTCATGCCTCGTTCATGGAGCGGTCGGATATTGGGATGAACGTCCTGTGGCCCAGTGCCGGTCCCCTCGTATTCTATGGCGATGCCCTATCTCGCGCTCCTGCTTCCGCCTTTGTGATGGATGCCCTCGGCGTCGCACCTCCGGGAACGGGCCTTCATCTGACCAGTACCAATAGCCGGTCGATTTCGAATGGATCCTTCCGACTCACCCCGAATGGAAACGTCATCGGAGTCCCGACCACCCTGGTCGAGGTGACCGTCCAGTATCAGGATCCGCTCACTTCGCCGGTAGCCTACGGGCCAGGCACCGTCCAGTGGACCAGTACAGTCAAACGTGAGCGCCGTGCAATCAAGTCCATCACCACTCAATGGGTGGTCTTTACCGGGCTCCGGCCACATGGGTTCCCACGTGACAACGCCGTCTTCCATCTCCCTGTGAAGACCATGCCGGAAGCACCGGGCATGGTGGCTGACACGATACCCTTTGCCACCGAATCAAGCCGCGCCCTTCCCGACTCCCTTGTTTGGTGGGGACCCGACGATCAACCTGGTGCCTTGACGGCCGCCGCTGCCCGCGCCGCTTCATTTCCCGACCTGCGCGATCGCGTCGCCTTACTCAACCGCATCCTCATCATCGATCCGAACCACGTAGACGCGCTGAGGGTCCTGACCAGAAATCTGTATGCCGTCTTGCTTCGGGAAGCCGCACAGAACCACAAACTGATCGTCAAGGATCCCACCCTCTCCCTGACGGTCAACGAGTTTTATTGGACGACCGCTGCCGCTTCCGATCGCCTGGATCTTTCAATGGGAATGGAAATGGGTGGACTTTCGCAGCCGACGCCGGC
>CABVRS010000157.1 GCA_902500745.1 uncultured Nitrospira sp.
CCGAACGACGATGTCACAGATGTGGCATTACGTGTGGTTGGCGGAATTCTGACGAACCCTGCCGTACCAAACCTTGGCGACGGCGTGAATTTCAACGTCGGATCAGTCGGCAACAACAAGACGGCCAACGGAATTTCAACAGAGTTTCCCTTCCTCCCAACGCCGTTCGACGGTCGGGACCGTCGGCACATCGATCCAAGGGAAGCATTCTAGCCATCACCCTGCGGGTGCCGCACGATGATGCGGCACCCGCATCACGACAGGACAACGGCGTGAATCAAGAAATAATAATACAAGAGTCAAGAATGCCATTTCTGCAGGGGTGGCTCGGGTCGATCGCGTTCCACGGACTCGTGCTTCTCAGCCTCTTCCCGCTTGTTCATCAATCACTGATTACTATTCACAATGAACCGTTTCACTGGGATGTCACGCTCGTTCAATCGACACAAACAGCCGATAGACCCGCTCAACTGGTCGATGCCTCCGAACCGACCATATCGAGACGCCTAATGCGAGCACCCACCCCTGCTCACGCGAATCGCACCAATCGCCAAGCAGTCCCATCTGCTGAACGCAGCACTTCACTTGCCCTAAAGACTGAAGCACCGTTCACACCGACATCCATCACTGACAGCCCTTCATCGGTCACATCCTCAAGCGAGACAGTTACCACCTCGATACCGAATGAATTGCCCCCTCCCCTGGTCCAGACAACTGAGCCACCAGAACAGCCGACTGAAATGCCGATCGGCTCAACGACACAAGCACCAGCTCAACTGGAAACAGCCGTGGCCGCCGCTCCCGTCAAAGAGAGCGCTCGATCCATTGACGCCATCCAGGCATCGCCGGTGTCAGCAACGGCATCAGACACTCCCGCTGTTTCCGAGATACGGCCAGACTACGGCTGGCTTCAACAGGCAATCTTTCGGCGGCTGGAGGCACTCAAGCGATCTTCTCGCCCGTCACTGGATGACTCACGCCCCCTCAAGGTCATGGTCAAGGCCGTGGTCTCACGGGATGGAACCTTACTGGACTTCGCGGTCGTGAAGAGTTCCGGCTTGGATCGCATCGATCAGGAGGCGATGGCACTCGTGCAGCGAGCCTTCCCGATGCAGCTTGACCGCCCATTAGACCGACAGCAAGTCGCCATGCGCATTCCCATCACCTATTCACGCGAGTAACCCATGACTCGATTGCTCACAGTTGTAAGCATGATCGGATGGTTCGTGTTGAGCGACGTCGGCGCCGCGTACCCCGAACCCTACCGGCCAACGGATGACGCGCAGGTTCTCCAACGGCTCAGTTTCAAGGCGTCCGATCCCGTTGCGCGTGAGCTTGATCGCTTGCGTACTGATCTACGGCAAAATCCGCGCGATCTTGCATCAGCCGTGAAACTGGCTACTCGCTACATCGAACAAGGCCGATCGGAAGGCGATCCGCGTTTCCTTGGGCAAGCGCAGGCGATCCTCAGTCCCTGGTGGAGCGAGTCCATGCCTCCGCCTAGCGCACTCCTCTTACGGGCAACGATCCGGCAGAACGCCCATGAATTCGATCAGGCTCTAGCCGACCTCGACCAGGTGCTGGCAGTCCAACCGACCAATGCCCAGGCCTGGCTTACCAAAGCATCCGTTCTTCACGTGCAGGCGCGGTACGACGATGCCCGCCGAGCCTGTCAGCGACTCGCACGGTTGGCGGCCGCTCATGTGCTTCTCGGATGCCTGGGCGATATCGCTGGAGTGACGGGACAATCAACGAAAAGCCGGGAGCTCCTCCAGCAGATTCTATCGGATTCCACCCTCACGGGTCGTGAGCGAATCTGGATTGCGACGATCCTGGCTGAGACAGCCGCACGCACGGGGGCTATCCGAGAGGCGGAGATGTCTTTCTCCGAAGCGTTCAAAGTCGGCATTAAAGATCAGTATTTGCTCAGCACCTATTCGGATTTCCTGCTGGATCAACGCCGTTATCAGGACGCCATTTCCCTACTTCAATCTGAAACGAGGGCCGATGGATTGCTTCTGCGTCTCGCTCTCGCGGAACAGGCGTTACAGCTGCCCGCGTTCAAAAACCATACAGCCGAGCTGACAGCCCGCTTTGCCGCCAGCCGTGAGCGCGGAACAAACCTCCATGTCAGGGAGGAGGCACGATTCACACTGGCCTTGCTTCACGATGCGAAACTGGCACTGCCGTTAGCTCAGGTCAATTGGAACGTCCAGCGCGAACCAGCGGATGCCAGAATCCTTCTCGAAAGCGCTCTCGCAGCTGGGAACCGAGCAGCCGCTCAGCCGGTGCTTGATTGGATGAAGGCGAACCGTGTGGAAGACTTTCAGTTGCGACAACTTGCGACACAGTTTCAGGAGGCACGATTCTGATGCGCACCCTGCTCGTCATCACCTGGCTGCTGCTCAGTCTTCTTCCCGCTTGGGCCCACAAACCCAGCGATAGCTATCTCTCGCTCTCGATTCAGCGTGATCACATTGAGGGACAATGGGACATCGCCTTACGCGATCTTGACAGTGCGATTGGATTGGACAGTGACGGAAATGGGCAACTCACCTGGGGGGAAGTCCGAAGCAAACACAACGAGATCACTGCTTACGCATCGTCACGCCTTACCCTATCAGGGAACAGGCAGGTCTGTACGACTCAGGTGCTGGAACAACTCATCGATCATCACACGGACGGGGCCTACTCAGTCCTACGTTTCCGTTCGGATTGCGGCGAGGCGATCGAACGGCTCGCGGTGGACTACCGGCTCCTGTTCGATATCGACGCACAGCACAAGGGGCTCCTGCGTATAACTCAAGCGGAACAAACCAACACCGCTATTTTCAGCCAAGAATCCCCGGCCCAGGAATTCTCTATGACCACGTTGTCTCGCTGGGGTGAGAGTAGGCAATTTATTCATGAAGGTATTTCGCATATCTGGCTTGGATTTGATCATGTTCTGTTCCTGCTCGCCCTTTTGCTCCCCGCAGTCTTGGTCCGAGCTGATGGTCGCTGGCAGGCGGCGGGTAATTTTTCGTCGGTGTGCTGGAAGGTCCTCAGCATTGTCACGGCCTTTACCGTTGCCCATTCTTTGACGTTGAGTCTGGCCGCTCTGGATATCATTCGATTGCCCTCACGGTTGGTGGAATCGACCATTGCCGCCTCGGTGGTGCTCGCAGGGCTTGGCAACTTGTATCCAATGATGATGAAACGACGCTGGATGATTGCGTTTGGATTCGGCCTGATTCATGGGTTTGGATTTGCCGCCGTGCTCACTGATCTCGGACTGCCTCAAGATTCTCTGTTACTGGGCCTGGTCAGTTTCAACGTCGGAGTGGAAATCGGACAACTCGTCATCGTCGCGGCCTTTCTACCACTGGCCTACCTGCTCCGCCGCTCCTGGTCCTACCCAAAATTGGTCCTCACCGGCGGATCGCTGGCGGTGATCACCATCGCGCTCGTCTGGTT
>CABVRS010000158.1 GCA_902500745.1 uncultured Nitrospira sp.
GGGGCAGCACTCACGAGCTGGGAACTGACACGCTATCGCAGTGCCTCGGATACTGGAGCACCGGTTCAACTAGTCAGGCAAGGAGGAAAGTTTGCGGACCCCTTGACTGTCACCGTGGATGACGCCGCCCTCACGAAAGAGTTAGGGCAAGGAATCTACCGCGTCGAAAAGGATTTCACGACTCTAGACCAAGATCATCCGACCGGACATGTCACGTTCTCCTACGAGAACGCCGGCGCAGGGATACGGTTGGAAAAGCGGCTGACCTTTCACGCCGCCAGCTATGTCATGGACATGGAAGTGATCCCGACTGGCTTGCCAGGGTCGGTCAAAGTTGAGTTGGGGACGAATTTTGGCGTCGTGGACTGGGGGGAAGGATTCATCGGGTCGGTAGGAGCTGCATCGCTGGTCGACGACAAGGTTGAAAAGAGCACCCCTGACTCCGAGGCCGAACGTAAGGGCTCCGTCAAATGGGCGGCCCTCCAGGACAAGTATTTTATCGCGGCGGTGATGCCGAAGGTCAGTTCCTCGGTCCTGGTCAAGAATCAGGGTGAGAAATTGGTTTCAAGCGCGGTTCGTCTACCGATCGATACCTCTGGAGTCCCGCTTCAGCTTCAGCTATTCGCCGGCCCCAAGGAATACGACACTCTTGCGAGTTTGCAGATCGGCTTAGAGGATACGATCGATTTCGGATGGTTTCTTTTTGGAAGCTGGGACACGGTTCGAGCGGTTGCCAAACCCATTTTCTATGTCCTCCGCTCAATCAACGAGTACACCCATAACTATGGGATAACCATCATCCTGCTGACCGTTGGGATTAAAGTGCTGTTTATCCCTCTGCAGTACAAGAGTTACAAGTCTATGAAGCAGATGCAGGGTATCCAGCCAAAAGTGGCGGCGCTACAGGAAAAGTTCAAAGATGATCGAGAACGGCTGAACAAGGAACTCATCAAGGTCTACCGTGATAACAAGGTAAATCCGGTGGGCGGTTGTCTTCCGATGGTGTTACAGATGCCGGTGTTCGTGGCCTTGTTCAATATTCTGTATATGACGATCGATCTACGCCAAGCACCCTTGGGGCTTTGGATTACCGACTTGTCCGTGCAGGACCCTTACTACATTCTCCCCGTCGTCATGGGAGTCAGCATGTTCGTGATGCAAAAGATCCAACCTACCACTATGGATCCAAACCAAGCGAAAATCATGCTGATGCTGCCCGTGTTCATGACATTCCTCTTTGTTAATTTTCCAGCCGGCTTAGTGCTCTACTGGCTCACAAACAATGTGCTGAGCATCGTTCAGCAGTTTGTCACCGATCGTTTCTTTTTCAAAAATCGTCCCATATTACCCAGCGTAGAGGAGGCAGACGGTAAGAAAGCATGATCGTCTGTTTCCACCGATATCCGTAGGCATTAGGAGTGCCAGAGATCATGCCTATCGATGGATCGCCTGAAGATACCATCTGTGCGATTGCTACCCCTATGGGCGAAGGTGGTATAGGAATCGTACGGATCAGTGGACCGGAGGCCGCTCATATTGCAAGCAAGGTCGTGAGACTGCGATCCAATCAGTCCCTGCTTTCCATCTCATCACACGCGCTTCATGTTGTGGATATTTTCGACCTTCGTTACTCTGGACAATCGGCCGGCTCACTTTCCGATGAACCTTTCGACAGCACGTGCATCATCGATGAAGGCTTGGTGGTCTATATGAAGCGGCCCCGGTCCTTCACCGCAGAGGACGTTGTCGAGATTCATTGCCACGGGAGTGGGGTTGCCCTCAAACGTGTCTGTGAAGCCTGTGTCCATGCCGGCGCCCGCCTCGCCCAGCCGGGGGAGTTTACCAAACGGGCATTCTTGAACGGGCGTCTGGATTTATCTCAGGCGGAAGCCGTCTTAGATACGATCAAAGCCAAATCGGATCTAGGCCTCAAAATGGCCCAACGTCAGCTCCGGGGTGCGCTGGGACAACAGGTTGGTGGATTACGACATTCTCTCATGGCTTTACTGGCCCATGTCGAGGCGGGAATTGATTTTTCGGAGGAAGATATCTCATTTGTCGGACGAGAGGAACTGATTACGTCGCTTCACAACACACGCGAACAAATTCGGCGCATGTTGGCGACGGCAGAGACAGGTCGCGTGTTGAGAGAAGGGGCCCGCGTTGTCATTGCCGGGAAGCCGAATGTAGGGAAATCGAGTTTATTGAACACGCTACTTCAAGAGAACCGGGCGATTGTGACGGATATTCCTGGTACGACTCGGGATTTGATCGAGGAGTCGGTCGATTGGCGGGGGTTACGCGTTACATTTGTGGACACGGCGGGCCTCCGGGAAACCTGTGATGTAGTTGAACGGGAAGGCATAAAGCGATCCCGATTAGCTCAGGAAGAGAGCGACATGGTCCTCCATGTGGTTGATGCGGCGGAACTTGCCAAGTCTGGAGGAAGTGATTTGACGCTTTCCATACTGGCTCGTGAAGATCTGGTTGTGCTCAATAAGATCGATCTTGTTGATTCAACATCGGTCGTCCGACTCTGTGAGTCGCTCTCTCAACGCTTCCATCATACGGTTGTCCCCCTCTCAGTTCACACTGGAGAAGGCGTACAGGAATTGAAGCGAGTGATTGAGTCTCGGTTTTGGGATCCGTCGTTAGAGTCTAGCGAAGGGTTTATCATCACAAATTTGCGTCATCGCCTGGCCTTGGAGCGGGCGGTGGGTTGCCTCGATGAGGCATTGGTGTCGGTAGACGGAGGTATCCAACCTGAGTTTGTTGCGGTTGATCTTCGTGGGGCCTCTGACGCGCTCGGTGAAATCGTCGGCGTTGTGACGACAGATGATATTCTGGACCGTATTTTTTCAGAATTTTGTATTGGAAAGTAGGGATGCCATTGTCCACAACCTTTGATGTAATCGTGGTCGGTGGTGGCCATGCGGGTTGCGAGGCGGCCCTCGCAGCGGCACGAATGGGAGCGAACACGTTGCTCTTAACTATGGAGTTAAGCCGTATCGCCCAGATGTCATGCAATCCGGCAGTCGGTGGGATTGCTAAGGGGCACCTGGTCAAGGAAATCGATGCCCTCGGCGGTGAAATGGGGCGGAATACGGATCGCGCCGGCATTCAGTTTAGATTCATCAATACGAGTAAAGGCCCGGCGGTGCGCGCCCTACGCGCGCAATGCGACAAATCGCTGTACCGTGCGGCGATGCAAGACACTCTCTCGTTGGAGAACTGTCTGACTTTAGCTGAGGGTGTCGTTGACAGATTGCTGGTCACCGGAGGAGCGATTACCGGTCTTGTGACGGGAGCCGGCAAGACTATTCATACCAGAGCAGTCATTCTGACATCAGGTACTTTCCTTAGGGGTCTTATCCATATCGGTCTC
>CABVRS010000159.1 GCA_902500745.1 uncultured Nitrospira sp.
CTAGTCAATGACTGGTTCGTTTGCTTGACCCTTGAGTAGCCTCAGGCTATATTCCACTCGGTGTGCGGTATAACCATCGGTCATCATCCCTACGCGGAGATCGCCCTCAATGCTTGAACCAGTCGAGAAAATCTGGATGGATGGGAAATTGGTGGCCTGGGGGGAGGCCAATGTCCACATTCTCACGCATTCGCTCCACTACGGCTTGGCAGCGTTTGAAGGCATTCGGTGTTATAAGGGAAAGTCGGGATCCGCTATCTTTCGGCTTCAGGAGCATGTCGATCGTTTGTTCGATTCGGCGCACATCGGCATGATGGTCATGCCGTATGACAAGAAACAGATCACCGATGCCATTGTGGAAACAGTTCGCAGCAATCGTCTCGACGCCTGTTACATTCGCCCATTGGTGTACATCGGATATGGCGCGATGGGTGTGCATCCAGGAGAGAATCCTATTCGGGTCGCCATCGCGGTGTGGAAGTGGGGGGCGTATTTGGGAGACGACGCGCTGGCCAATGGCATGCGTGCCTGCATCTCCTCCTTCACACGACATCATGTCAACGTGTCCATGACCAGAGGAAAAATATCCGGATACTATGTGAATTCCATTATGGCGAAGCAACAAGCGAAAGCTGATGGATATGACGAAGCGATTCTTCTTGATCCGGAGGGCTATGTTGCCGAGGGAACGGGTGAAAACGTGTTCATTATTCGTCGGGGCGTGCTGAAGACGACGCCATTGACCTCGGTCCTTGAAGGGATTACGAGAAACTCTGTCATGCAACTGGCTCAGGAACGAAACATCGCCGTCGTCGAAGAGCGATTCACACGGGACGAAATGTATATTGCGGACGAGGTCTTCGTGACGGGAACGGCCGCCGAACTGACCCCGGTCCGGGAAATCGACAACCGCCGAATCGGAAACGGCACCCCGGGGCCGATTACGCGCACCCTTCAAAATGCCTTCTTCTCAATCGTGCGTGGCGAAGATCGTACGCACGAGTCCTGGTTGACCCGGATCTAATAGAAAATACATCTGCACAGCGGTTGTCGAACGGATGGTCCCATTTGGCACGAACCGACGTGCCCTGGATTGCGAAGAGCGAAGAGTCGTCCTGGATCAGTGGCTGCCCTCTGGAGTCTCCCCTGCGGGGTGTGCGTTCTCTGTGGGTTGGGCAGGAGGGGGAGTTGCTGGAGCTGTGGGGTCGCTCTTGGGCTGCATGTCGATGACCGTGGATGAGAAGTTTCGCTGTTTTGCTAAAATCGCCAGGCTGAATGAGGTCACCATGAAGATGGCCGCGACGACCACCGTCAGCTTGCTCAAAAAGTTGGCCGGGCCACGGCTACCGAACACCGTCTGACTGGATCCGCCGAAAGAGGCACCGATCTCTGCCCCTTTCCCTGATTGGAGCAGAATCGCCCCGATCATCAGAAAACAGACAAAGACATGAATGACGACGATCAGCGTATACATCATGAAATCTTAAACTCCGATTGATCGAGCGGCTGAAGCAGCGCTCGCGATTGTAGCAAAGGAATCGACCTGGAGACAAGCGCCTCCGATCAGTGCCCCGTCCACCTGGTTCGATGAGAGCAGAGACTCGATATTCTGGGGCGTGACGCTCCCGCCATACAGAATCCTGGTGGAATCGGCGATCGCGGGAGAAATGGTGGTAGCAAGGACCTGCCGAATGGTTTGGTGCGCGGCCACGGCTTGCTCTGCAGTTGCAGATTTCCCGGTGCCGATCGCCCATACCGGTTCATAAGCGACCGTGATCTCGGCCAAGGCCTCGGCGGTGAAGCCGGACAGGCTCTCGCCCAACTGTTGGGTGAGCACGTCGTCCGTTATCCCATGCTCTCGCTGCTCAAGCGATTCGCCGATGCAGAGGATCGGGCGGAGTCCATGTCTGAGTGCCGCTCGGAGTTTCTTGTGGATGCCGTCGCTCTGTTCGCCAAAGAGCGTTCGCCGCTCTGAATGACCAAGAATGACGTAGCGACACCCGAGGTCCATGAGCATCGGTGCCGAAACTTCTCCCGTGTAGGCACCCTGATCTTCCCAGAACATATCTTGTGCTCCGAGCTGCACGCGAGAAGAAGGGGCGAGCGTGGTGCGGACCGCGTGCAGGGCCGTGAATGGGGGAGCCACGACAAGCTCAATGTGCGACGGGAGGCCACGAAGGCGTTCGTCCAACTCGCGGATGAACGGCACCGCGTCGGATGCGGTCTTATTCATTTTCCAATTGCCGACGATCAGGACTGTACGCACGGTATTTCCTGGAAATAGGGTTATCGTTGCGGACTGGTGATTACGTCGAGCGGTCAGGCAGCGCCGCGAGACCGGGAAGTGTTTTCCCTTCGAGTAGTTCCAGCGCGGCACCACCCCCGGTCGAAATGAACGACATGCTTTCGGATACGCCGGCCCGATGAACAGCCAGCGCGGTCTCGCCGCCGCCGACGATCGTGAGGGCATAGGCATCGGCGATCGCATGGGCCATGGCAAAAGTGCCTCTGGCATAGGCGTCGATTTCAAACACGCCCATCGGCCCGTTCCACAGGATGGTTTTGGCGTTTTGGACCGCTTCATTGAATAGCTTGACCGAGGCTGGGCCAATATCCAACGCATACCACCCTTTGGGAATCTCTTGGACGGGAACAATCTTTGTTTCCGCGCCTACGTCCCGGCTGGCGGCCACCACACAATCGACGGGGAGGTAAAATTTGACTCCGCGTGAGAGGGCATGGTCTTCGATGCCGCGCGCAAAATCCAGCATGTCCATTTCAACGAGTGAATTTCCGATCTCCATGCCTTTTGCCTTCAAGAAGGTAAACGCCATGCCGCCGCCGATGATGACCTTATCAACCTTCTTTCCCAGGTTTTCAATGACGCCGATCTTTCCGGACACCTTCGCGCCTCCCAGGACAGCGGCAAAAGGGCGCACGGGATTGGCAACCGCACCCTCAAGATATTCGATTTCTTTTTTCAGCAGGGCTCCAGCCGCTGAATCCTTGATGTACTTGGTGATGCCGACGGTCGAGGCATGCGCTCGATGGGCCGCTCCAAATGCGTCATTAATGAAGACATCACCCAGTGAGGCCAGGGCTTTGGCGAAGGTGTCATCGTTTTTTTCTTCGCCGGCGTGAAAACGAAGATTCTCCAGTAAGAGCACGTCTCCGTCTTTCATCTTGCCGACTAGCTTTTCGACGGCCGGGCCCATACAGTCCGGAGCGAAGGTCACGTCTTTCCCCAACAGTCGTCCAAGGCGTTTGGCGACAGGGGCTAAGCTGTATTTGGGGTCGAACGCACCATTTGGACGGCCAAGATGCGAGCACAGGATGACTTTGGCGCCCTCATCGACGACACGATT
>CABVRS010000160.1 GCA_902500745.1 uncultured Nitrospira sp.
GGTGCGGATAGGCCGGGCTTTCGTATCGCTTTGCCTGCATCGCTTTCTGAAACCATGTAATGGCCTCGTCGAATTCACCCTTTTCAATGAGATAGGCACCGATGTCGTTATAGGGGTTGCCGAAGTCCGGGTCTTGCGCGATCGCGTTGTGACATTCCTCAATGGCGTCATCAAGTCGCCCCATGAAGCTATAAGTCCAGCCTAAGAACGTGTAGCCTTCGGCAGTGGGATGAGTTGCGATCGATTGCTTGTAGAGGTTGACTGCCTCTTCAAGTTGCCCTTTCATCTGCCGCTCAAAGGCCTGTTGAAACAATTTCCACGCCTGACGCTTGTCCTCTTCGCGCCCTTCACCTTGGAGCAGGAAATCCTGAACATCCATATATGTTACACGTTTCCGGCCATTCGTCATGCCAGTTTAGAACGGTCTTGTGTCCCTAGGGTCTTGACGAATGACGAGTCACGTTACTCCTGTTTCAACTTTTTCTTAATCAATTCCGCGCCGTACCGACCGGACAACAACATCGATCCGAAAGCGGGACCCATCCGGGGTGTGCCGTAGACGGCGGCGACTGCCAATCCGATCACGAAACAGTTGGGATAGACCTCTCCCGTCCGGTCCATGATTTCTTCTTCAGATCGTGCCACCCACATGGCGCCGTTGCCAGGTACCTTATTATACAGATTTCGTTTATGGAGAAGCTCGACCACGATGGCATCATGACCAGTGGCATCCACCACGATTTTGCTCTCAAGGGCGATGGGATCGACGTGGATCAGATCATGGCCGGCCATCTCTGCCGTGGTGTTATTGACGACGACTCCTTCCAGCGCGCCATTGTTACGGAGGATCAAGTCGAGTACGCGGGTCAGGTTCATCATCTTCGCACCGGCGTTGTAGGCGGCTGCGATCAGGGCGCCGGTGGCGTGTGGGGGATCCACCATGTACATCCCCTCGCATTCTTTGATCTTCTTGCAGGGGACACCAACCTCTTCGAGGATCTCATTCGCCGGCTCGCAGATAGTCGCCTTGTTCATGAGATAGCCGCCGGACCAAAACCCACCACCAAGTGCCAAGCTCTGCTCGATGAGCAGCGTGCGAAATCCCATTGTCGCGAGATCACGTGCGCAGATAAGTCCAGATGGTCCCGCGCCGACGATGATCACATCGCTCTCAATGAGCTGATCAAACTCTTTATAATATTCCCGGGCGATCTGCCGGGTGATATCTCGTTCCCGTAACGGTGCTGGTCGTGGTTTAGGCATAAGGAACTCCTACCGGTAGATCTCGGAGCCGGTCTTCTTAAACTCTTCGGATTTTTCTTTCATGCCGATTTGAATGGCCTGCTGCTCGTCGACTTGGAGCTGCGCGGCATATTCCCGAACGTCTTGTGTGATTTTCATAGAGCAAAAATGAGGTCCGCACATCGAACAGAAGTGGGAGACCTTGGCCGCATTGTCAGGCAGTGTTTCGTCATGGAACTGCTGCGCGGTCTCCGGGTCGAGCGAGAGATTGAACTGATCTTCCCACCGGAACTCGAATCGTGCTTTCGACAGGGCATTGTCACGAGCTTGGGCGCCGGGATGACCTTTAGCCAGGTCAGCGGCGTGGGCCGCGATTTTATAGGTAATGACGCCGGTCTTGACGTCGTCTCGAGTCGGCAATCCCAAATGCTCCTTGGGAGTGACGTAGCAGAGCATCGCGCAGCCGTACCAGCCGATCATCGCAGCCCCGATGCCGGACGTGATGTGGTCGTAGCCGGGAGCGATGTCGGTCGTCAGCGGGCCAAGAGTGTAAAATGGTGCTTCGTGACAGACCTGGAGCTGCTTCTCCATGTTCGCCTGAATCATATGCATCGGGACATGGCCGGGGCCTTCAATCATCACCTGCACATCATGCCGCCAGGCGATCTTGGTCAGTTCGCCTAGGGTGTCGAGTTCGGCAAACTGCGCGTCGTCGTTGGCATCAGCAATCGATCCTGGTCGGAGCCCGTCGCCGAGGCTGAAGGCCACGTCATAAGCCTTCATGATCTCGCAGATGTCTTCGAAGTGCGTGTACGCGAAGTTTTCCTGATGGTGGGCCAGGCACCATTTTGCGTGGATCGAACCACCTCGCGAAACTATCCCTGTCATGCGTGTGGCGGTCATCGGCACATACGCCAGGCGCACGCCGGCGTGAATCGTGAAGTAGTCGACGCCCTGCTCCGCTTGTTCGATCAGCGTGTCACGGAAAATTTCCCACGTGAGATCTTCCGCCTTGCCGTTCACTTTTTCGAGTGCTTGATAAATCGGCACGGTTCCGATCGGCACCGGTGAATTGCGGATGATCCATTCACGGGTTTCGTGGATATTTTTGCCGGTCGATAAGTCCATGACGGTATCGGCCCCCCAGCGCGTCGACCAGATCATCTTCTCGACTTCTTCTTCGATGGATGAGGCGACGGCGGAATTGCCGATGTTGGAGTTGATTTTGACGAGAAAGTTCCGGCCGATGATCATCGGCTCACTTTCCGGGTGGTTGATGTTCGACGGGATGATCGCGCGGCCGCGAGCTACCTCGTCTCGGACGAACTCCGGCGTGATCACCGGAGGGATGCTGGCGCCCCAGGCAAATCCCGGATGCTGTTTCACACCGCCGCCCTGGCTATGCTGGTTGCTCAAGTGGCCTGCAGCCTCACGGGACTGGTTTTCACGGATCGCGATGAACTCCATCTCCGGAGTCACGATCCCTTTCCGGGCGTAATGAAGTTGGCTAACGTTCCTGCCCGCTTTTGCCCGTAAGGGCTTGCGGATGTGCTGAAACCGCAGTTCAGCCAGCTTTGGGTCTGCTGCGCGCATACGGCCGTAGGTAGAGCTGACGTCCGGAAGTTCTTCGACATCTTGTCGGCTCATGACCCAGGTGCGGCGCAATGGTTCGAGTCCCTGGCGGATTTCGATCTTGATCGAGGAGTCTGTATAAGGACCCGATGTATCGTAGACGAGCACAGGGTTGTTGCTCGATTGGGTGCCATTCGCTTCTTTTGTCGAATTCAGACTAATTTCCCGCATCGGGACGTGAACGCCAGGATGTATGCCATCGACATAAATCTTACGTGATGCAGGAAACGGGGTAGTGGTGAGGGGAACAGACGAGGTGACCACTCCGTTTCCGTTACCAGATCCGTTTGTATGTGTCTGGATGCTCATATCGTGAGATCCTTTCGTAGTTGGCAGAACAGCCTCCGACTGCGGCTCTTGCCAATAAAAAAGCCGCCTTCCCAGGAGCCGGGAACGCGGCTGACT
>CABVRS010000161.1 GCA_902500745.1 uncultured Nitrospira sp.
ACGGTAGGTATTTCTCCTTCGCGGACCACGGACCACTGACGCAACACGCTCCCACTTATACGTCCTAAGATGACTACGAACGTTCTTCCGACGTCTCACGGGCTTTGATTCGAAACGCAACAGCGGGAGGTGTCCGAGAGGCTGGTTTTCGACAGACTCTGAGCCCACAGCGTGTGGTTAATATATTGAAACTCGGATGAAACAGGAGAGAATCAAGATAGCCCCATTAGATGAGAAAACTGTCTTCCATCGGCTGGTGGTGTTGATTGCCGTTCCTTCCTCTCGACGCAGCATTTATCCAAAGAGCACAACCATGCATGCACCTATGCGCGATTCCGTGACGGGACGATTCCGGCGGCGCTATTCCTGTTCCTCTTGTCAGATGCTTCGCGTGAATGGACTGCCCTGTCATGAAACCGGCTGTCCAGATAGCTGGATAGACACGACACGGGAATGCCGGAACTGCGGGTGCGACTTCATACCTGATTCCCGATGGCAGCACTATTGCGACGACGCCTGCGCGGCCTGGTAACGCTAGCCGATTCCCGCTACTCAGGCCCGCTCTAGCGGGCAGTGGGTGCGCGTTCGTGAATCCCAATCGTTCTGTGGAGGCTCCTTATGGGCGTCACAAAAACCGCGAGCACGCTTGATGGTGGCCTAACCCCAATCTGTAGTTCTTGTGGTATTGCGCTCTGTTGGGACATCCCTGAATCTGAATACACCGAGCGCCAAGCCTTCTGGGATGCCTGGCGGTGTCGGGAGTGCCATCCTGATGCCAAGGGGGCACGGCGACGCTGGATTGAGCAACAACACGCGGCTGGCAGCGGCCCATCGAGGGTGCCATGACACCTTCGATCCGTTGTCCCTTCCGACGCCGCTCTATTCCCAGACATCACCCCTTCTGGCCCCCAAATTCCAATCAGATCGACAGCGGGATCCGAACCATCTACGATCTGAGCAAGGGCATCGCCCTGTTCGGGGTGTTTGTCCCATTGGTGACATTTAACGGGGTCTGGTATAAACTGGTGTTAGCGGTTTCGGCTGGTCTAGCCTTCTTTCTCACCGCATGGTATTTGGAAGGACGCAATGGATCTACATTGTGATCTCGACACCGCAGTTCTGATTGGCTTCAACTTCATCGGGTGGAGCCTCTTTCTCGGCGTCCTGCTGAAGGATCGCCTCACGCACTTCCAACGGACACAGACCTCGCAAGCGACGCGCTAATCCCCCGCATCCCACGTCGATGGGTGCAACACTCCTACACGCCCTCGCATCATCGTGTCCGCATCGATGCATAGTTGTCCTGTAATACAGAGACAGGATTGTAGATTACGGAGACTATGCATCTCGAACACCTGTGTCGCATTGCGCTCGAAGACCCTCACCTGGTTGAAACCGCCTTACTGCGAGATACCTTCACCTCGCAATTTCTGAAGGACTGTCTCGCGCACCTTCACCAGGGAGATCCGAAACAACTGGCCCGTGAGTCCCACCTTTTTGCTCAACTCGCTAAAGGCACACTTCGACTTGACCCTCCCAGCTAGTCTCTCAATGGCTCCGCCGTCACCACACCCGCTCGCACTTCTGCTCCGGACAGGAGTGGAATGCGGCTTTACCAATCTCGTCGTCCGCGCATGCTATGTCCAGATCGCGGCGATTACTGACCCTGCCCATCGGATGGCGTGGTTCGACATCTTCTTCTCGCAGTGGACCACGTCCACCCGGGTTCCTTCGTGCCTGCACCCCCAGCTCAGACGCACCGCGTTGATCAGAATCGACGCGCTCCGATGTTCCTAGGCCAGACAGCTTCTCCTCAACACGTGGCCCGCTCCGCGGGCAGAGTGGAAGACGTCATGGTCTTACGTGGCAGCCTCTACTTACTTCCTCGTTCATGGCACGGAGGCCCTGCCCTTAAGGACGTGGAAGACGGCTCTTCAGGCTTCTTAACGACATACACATATTCTCGAGGTGAGTCTGCATGAAGCAACGCTGGACCTTTCGTGCCTACCCGACGGAAGAACAAGTATTCCAGTTGGCGCGAACATTTGGCTGCGTCCGGTATGTCTGGAACTGGGCCCTGGCGCTCCGTCGTGACGGGCTCGTGCAGCATCGACGCAGGATTGGCTATGCTGAAACTGATGCGCGGCTGACGCAACTCAAAGGTCACCCCGAGACTGCGTGGCTTCGGGAGGTGAGCAGCGTACCACTGCAGCAGAGCTTGCGCGATCTCCAGATAGCCTTCGTGAATTTCTTCGAGCACCGTGCGGCTCATCCGACATTCAAGCAAAAATCCAGGCGTCAGTCAGCTAACTATACACATCGTGGCTTTCGGTTTGATCCACTCACCAAGACCCTTACCGTTGCGAAAATAGGCAGACTGCACATACGCTGGACACGCGACTACCTGCCGATGCCCTCCTCAGTCCGAATCATCAAAACCACGACCGGCAAGTACTTTGTTTCACTGGTCGTGGAGATAGAGCCCCTAGACTGGCCCAAGTCCGGCGAGGCTGTCGGCGTTGATTTTGGCTTGACGTCTTTCGCAACGCTGAGCAACGGCGAGAAGATCGACAATCCACATCACGCTGAACGACGCCAGCACAGGCTGACTCTGTTGCAACGGCGTGTTTCACGGAAGCAGAAAGGCAGCCGGCGGCGGAGTGTGGCACTGCAACGGCTGGCATTGCTGCATGAACGCATTCGAAACGCGCGATGGGATACTTTACACAAGTTCTCCACCAATCTAGTGAAACGGTTCGACCGGATCTACTTGGAAAATCTCCACATCCGCGGCCTGGTGAAAAACCACCACCTGGCTCGCGCATTGAGCGATGCAGCGATCGGTTCAGCCTGTCGCTTGATCGAAGCGAAGGCGTCACGATACGGAAAGGAGGTCGTCACAATCGATCGGTTTTTCCCGTCGAGCAAGACGTGCTCGGGCTGCGGGCACGTCGTCGGTAAATTGCCTTTGACGATTCGTGCATGGTCGTGTCCATCGTGCGGGACCGCCCATGATCGGGATATCAACGCCGCACAGAATATCTTGGCGGTTGGACAGACCGTGTCAGCGCATGGAGCTGGGAGAAGTACTCGCCGTCTTCCAGGACGACGAGCCACCTGGCGTCGAAGTGCGAACCCCTCTCGGTGATCAGTTCAGACGCGAGGGAATTCCTGGCATTCAAACCAGGAAGGATGTCAACTCCCACCGAAGGAGCAAATATGTCAGGCAAGCGCGATTTGAACTTCAGTTTGTATTCCGGAAGACTGACCCA
>CABVRS010000162.1 GCA_902500745.1 uncultured Nitrospira sp.
TAGTTGATCTTCTTGGCTTGGTAGACTTCAGACAGAACGTTGGCCACAAGAGTGATCTCCTCGATCAGCTGAATACGCTCGGGAGGTGCTAGGTGGAATAACTCAGTGGCGTGACGTTGAAAAACCACGACGGTCCATCCAGGGAAAAACTGGTCCTCGTGAAGGTAGGCTTTGGACAATCCGAGATCTGCGATAAAATGATCTTGTCGGGGCCAGTGTCCCAGGCATGCCGTACATATCGTATTGCTCAAGGTCGATTCGCCTTCCGCCATTCTTCTTCTGTCAAGAGCCCTTTTTTGATCAGCAACTGAATTAAGTTCTCGACCGTCTTGCGATCTGCGGCGGGAGGCGATTTCTGAGCTGGAGCGGAAGTAGTTGTGGGAGCATCCGTACGCTTTTCTTCTGGAGGGGGTCGCTTTTGCCCCAGTACTTTGAAGGAAGGAGTGAACACCGCTACATAATCACGGTTCCTGATCCGGACCTGGACCGGAAGGCTATTGGTTTGTGGCACGAGGTCGCGCAAAGTTCCGGTCGGAACGTGAAAAAAAGGCTTGCCGTCTTCTGTATGACCGTCTTGATCGAGAATGTCGAATCGTTTTAGAAAGGATTCCCCCGTGAGCCCCTCGTGATCTTCGCCTGCCAGGTTGGTAATTTTATCGAGTACAATGACGAGTGAGTCGAGGATGATAGGATCTGGCGACAGGTTTCTGACACTGACATCGTACCGATACTCACTCGTGAAGTTGTCACGACCTTTCAGTGTGACATTCACCTGCATTGTCCCGGTCAAATCTGTCAACTGATCGAGCGACCCAGGAAAACTCGCGGTCGGATACATACCGATCGTCGTGGCAATGATGAGGCAACAAGTTCTCAGCCAAACCTGCATGAGCCCCAAGCCTCGAGGGAAGGACATCGACAGAGCATAGCAAACTTGTAAGGATTCGGCGAGAAAACCGTCTGAGTCGCCTTGACACCTAGATTCGACCGACGATATTCTCGCGCCGGTTTGAGCGCACAGCTCAGGGATCGTTACGTATTACCATGTCAGAGGCTTCCCGATTGAGATCTCACGGAATCTCGCGTTCGCTTGTCCACGCGCTTATGAAACTCTACGACTACCCGCATCCGCATGACCCAAACCGTATAATCCGTGGCTACGATCGCCCACATGCAGTGCGAACGGCGAAGATGTGTATAGTCGTCGCTGATCTCCTCGGGCATCCTCAGGATCGAGTACAGCGGTATCACGTTGCCTGCCTACTGCATGACCTGGGCCGCGCCGGGCTAGATCGACACCTCTTTGGAACCATTTGGTCTTGGGCGAGACACCGGGGTATTCCAACAAGGCCTCGTGAATGGCGCGCCATTCACCCCAAGACGCCATATGGGCGAGAGACGGAAGCGTTTGTTTCGCTGTACCGCCGGGATCTTGAGTCGTCAGGCGTGCCTATGGATGCATGGGCAGTCGAACAAGTCGAAATGCGTCTGGGTTATGCTCGCCGTCTTGCTCGGCGGTTACGGGCGGTGAAGCCTGCCCTGAAAACCCTTGGTGTCGAGTGGGAGCCTTGGATGCAACAGGTGATGCTGTATTACTATTACCCGGAGCGGTTGGCTAAGGCCAACGCATGGGTAAAGCAGTTGGCGGAAATCCTCGTGGCGTGCGAACAGTTTGAAGCCTACAGCAATCGGCGACGTGGGCAAGATTACTATGCTCGAAACAAAGAAAACCTATCTGACGCGTTTGCCTATCTCGGGACTCTGGAGCAAGAAAAGATTCTCAGCAGCAAGGTGTTGAACGCGGTACGGGTCTTGTCGGCGGGCGGCGCGTTCGATACCATTCTTGAAGAAGCCCGCGGCGAACCGTTAACTCGGAGTGACCGTCGCTATCTTCGCAATCTCGTAGGTGCAAGAATCTGATGGCTGTCCTAACCATTCCGCTGACGATTCGCATGTCGGGCGGTACCGATATCGATAATATTACGCAATCTGTCGCCGATGCCGTCGTGGCCTCAAAACTACGGGACGGAATTGTGACGGTGTTCGTCAAGCATACAACCGCCTCGATTATGATCATCGAAGATGAGCCGGGGATTCGCGCCGACACGAAGACCTTCTGGGATCGAGTCATCCCTCCTGATCCCAGGTTGCAGCACAATACCGTCAATCGGGGGGAAGACAACGGTCACAGCCATCTTCGAGGGCAACTCCAAGGGCCTTCACTCACCATTCCATTTGCAGCCGGCGCCCTTCTCTTGGGAACGTGGCAACAAATCGTCCTGGTCGATTTCGATACCCGCTCAAGAACGCGTGAACTCATCGTACAGGTCCTCGGTGAATAGGCGTCTACTATCTGTAACCCTGCTTTTGCTGTGTAGTGCGATGGTGTCCTCCCCGCCTCAGACATCAGGTGAGTGGGGTAAGCCGCTTGGTGCTGTGTACGACGGACCGGAGGGAAAATCCCGTCTCGTGACACCGGCGCCCGCAGAATTGGGGCCCGACGAACGGGCCACCATCGCAGTCTTTGAACGCGCGACAAAATCTGTCGTGTTCATTGCGAACACGGCGATACAGCGGGATTTCTGGTCACTCGACATTATGGAGGTTCCGCAGGGATCGGGGTCCGGCTTCATCTGGAACACGCAAGGGCACATCGTCACCAACTTTCACGTCATTTACGGAGCCAACTCTATTAAAGTGACATTGGCGGATCGTACTGAATATCAAGCCAAGGTGGTTGGAGCTGATCCCGATCATGATCTAGCGGTGCTGCAAATTCAGGCACCGGATGTACAACTCGAGCCGTTGGCAATCGGTTCTTCTCATGACCTGCGGGTGGGGCAAAAGGTGCTCGCGATCGGAAATCCCTTCGGGCTGGACCACACGTTGACAACGGGGGTGGTCAGTGCCCTGGGGAGAACGATCAAGTCGCTGTCCAACCGCACGATTGAAGGGGTGATCCAAACCGATGCGGCGATCAATCCCGGAAACTCTGGTGGTCCTCTGTTGGACAGCGCCGGACGGCTGATCGGCGTCAATACACAAATTGTGAGTCCGAGCGGAGCCTATGCAGGGATCGGATTTGCCGTCCCCGTCGATACTGTAAACCGTATCGTTCCCGAACTTATCAAGCACGGGAAGCTCATTCGTCCTGGACTGGGTGTCTCCCTCGTGCCGGATTCAATGGCGAAGCGGTGGGGGATCAAAGGTTTGATCATCGGCAAGGTGACGCGTGGTGGGCCAGCTGATCGTGTAG
>CABVRS010000163.1 GCA_902500745.1 uncultured Nitrospira sp.
ACCGCACTCGCTTTGCGTTTCCGTTCTTCCAGAACGCGCTTGTAATCCACGGGCATCACCTTCACAAATTTTGGTACGGTAGCTTCGAAGGTGTCGAGCACCTGCTTGGCCTTCCGGCTGCCGGTATACATGAAGTGTTTCGTGATCAGATCATGGAGAAGCTGCTTGTCTTCCTTTGTAACGACTGCTTCCAATTCCACCATGCCGGTATTGCAGCGGCTTTCAAACTTGCCCAGTTCGTCAAGCACGAATGCCACGCCGCCGGACATACCTGCCGCAAAGTTACGGCCCGTTCTCCCGAGCACCACAACCACGCCGCCCGTCATGTATTCACACCCGTGGTCGCCGGTCCCTTCCACCACAGTCTGGGCCCCGCTGTTCCGTACCGCAAACCGCTCGCCCGCACGGCCGTAGAAGTAGGCTTCCCCTTGTGTCGCGCCGTAGAGCGAGGTATTGCCGATCAAAATGGTGTCCGCCGGATCATAGAGGGCATCCTTCGGTGGATACACGATGATCTTTCCGCCGGAGAGCCCTTTACCGATATAGTCGTTCGACTCCCCTTCCAACGTCAACGTGATGCCACGCGCGAGGAACGCGCCAAAGGATTGCCCGGCCGATCCGTTAAACTTGATCGAAATCGTATCTTCCGGAAGCCCTTCGAGGCCGTATTTTTTAGCTATTTTGCTCGATAGGACCGTGCCCGTCGTTCGATTCACGTTGCGAATCGGCAACTCGATGGTCACCTTCTCGCTCTTCTCAATCGCCGGGCGACAGAGTTCCACCAGTTCGTTATCCAAGATATGGGCCAAACCATGGTCCTGTTTCTGCACGCAATACCGTGGCACGTTCGGTTCGACCTCGGGCATGGCCAACAACGGCGAGAGATCCAACCCCTTGGCTTTCCAGTGATCAACCGCCTTCGTGATTTTGAGCATATCGACGCGGCCGACCATTTCGTTGATCGTCTTGAACCCCAGCTTCGCCATGAGTTGCCGGACTTCTTCGGCGACAAAGAACAGGTAGTTGACGATGTGTTCCGGCTTGCCGTTGAATTTCTTCCGAAGCTCAGGATCTTGCGTCGCGATACCGACCGGGCAGGTATTGAGATGGCACTTCCGCATCATGATGCAGCCCTCGACGATGAGTGGCGCCGTCGCAAACCCATACTCTTCTGCGCCAAGCAGTGTGGCAATCACCACGTCTCGGCCCGTCTTCATCTGCCCATCCGTTTCAACACGAATACGCCCACGCAGATCATTCAGCACCAAGGTCTGATGCGTTTCCGCCAACCCCAACTCCCAGGGAATACCGGCGTACTTGATGGACGACAAGGGAGACGCTCCGGTGCCGCCTGAGTCCCCACTGATCAGCACCTTGTCCGCGTGCGCTTTGGCAACGCCGGCCGCGACTGTCCCGACACCGACTTCCGCCACGAGCTTGACCGAGACACCGGCGTCCGGGTTCGAGTTCTTCAGATCGAAGATCAACTGGGCCAGGTCTTCGATAGAATAGATATCATGATGCGGTGGAGGTGAAATCAGCTGCACGCCCGGCGTCGAATATCGAAACCGCGCGATCTGTTCGTCGACCTTGTGCCCCGGCAACTGCCCTCCCTCGCCGGGTTTCGCACCCTGCGCCATCTTGATTTGCAATTCACGGGCATTGACGAGGTAATGCGCCGTCACGCCAAATCGAGCCGACGCCACTTGCTTGATGTAGCTGTTCTTCGAGTCGCCGTTCGGCATCGGCTTGAAGCGCTCAGGATCTTCTCCGCCTTCACCAGTATTGCTCTTGCCGCCGAGTCGATTCATGGCGATCGCAAGCGTCTCGTGCGCTTCTTTGCTGATGGATCCGAACGACATCGCACCTGTGTTGAAACGTTTAACGATGTCTTTGGCCGGCTCTACTTCTTCAATGGATATGGGCTGCGATGCAAACTTGAAATCGAGCAAGCCGCGCAGGTTCGAGCGTCGTTGACTCTCATCGTTGACGAGTTGGGCAAATTCCGCGTAGGTCTTCGCGTCGTTCGCACGGCTGGCATGTTGCAATTTATAGATCGTGTCTGGATTCCAATTATGATGTTCGCCCTGAATACGGTAGTGGACTTCCCCACCGAACTCCAGTTGGCGAATCGCAGCCGGTTCATAGGCCATGCGATGCCGGCGCAAAGTTTCCTCGCCGATCTCGCGAATGCCAACCCCTTCGACCCGCGACGCCGTCCCGGTAAAGTATCGATCGATGAGCTCGTGACTCAATCCGATGGCTTCGAAAATTTGCGCCCCACAATAGGATTGTACGGTCGAGATACCCATCTTTGAAAAGATCTTGAGCAAGCCCTTGTTGATGGCCTTAATAAACTTGCTTTCCGCTGTCTGCGCGTCGAGTCCTTCAGGAAGATACCCGTCACGTTCCATGTCCACGAGCGTTTCGAAAACCAGGTAGGGGTTGATCGTCCCGGCACCGTAGCCGATCAAGCAGGCAAACTGGTGAACATCACGCGGTTCCCCAGTTTCGAGGATCAATCCGACTTCCGTCCTGGTGCATTCCCGCACTAAATGATGATGCACGGCCGAGATGCCCAAGAGGCTCGGAATCGGCGCCCACTCTTCCCCCACTCCACGATCGCTCAGAATTAAAAACTTGTACCCCTCCTTAATCGCGAGCGACGCCTCTCGGCACAGCCCATCGACCGCGGCCCCGAGGCCGTCGGCCCCTTCGGCAACGCGGAACAGCATACGCAAGGTCTTGCTCTTGAAGTGTGGATCGGAAATCCCGCGGATTTTTTGAAGATCCGCATTGGTCAAAATCGGTTGTTGTACCTTGATCCGGCGGCACGATTCCGGCGACTCGTCCATCAGATTGGGTTTCGGTCCAATGTTCGTGACCAGCGACATCACGAGCTGCTCACGAATCGGATCGATCGGCGGATTGGTGACCTGAGCAAACAGCTGCTTGAAGTACTTAAACAGGAGTTGTGGTCGATCGGACAACACCGCCAACGGAGTATCCGTACCCATCGAGGAAATGGGCTCCTCACCATTGACGATCATCGGCGTGAGCACCATCTTGAGCTCTTCCACTGTGTAGCCGAAGGCCTGCTGGCGCTGCCTGATCGTCGGATGATCCGGCTGCGGAACATTCAAGGGTTCCGGCAGTTCGTCAAGTGAGACTCCGTATTGCGTCACCCAGCTGCGGTACGGTTTCCGCTTGGTAATACCGGCCTTGAT
>CABVRS010000164.1 GCA_902500745.1 uncultured Nitrospira sp.
TGAGGATGATCTGGCATCGATGCGATCTGAAGCTGCCGAGTCTATTTGGGCCGGCAGGTTGCAGACAGGAAGCCACCACGTATGATCGTGCGCGCAAAGCCTGGCTCTGTTCTGAGCATACGAAGGAACGGCTCTGCGAGTTTTGCCAATTTGAACGGGCGTGGGTGCGGTTTTGTTATAGGGAGCATGACGTCACATGCGAAATCTGGCTCTGTATCGACTGTGCGGGGCTGACCACTCGTAGTCTCGATTCTTAAAATTCTCGGCTACCGCCACATGGAATATTCGCTCGATTAAACCAGGCCTTGGCATTGAAAGCGGACATTTCCTCAGCATGCCAGGATTTTTTCAGTTGGGTCTATAATCTATGGCTGTGATGAATTTGTGACGGACGCTATGCTAAAGGCATTCCTGCTGCCTCGAATATATGGTTTTTATGGCTAAACAAATTCTTGTCGTAGAAGACGACTTAGATATTGGTCGGCTCTTGGAGATGCACCTGACCGACACCGCATATGCCGTAGAGATCGCCAAAACCGGAGAGGATGGCCTTCAATGTGTGCTCTCGAAGAGATATGACCTTATTATTCTTGACGTGATGCTGCCTGGCATCGACGGGTTAGAGATATGTCGGCAGCTTCGATCGCTCCCCACCTATACACCCATCCTCATGTTGACTGCGAAATCCTCAGAAATAGACCGGGTCCTTGGGCTGGAAGTTGGTGCTGACGACTATGTTACTAAACCATTTAGTGTTCGAGAACTGCTCGCACGTGTAAAGGCCCTCTTCCGCCGTTCTGAAGCATTTAGAGATAAGACGCAGGACCTTCAGAAAACTATCCGCGCAAAGGGCCTCTTCATCGATGTTGAAAAACGGAAGGTCACAGTGAGAGGCAGCTTGAGGGATCTCACGGCCAAAGAGTTCGATTTGCTCCTGCAGTTTGCATCCCATCCAGGCCGAGTTTATACGCGCAGTCAGCTTCTCGATTCGGTCTGGGGTTACGGTCACGACGGCTATGAACACACGGTAAATTCCCATATCAACAGATTGCGCGCCAAGATTGAAAAGGATTCGGCCAAGCCCGACTTTATTCTGACTGTGTGGGGCGTCGGATACAAATTCTGTGAACTAGAAGGATCCGGCTTAAAGGACTGACCATGTCGCGGTCACTCTACGGCAAACTCGCCCTTGTGTTGCTCTTCCTGTTTTGTGCGGTTGGGGTTCTATACACTCTCCTAACGGTCTTCACGACGCGCATGTATCAGCAGGAAGTGAATCAGAAGCTGAACCGTGCTCTGGCCAGAAACATTGTTGCTGACCAGTTACTAAGCAGCCAAGGAGAGGTGAGTCCGTACGCTCTGAAAGAACTGTTTCACCTACTTATGGTTATCAATCCGAGCATTGAGATGTACTTGCTTGATGAGAATGGGGGCATAGTCAACTTCTCCGCTCCCACTGAGAAGGTCAAGCGCTCGGCTGTCTCGTTAGAACCAATACATCGTTTTCTCACCGAGGCGGACGCATTTCCTATTCTTGGTGACGATCCCCGTGATGCGACTCGCCAGAAGGTCTTTTCTGTTTCAGCCATACCCTTACACGGACAACCAACAGGATATCTGTACATTGTCCTTGGCGGAGAGGAGTATGACTCCGTCGCCGATATGCTGAATCGGAGCTACATCTTCCGGCTGAGTCTCTGGGCAGCACTTACCGGCTTACTGTTCGCTCTTTTGGGCGGTCTCTTTCTATTCAACATGCTCACCAGAAGGTTAACCAAACTAGCATCGACGATGGAAACGTTCGCAAAGAGCGATTTTTCAGAGGCGCTCGAGCTGCATCCTCAGGATTTCATTCCTGAGCGGAATAGTGATGAAATTGATCGGCTCCGGTCCACATTCAATCGGATGGTAGAACGAATTCTTCAGCAAGTGGCCACTTTGAAGCAGACGGACATCCTTCGGCGTGAGTTGGTAGCCAATGTGTCCCATGATTTGCGTACCCCCCTGGCATCCTTGCATGGGTATCTGGAAACGTTACTGATGAAAGAAGGGACGCTTACACGAGAGGAATACCGGACGTTTCTCGACATTGCCCTCAAGCAAAGCCAACGGCTTAGGGAGCTTGTGGGGGAACTCTTTGAATTGGCTCGCTTAGATTCGCGTGAAGCTCGCATTCAATGCGAACAATTTTCTTTAGCCGAGCTTGTCCAGGATGTGTGTCAAAAGTTTCAACTCACCGTCGCAAATAGGGGGATAGCCCTAAAGAGCAGTTTTACAGATGATCTGCCATTTGTGGAGGCTGATATCGGCCTCATCGAGCGGGCGCTAGAAAACATAATCAATAATGCTACTCGCTATACACCGAGCGGAGGGACCATTGCGATTTCGTTAAGCCACGAATCCGGCTCGGTTATGATACGAATTTCTGATACTGGCTGTGGTATCGCTGATCACGACTTGCCTTATATTTTTGATCGTTTTTATAGGGCGAATCGACAAAATCAGCCTGGAGGAGCTGGGCTCGGGCTGGCCATTACTAAGCGAATCCTAGAGCTACATGGAAGTACAATTCGAGCAGAGAGTATACCTAACATCGGAACCATCATCAGCTTTGAACTGCCCACCGTGCACTTCTAGTCTCTATTGTTCTCGACCGTTACGGGCCGCTCGCCACATCAGGCGTGATAAAAATGTGACAATTTCGTGAGATCGATGTGAAGGGGCAGGGCTATGCTTGACCATGCATTGGGTTGTACCAGCCCTTTTAACCGAAAAGGAGAACGGACTTATGAAGAGAATCAGTCAGATTTCGATGGTTGCGCTTCTATTATGCTTCCTTCCCATGTTGTCTGTAGTGAGTGAGGCGGCCATGGATCACGACAAGCTCTTAAAGGATCCTGGTGTCTACGCAACGTTTGCTGTGTTCAAGATGGGGGAGCACTGGTGGCAGATGGATCATGAAGCGCGTGTCAAGGCGGCCTCCGAAATGAAAAAGGTGTTCGAAAAGCACGCCGATAAGTTAATAGTCGATACGCATTTGCTTCGTGGTCTGTCTGAGAGAGCTGATGTACTTGTCAGGATTCACTCGAAAGAGATGGTTCATAATCAGAACTTCTTGTTAGACCTCATGGGGACCACTATGGGGATGGATATGAAAAATACTGACACCTTCAATGGCATCACCAAAACCCTAAATTATGTCCCTAGCTTCCCAGAAG
>CABVRS010000165.1 GCA_902500745.1 uncultured Nitrospira sp.
TCCTTGCTCGGCACTTCGGCGACATCTCCTCTGGATTCCGGAGGCATGGCAAAATGCCAGGCCGTCTTGCGAACCCCTCCGGTGCCGGGAATCATTTCCACGGTCGCCCCATCGGCACTGACCCGCATGCGTCCCACCACCAAGAACGTGCCGGTGTCCGGATACAAGGACCACAAGTCAAACTCGTTGCCCGGCGGCATGTTGTCGACATTCGGAAAGGTGATGGGGACGGGTGGATCGAGGATGACGCCCGCCGGTTGAATGGTCACCGAGAGACCCGGCCGCAATTCCACGGGTCGCGATTCGGGACGGCCATATTCAGGGACGGGACTGATCGTCAGCTGCCCCGTATAGGGCGTGCCATCAGCATTCTTCGCCCGGCCGGGTGGAATCACGACGGTCACATGGGCGGTCGCACTCGTCAGCGTGGTCGTGGCCGCAGGGTTCACGGTGACCGCCGTCGCCAGATCCAACGGCGGCGTGGTGACGGGACTCGGCAACACATTCGCCGTATTAGCGATCAGATCGACGGGCGCCACTAAGTTCGCATATCCAGCCGGCAGCCCCGTGACGACGAGGAGTTGACGCCCCGCTGGGTGGCCGGCAAAGGCGAGGGTGAATTCGCCCGCCGTGTTCGTCGTGGTCGTCGTCGGCACATCGCGTAACGACACGGCCACGCCGACAACGGGATTGCCGGAGCTATCATCCACACGTCCTGACAAGCTGGTCGGCGCACCGGGGACGGCCCCCGTCACGGTGAGGGCAATGGTTTCTGACGACGAGACCGATCCGTCAGAGGCCACAAACACGAGAGTGAACGTACCCACCTGCGTCGCATCGGGCGTAAAGCTGAACACACCCGTCAGGCCATTGAACGTCATATGTGCCGGCAACGTCGGCGATGCCGGGGCGGCCTGCTCCGCACTATACGTCACGGGTTGTCCGTTCGGATCGACCCCGGACACTGTAAAGGCCAGCGTGCTGCCTAACGACAGCGTTTTGTTTCCGATGGGCGAGAGGACGGGCGCACTATTGAGGAGGGTGAACGGCAGTGGACTGGTCGCGGTGCCGAGGGGGGTCGTGACCGTCACCGGTCCCGTGAGGGCCCCGGCGGGCACGGCGGTGGTGAGCGAGCTCCCGGTCGTGCTGACGGAGAGAACCGTCGCAAGGACACCACCGAACCGGACCTGATTGTTGGCCGCAACAGGATTAAAGCTCGACCCGCTCAGGGTCACCACCGATCCGATCACACCACTGGCAGGGCTCACGCTGGTAATCACCGGGAGGCCGGCGGTGATCGTGAGCGTGCTGCTGGCCGGTTGCCGCACCGGCGCGGTGGCGGTGAGGATCACCGAGCCGATCCCCGTCGCGGTGACTTGCACCGGCGTAGGCGAGGTGGTTTGTCCTGCAGAGATCACGACCGAGACGGGGCTGAGGAGCGCAGTGCCGCTGCCGGAAATGGCCAACGTGACCGTGAGCGCCGAGGTGGGGGCCACGGCGGTCCCGACCGTGAACAGCGCGCTCTGGCCGACCGTCAGCGACGTCGTGAGCGGCGTCACCACCAATGCCGGCGCGGGTTGCACCGTGAGCGTCGTCTCGCCGGTCACCGGGCCGAGCGACGTGGTCACGCTGGTCTTGATCGTGGTCGTGCCCACGGTGAGCGCCGTGGCCAACCCGGTGCTGCTGACGGAGGCCACCGACTGATTGGTCGAGCTCCAGGTGATGTCGTTCGCTAGCGGTTGGCTGCTGCCGTCGGTGAACAAGCCCGTGGCCGTGAAGGCAACTGATTCCCCTGCAAAAGCCGTCGGGGCGGCAGGCGCAACGGTGAGCGACTCCACCTCCGGCGCCGTGACGACGACCTGGGCGGTGGCGCTGGTGCTATTGAACGAGGCTGTAATGGTGGCCTGGCCTTGGGTCTGAGTCGTGACGGGGAATGACGCCGTCAGTTGCCCGGCGGCGACCGTGACACTCGGCGGCACCGTCACCACGGAGGTCGCACTGTTCTGGAGGGTGATGACCGTCGGATCCGTCGGGGCTCGATTGATCGTGACCTGCAAAACGCCCGTGCGGCCCTTGGCCAGGGTCAAGGGAGCGGTGACCGGCGAAATCGGGGCAAGCGCCGTGACGACCGGCGGAGGGGGCACGATATTCACGGTCGCCGTCGCCGTCCCATTCAACGTGGCGGTGACCGGCGCGGTCCCGATGGTCAGGCCACTCACCGAAACCGGCGCCGTCGTCAGCCCGGCCGGCACGGTGACACTGACCGGAACTCCCACGATGGTGGCATTGGTGGTCGTGATCGGGACCACCGTATCGGTCGCTTGCGCGGCGTTGAGGGTGACGGTCAGCGTCCCGGTGGCCCCCTGCACCACGGCCAGCGGACTCGGCGTGAGCGAGAGCACTTGCGGCGGCTGCGGCGTCACCGTCACGGTCGCCTGCTTACTGATGGCGCCCAGGGTCGCCGTCACCTGCGCGGTACCCGTGGCCAGGGCCGTGACCGTGAAGATGGCCTGCGTCTGGTTGGGCGGGACGGTCACCGTCTGCGTGGCGGGAATCTGGAGTACGGTCGGCTGGTCCACGGAGAGCGCGAGATCCGTCGGACTGCTTTGGGCCGCGTTGAGGGTGACGGTCAGGGTGCCAATGGCCCCGACGACGAGGGACTGACTCGCAGGCTGGAAGTCCACCAGTGCCACCACTGGTGGCACGACATCGATGGCGGCTTCCGCCAGTGAACTGCCAAGCGTCGCCCGGACCATGGCCGTGCCCAACGCGACGGAGGTCACCGTAAACGAAACGGTCGTCTGCCCAGCCGGAACGATCACCGAGGGTGGGACCGTCACGAGGCCACTGGGGGTGCTGGTCAAGGTCACCACCGTCGGGCCGACTTGGGCCGCAGAGATCGCCACCGTCAATGGCGTCGTGGCGCCGAGCGTGAGCTGGTTCGCCGGCGGCGTGAGCGAGACCACCGTGGGCAAGGCCGGGGTGACGGTCACATGGCTGGTCGCACTGGTCCCATTGAGGGTCGCCGTGATGTCCGCTTGACCCGCCGTGTTCGCCGCCACGTTGAACGCGGCACTCACCTGACCGGCCGGCACCGTGACGGTCGCCGGGACCGCCGCGATACTGCCGGCGGAACTGCTGAG
>CABVRS010000166.1 GCA_902500745.1 uncultured Nitrospira sp.
CCGGTTGAGAGATCCCAAAATTTAATCGTCTGATCATCGCTCGCGCTGACCAAGACTTTTCCATCCGGAGAGACGACAAGGCTCCGCACCCAGCCCTTATGGCCGGTGAGGGATTTTTTCTCCACGACGTTCGGCATCTCGAAGAGCTTGATGGTCGTATCCCGGCTGCCGGTAATCAGGAGTTTGGCATCGGGCGTGAAAGTCATGGCACCGATCCAGTAGTCCATCGGCTTTTGGAATCCACCGTCATCTTCGATGAAGTAGCCGCGAGTCTCGGTGGAATCCTCCTGATCTCGCCGCCAATGGCCGTCATGGAGTACCTTCTCCTCGCCGCTGGGGAGTACTTCCCAAATTTTGATCTTTCCGATGTCTGTTCCACTGGCCAGATGAATACCGTCCGGCGAAAACGCGATGCAGACCGACCAGTGGTGATCGTACTCATCCTTCCCGAGCAAGGTCATCAGCTCGGTACCGGTGGTGACTTCCCAAATCTTGATGTCTTTGTTATGGCTGCCGCGTGCCAGCATGAGGCCGTCCGGTGAAAGCGACAGGCTGCAGACATTGTGATCGTACCGTGTGAACAAGAGTTTCATCGGCTCGCCGGTTTTGCCGTTCCAGAGGCGGATGGTGCGGTCTTCACTGCCGGTGGCCAGGGTTTGTCCATCGGGGGTGAAGACGATGGCGCGAATGTCATGGGTGTGGCCACGTAGGGAGCGCAGCAACCGACCGGTTTCGATGTCCCACATGCGCACGAGGCGTTCCGCGCCGCCGCTGGCGAGCATGGCACCGTCCGGCGAAAACGCAACGGCCCAGATTCCGTCGGAATGACCCCGAAATGTTTTCACCTCACGGCAATCGGCACCCCAATACTCCAAAAAGTCGAGGGGAGGTGTCGATGCGGGGGAGGTTTCTGTCGAAACAGATGAGAGGGAATGGGATGTCATAGGTTCCGGCATGGGGTCGCATCTTTCTTCGGCCGTCTGGTTCTTGATTGGCCGACAGCCCGGCCAGTATACTTCCGTCGGTCGTTCGGATCGTAAGAGATGCCTCGCGGCCAAGTCAAGCCGGCTCCCGCCGCCATGTTAGCGGGGGGGCACAGGTTGTCTCACTATCGTCTCATCTAGCCGCGGAGTGTTCTGTTTATGGAAATCAGATTCCAACCAGCGTTACTTCAGGAAGTGATCGATTCGTTCGTCGAGAAGACGGAACGGGAAGGCGATCCGACCTATTACAAGGAATTTCATGAACATGCCGACCCGATTTACGAGAAGTTCATCCTTGAAGATCGGGAGGCGGAGTTCAAAAAGCTGTACCAATATCTCTTCGGTATCTGGGGGTTTTCGGATATCGTGCGCGACTCGTTCAACGAGTATCCGCTCCTGAAGCAGACGGTAGGAATCGTTTTGGTCAAAGGGGTCTTGAAGGAGGATCAGGAAGGCGTCGATATCCTCAGGAAATGGGGATCGGTCGAAAAAGATCTGGCTAAAGAGTTCGAAGAAAAAGGCCTGAAGGGCGTGGGGATTAAATTGATTCCGCGTCGATTTTACGACCCGGCGTTGACTCGCTATTGCCGCCATGAGTTGATGCATATTTCCGACATGATTGATCCGCAGTTCGGCTACGATCCCGATACCAAAATGGGACTGAATCCCGGCGAAGAGACGCTGATCTTACAGCGCTATCGTGTGCTGTGGAGCTTGAGCGTGGATAGTCGGTTGGTCGCGGCGGGCAAAGAGCCGATGCTGAGTAAGGAAGATCGATTCAAGGAATTCCGGTCTTGGTATCGAAAAATTCCACCTCCTCAACTGAAGTCGGTGTTTGAAGGGCTCTGGCAAACATCCTACTTTACCCATTCGGAATTGATCGAAATGTCTGCCGATACCCTCCGCGTGATGGATCGAGCCGTGGACGTGGAAGGCGGTGAAGTACCGGAGACAGAAAACAAGATCATGCTCATGCCGGGTTTCCCATGCCCGTTGTGTCGGTTCCCGACCTATTCGTGGGTGGAGGACATGGGCACGAAATTGGAGCCGTATGTGCTCGACTTCATTCGTGAGAATCATCCGGGGTGGGATATCGAATTCGGGGCCTGTGATCGCTGTGTGGAAGTCTATAAGTTGCGTGCTGATGGCGTGATGTAATGGCCACCAACCCTTCATACGGTCGGCGGGATTTTCTGAAGGATTCCGTTCTCTCCACCGTCAAAGCCGCACAGGAGTTCGTCAAAGAGGCCGATGGTCTCCGCAAGGAACCAGTCCAGCCCCAGGTTCGGCTGGACTGGTTGCGCCCTCCCGGTGCGGTGGGAGAGCAACTGTTTCTCGAGCGATGCACAAAATGTCAAGATTGCGTGAAGGCCTGCCCGCCTCAGGCCATTGTGGCTCACCCCACCGACGGTACGCCGGTTCTCTATGCCGACCAATCACCCTGTCTCTTGTGTGAGGACTTTCCGTGCATCACGGCCTGCGGAACGGACGCGCTCGTGCCGGTTGAGCACCACAACCAAGTCCGCATGGGACTCGCGACGATTTCACATCGGTTCTGCACGGCGGGCCAAGGATGCCACGCATGTGTATCGAAGTGTCCAACCGATGCGCTCGCCATGGATTTCGAGTCGTTGTGCCTGTCAGTGGTGACGGAAGCTTGTGTGGGATGCGGCATGTGTGAAATGATCTGCAAGACCGTCAACGATCACGTGGCGATTCAAGTGGTGCCTGTGCGGCATCTGGTGGAGATCGGCTGATGAGACCATCATTCCAGCGAGGCGACTTACCGAGAGAAAAATTCGACGACCATGATCAACCCAATTCACCCTTGACTTCGTGCAAGCCTTTTCATATACATACATGGCTTCGTGATTCGACCATGGTGAGGATGTGTGTGGTCAACGAAGCGGCTAGGAGGCGATGTCTGTGACGAGCCAACAACCAGTAAACGGGTTGTCCACCGTAGCAACCGCCACGCTGCCAAACCCTTCTGCTCTCAAAGATTCTCCCGCCGTTGAGCGCGCGCTTGGTCGCAGCAAGATCTATCTGTTGATTTCCTGGAGTCTGCTGTACCCGGAAGATGAAGAATTTCTCGATTACCTCCGGTGCGGAGAGTTTGTGG
>CABVRS010000167.1 GCA_902500745.1 uncultured Nitrospira sp.
GCATGAACATGGTTGTCGAGAGTTCCTCGAAGGGCGTATGGTTATGATTGGGGAAAGGTCAATTTCATCAATGGGGAGTCGATGGGTGTTCTGAAAAAGTGCTGGAACTGGTTCTGGGGGCAATCTGTCTTTAACAAGGTAGCGATTATCGGCCTGTTTGCCGCATTTGTCCCATTCGTGCTTCCTACGATTGTGGCCTGGTTCAGACCGACCATGATTCATGTCGGAGTGTCCTTCTACACCTATGAACGAGGGGTCCAGGCACAGGGTATGAACACGCTGTATTTCTTCGAACGGCGAAATTTGGTGTCAGACTGCAGTATTCGCCGGGAGGAACAATCTGTCTCCAGCGGTCGAGCGAAGGCCCCTGCCCCGCAGAGCTGGGTGTTGATCAAGTTGTTGCTTGAAAATGTGTCTGATCGTGACATGACGAGTCTTCGGGTCGGTGTGCGGTCTCCCGCCATCAATCAGACCACGCAATTGTTGACCGCGCCAAGGTTGGTTGCTGCTGGAAACAAGGAAGCGCCGCCCGATGTGAAGCCCTTGTATGTCATCTCGATCGCGACGGTACCGGCAGAGAGCTCGGTGGTCGTCACCTTGAAGACACCGATTGATGACTACCTGCGAGACTTTATCTATGTCAAACGGCGTCCCGTGACCATCCAAGTTCCGTACGTATCGGCCGACCAATTCAGACAGTATCCCCCGATCGTCTCGCGTACGAATGCAGTCAAAATGCTGAATCGTGAGGGGGTCTTGCGAACGCAAGATGATGGCTTCGCTGAAGACACGCTCCTCGTCACGATGTTGTCTTCGGATGAGCTGGATGGGAAGGAATCAAAGGCGTCGTATCAAGTTCTTCCAAAGGCAAAGGCTTGTTCGGAGGTGGAAGCGGGGGTGTGGTAATCATGCGCTCGGAAGAATCGGAGCGCACGCGACGACGACGTGACGCGGCTGTCATGAGTCGCGCGATGTGATGTTATCGGCAAGAAGACTTTTGGCGGCTGACCGTCCTGCCAACCATCCTGTCGTCCACGCCCATTGAAAATTGAACCCACCGATGCGCCCGTCACAATCGAGCATCTCTCCGGTCAGATATAGTTTCGGAGCCACCTTCGATTCCATGCTGCGATAGTCGATTTCATCCAGCGGTACACCGCCGGCTGTGACTTCAGCAAAATTCCAACCTCGATCTTGTCGAATGGGAAATCGGAACTTGGTGAGTGCGTCGAGTAATCGATTCCGATCCATGCGCGAGACCTGAGCGTGAGCCTTGAGAGGGTCACACGAACAGTACACACAGAGAGAATAGGCAAATCGTTCTGGGGCCAGCAGTGCCAGTGTTTTTGCCAGGGAACGCTTCGGGTGCTCGGTCGCTTGAACAGTCAACCAAGTTTTTAATTCATCAGGGGTCCGACTTGGCGTGAAGTTGCCGTAGAGATCTGCTTGTGCGCCTCGATTCGTCGCCACAGTCCAGAAACGGCTGGCGTCCATAACCACCGGACCGCTGATTCCAAAGTGAGTCCAGAGCAGACTCCCCGTCCGCCGATCAGCTTCTCGGCCCTCCACTACGGTCGTCAATTGCACCTCATGCGAGAGGCCTGAGAGCGTTGCATGAAACATCGATTGCTCCAGGACGAGTGGGACCAATGCCGGTGCGGTGGGCGTCACGCGATGGCCGAGAGCCTGAGCCAGTTGGTATCCGAATCCATCACTTCCCGTTCGTGGTAACGACTGTCCTCCGGCGGCAAGAATCACGCGAGCGGCCTGGATCGAGCCATGGGTGTGATGCACTCGGAATCCTGATCCTGACCGTGAGATCTCGCGCACACGATGATCCGGACATATCGTGACTTCGACGTGTCGGGCACGGTTGAGTAATGCATTCAGTACCGTACGTGCCGTATCGGTCGTGGGAAACAGTTTACCGGTTGGCTCACGCTTGAGGTCGATACCTAACGATGCAAACCAGGCGATTGTACGGTCGACTGGGAACGCGGCCAGAACGTTTCGGATAATGTTTCGATTCCCACAGAAATCCTTTGGCGTGACGACGTCATGGGTGACATTGCAACGCCCGCCGCCGGACACGAGAATCTTGGCTCCTAGCTGCTTCGCCCCATCCAGCACGATCACTCGACCTGGCGCCTGTTCCTTTAGCAATATCTCTGCAGCCGCGATGGCTGCCGTCAGTCCTGCTGCACCGCCTCCCACGACGGCCACGCTCACTGCGTCGTCGTTGAGGCGTTGGGATTGAGGTAACAACTGAGTGCTGGAGGCCATAGGGGATCAGTGCACAGGTGATAAGTATGAGAAATATTAGATAGTTTTAACTGGCTGTTAACACGACGTTAATGTTGCGATGTTAAGTCATAACTGGTTGCTAGTCTAAGCAGGAGGAGCACGATGACCTGTCAAAAATGCAAGGGTTTGATGATTCAAGAACGCCAACCGGCGGTATCGTCCAGTACCATTGTCCTTCGCTGTCTCAATTGCGGTCTGCTCATCGACCCATTGATCGAGCAGAATCGTAGCAACCATGTGCGGGCGAAGGCGGCTTAGAAAACGAGCGCTCATCGGTCCGACACATGTGGGAGGATCTATCTGCTCGGATGGATTGGACGTCGCGTGCGTGGTCAGATCGAAAACTCTGCCCAGAGGAAGGTATGATCTGACGGGTTGTTCGCTCGCCGCGGCTCGACGTCCACATCCGCCTTGACGCATTTCTCCGCGAGCGGTGCCGTGGCCATCATATGATCGATGCGCCAGCCTTTATTGGCTGCCAGTGAACTCGGCGCGCGGTAGTCCCAGAACGTGTATTGCTGGCGAGTCGGATAGAGCTTCACGAACACATCCTGAAATCCCCATGCGACCGTCTGTTCGTAAGCCTTGCGGGCGGCTTCATGGTAACAAACATGCGTGAGATGTTTCTCCGGACTGTGGACATCCATTGGTCTGGGAGCGACATTCATATCGCCGCACCAAATAGCCGGAGCTTGCGGTGACAAGTGTTTAGCAAAATAGTTCCGCAGCCGCTCGTACCAGCCCAGCTTGTACGCATATTTCG
>CABVRS010000168.1 GCA_902500745.1 uncultured Nitrospira sp.
CCGCCATCGATATGGGATCGCCGAACATCAATCTGCGCGACCCCATCCTCTATCGGATTCGACACGCCACTCATTATCGGACGGGATCCGCCTGGTGCATCTATCCCGCATATGATTTCGCCCATCCGCTCTCTGATGCCAGCGAAGGAATCACCCATTCCCTCTGCACCCTTGAATTCGAAGACCACCGCCCGTTGTACGATTGGGTTGTCGCGGAGTCCGAGGCTCCGCATCGTCCTCAGCAGATCGAATTCGCGAGACTCAATCTCACGTCCACCGTGATGAGCAAGCGCAAGCTGCTTGAATTGGTGACCAAGAAACTGGTGGCCGGTTGGGACGATCCTCGTCTTCCCACCCTCAAGGGCCTTCGTCGCCGAGGCGTGACGCCGGAAGCCATTCGTACCTTTTGCGACCACATCGGGGTCGCCAAACGCGACGCCGTCGTCGAGATGCAGTTGCTTGAACACTTCATCCGAGAAGACTTGAACAAACGATCACCGCGCGTGATGGCGGTCCTCCGACCGTTGAAAGTCGTGATCGACAACTATCCGGAGGGCGTGGTTGAAGAACTCGACGCCGTGAATAACCCGGAGGATGCTGCTGCGGGAACTCGCAAGGTTCCGTTCTCACGGACACTCTACATCGAGCAAGACGATTTCCGAGAGGATCCACCGAAACAGTTTTATCGCCTCGCGCCTGGCCGGGAGGTCCGGCTCCGCTATGGATACATCATTCAATGTGTGAGTATGACGAAGGATCCTCAGACTGGGGCGGTCACTGAACTACACTGTACGTACGACCCTGAGACAAAAAGCGGCTCAGCACAGGAACAACGCAAAGTGAAGGCCACCATCCATTGGGTATCGGCTTTACAGGCACTCAAGGCCACCGTCCGCCTTTACCATCCGCTTCTTCTCCCTGATGAGGGGCGGCATCAGCCCGACCTGGACTGGACGCATGCGCTCAATCCTCAATCTCTTGAAACTCTCAACGGGTGCGTGGTTGAGCCAAGCCTTGCCTCCGCCGCACCAGGTTCCCGTTTTCAATTCGAGCGGCAAGGGTACTTTTGTGTCGATCTCGAATCCTCTCCCGAGTCCCTCCTCTTCAACCGAACCGTGTCTCTCAAAGATGCGTGGGCCCGGGTTCAGAAAACCCAACCAACACCCCGCCGCTAGCACTCGTTAGGCCTTGGCGATCGACCGTATCCTGACACGCAGATTTTTCCTCAACGCGTGCCATGGAGCACCTCCCGATCTATACTATCCCTCCAGGAAGCTCAGTGGATAACGATCGCGCACGACTATCATCACGCGTCACTCACGTGTGGAGGTCACCATGATCGAATGTCGAGAACACCCAAGAATTCCCGTTGAACTGCGTGTCCTCTTTTCCACAACCGAGCAGACCGAGATTCGCCAGGGCACGATGTTCGATATTTCTGCCGGTGGCGGTGCGGTTACCAGCACGGTTTCGATGTCGGCTGGAACGGGAGTCAAACTCCTGATCCATGCGACCGACTTGGCCGTCCCGATTACGATCCATTCCGCCGCCGTTCGATGGGTGAAACACGGTGAGTTCGGCGTCGAGTTCTTACGCCTCACGGACTTGGATCGAAGCCGATTACAGCGGTTGCTCCATCTCGCCAGACCGCGATCGGTCCTCCAAGACTGACCGACCTCGCCACGACTTTTCTTCATCCGGCCACCACGCTACACTACCTCCATGCCCTGTCCCCTCTGCCACCGACCCACGACCTGGGAAGGAAACCCCTGGCGCCCATTCTGTTGCGAGCGCTGTCAGGTCACGGACTTGGGAACCTGGGCCGCAGAGCAATACCGTATTCCGGGTGTGCCGCTCACAGCAGAAACAGGCATACGAGAGTCTCTGGCTACGGACGAGCAGCACGACGACAGTGGAGAAGAAGCTGCTGACGGTTCGTCGACTAACTGAGCGACAGCACGATCACTCAACTTCCGGGTACAGCCGGAATACCTCTTTCAGCCGGCAATTCGGATTCTCACTGACAGACACCCCTGCATTTGCTGTTGGCAAGTCGGATTGAACTTGCTAATGTCTCACTTCCATCCGTTCTACAGAAGGAGACCCTCCATGCTCCCGACCAAAGGTTATGCGGCGATGGCCGCGAAGGAACCGTTGCAGCCATTTTCGTTTGAACGACGCGATGTCGGTCCGCGCGATGTCTTAATAGCGATTTCCCACTGCGGCATCTGTCACTCAGATATCCACCAAGCCCGCGATGAATGGGGTATTTCCCTGTTTCCAATGGTCCCTGGGCATGAGATCGTTGGAACCGTCGCACAAGTCGGCACGGCGGTCACAGGCCTTACGGTTGGGGATCATGCCGGGGTCGGCTGCTTTGTGGATTCATGCCGAACGTGCACGGCTTGCCGCGAGGGTCTGGAGCAGTATTGCGACGGTGGCACAGTCTGGACCTACAGCGGGAATGATAAAGCAGGTCAGATCACCCAAGGGGGATACTCGACCCACATCGTTGTCGACGAACACTATGTCCTTCGGATTCCTCCAGCACTCTCATTAGCTGGAGCCGCGCCTCTACTCTGCGCCGGCATCACGACCTACTCTCCGCTCCGCCAATGGGGCGTCGGCCGTTACCACAAATTGGCGGTTGTCGGCCTCGGTGGGCTCGGTCATATGGCGGTGAAGATCGCCAAAGCGATGGGAACGGAGGTGACGGTCTTAAGTACGTCCGAGGGTAAACGAGAAGACGCGAAGCGGTTAGGAGCTGCGCACTTTGCCGTGACGTCGGATCCTCAAACGTTTACGAAGCTCCAAGGGTACTTTCACTACATCCTCGACACGGTCTCGGCTCCGCACGACTACAATGCCTATTTGAACCTGCTCAAGACCGACGGCACCATGATCTTGGTCGGTGCACCGGAAGCGCCGACGCCGGTCCAGGCATTTTCGCTCATTTTTAAACGACGACGCCTTGCCGGCTCTCTCATCGGCGGGATCAAAGAAACCCAGAAAA
>CABVRS010000169.1 GCA_902500745.1 uncultured Nitrospira sp.
TGCGGACATCGAAGCCTTCGATCGAGTCGTGGAGAAGGTCACGAATGAGGGCGGGAGAGCGGAGACCTTGACGACGAATTTTCGGAGCGATGGAGCGGTTTTGGCGCCGGTCAATGAGACCTTCGACCGGCTCTTCGAACGACGGCCGCTGGTCCAGCCGGCAAACGTGAGATTGGAAGTGCGCCCTCAACGAAAACCCGCTTCGATTGAGCCGGGGGTTCGTCTCTGCGTGACGACGCCGGATGGCACAGACGACATGTTCGATGCGGCAGGAGCGACGAGAGCGGAGAGCGAAGTGCTGGCTCGTTGGTTGAGCGAGGACATGCTCAGTCGCCCAATGGTGAAGCCGGGTCATGTGGCGCTCCTGTTCAGAAAGCTCACCCAAGCGGATGCGTACCTCGATGCGTTGCGGCGACACGATATTCCCTATGTCATCGAGGGTGAGAAGCATTTCTATCGGCGCCAAGAAGTCATCGACCTCGTCAATCTCTTACGTGTCTTGGATCATCCTCACGATGAGCTTGCCTTAACCGGTCTTCTTCGTTCGCCGCTCGGAGGGCTGACGGATCGAGAACTCTATGAGTTCAAGCAGGCGGGGCATTTCAATTATCTCCTCGCGGACAACCTTGGGACATGGTCCCATGTCCGCGCCGAGGCTGTTCGGCGACTCTACGAACATCTAGCGTGGCTCCACCGAGCCATCCCTGTTCTGCCGTTGGCCGAGGCGCTCGAGCTGATTTTTGACCGACTACCGATCCTTGATCTCGCTGCTGCGTCGCTCCATGGCGAACAAGCCGTGGCGAATCTCATGAAGGTGAAGCAAACGGCTGCTTCATTGGCCGATCGACCCCACATGACGCTGAGCGGATTTGTCGATCTCATGATCGACCGGCTGGAAGAACAGCCGGATGAGTCCGAAAGCCTTCTTGCCGAAGAGTCGCTCGAAGCCGTGCATGTGTTGACGATCCATAAGGCCAAGGGGTTGGAATTTCCCGTCGTCGTGCTGCCGGGCCTCCATCAGGGGAGTGGACGTGAGCGGAGTGTACCGCAGGTTTCTTACGATTGGTCGAGTGGAACCTATGGGCTCTCCATGGAGCATCATCGATCGCTCGGCTCGTTGCTCGTCCAACATAAGCTGCGGCTGCGAGAGGACGCGGAACGGCGCCGAGTTCTGTATGTCGGAATGACCAGGGCCAAAGAATTCCTTTTGTTGTCAGGCGGGGTCACCGCCCGTTCGGTCGGAGAAACGGTATTCGAACTGTTCCGGAACATCGCGACAGGAGAGATCGGAGACGCCTCGACGGAAGCCTTAACAATCGGAGCCAGTAGCATTCCCCAGCGAGTTGTCCAAGCACTGGAGCGAAAACGGCCCCGGCGACGCGACGACCGGGCAACCGGGGTGGGATCGATCCATCCACAGGAGATGGCCGCACTATGGGAGGCGCGGACTGCGCGATGGCGCGAGGCTTGTGAGACCCCGTACCACCTGACGCCGACCGGGTTGGGTATACGGGCGGGGTTGGTTCGAAGTGAAACAACTTCGGTTCGACAGGATGCGACGATTGGACGGTTGGCCGGCGTGATTGCGCATCGTGTGTTGGAGCGATGGGATTTTTCGCTGGACCCTTCCGGATTAGGTGCTCAGGTCGGCTCAGCTCTTCAGTCTGCGCTTGGGCCCGAAGAACAATCTTACGCCGGACTGGTCACTGATTCCGTGAACGATCTTCTTGCGGCCTTCGGTCGATCCGAAGCCTATGCGCGCCTGCGATCATCTCAGATCCTTGGTCGTGAGGTTCCGTTCATCATTCCGTGGGGAAACCGGCAGGTCATGGAAGGAGTCATCGATCTTATGTATCGGCTTGATGGAGAGCTCTGGATCGCCGACTACAAGACGGATGCTGTATCGGTCGACCAGGCGGCCGCGCGGGCCGAGCACTACCGAATGCAAAGCGAGATCTACAAGGTTGCTGTACAACAGAGTACGGGAACAAAACCACGATTCGATTGCTTGTTTCTGCGATGTGGCGCCGCCATTGAATTGTAATATTGTGGACCATAGACATGGCTAGACGAGAACCTATCTCCTCTGAGGCCTTTGCGGAATTGGTTCAGCAGGCAATCGGGGATCTCCCGCCTCCCTATGCGAAGCTCATGGAGTCCGTTGCCGTGGTTGTAGAGGAGGAGCCCCCGGAGGACGTTCTGCAAGACTTGGAGGTGGATGAGAAGGACGACTTGCTTGGTCTCTATCAAGGCCAGTCGTTGGCGGCCGATTCATTCTTCAGGCCGGGCGGCGAACCACCACCACGGATTTCCATCTATCGTGGGCCGATTCTTCGTCTGTGCGAGAGTCCAGAAGAAGTAGTGCAGGAGGTCTACGATACGGTCGTCCATGAACTGGGACACCATGTCGGTCTGGACGATGACGAAATGCCGTACTGAAGAATCGGTGCTGAGTTGAAAACACCGCCAGTTCTATCGCAGAGAATGTTCAAGAGTAAGCCGGCTTTTGCCCGGCTCGTTGGTAACCCAAGACGAGCATGACGATTCCGATCAGCACCATGGGGAGTGAAAGGATCTGGCCCATGGTGATCGGGCCTAGAATGAAGCCCAGATGCTGGTCCGGTTCACGGAAGAGTTCGACGATGAGTCGGCTGATGCCGTAGCCGGTGACGAACGTCCAAAAGATCGTACCGGGAGGAGTCCGGCGCCGATCGATCCACCACAAGGCTGTGAACAACACGAGGCCTTCCAGTGTCGCCTCGTACAATTGTGAGGGGTGGCGGCACACTGGGCCGCCGGTCGGGAAGACGATGCACCAGTCCACGTCGGTCGACCGGCCGAAAAGCTCTCCATTGATGAAATTTCCGATCCGACCGAACCCCAATCCGATGGGTGTCACAGAAGCCGCCAAGTCCGCAATCGTATAGGCAGGAATTCCGTGCCTAC
>CABVRS010000170.1 GCA_902500745.1 uncultured Nitrospira sp.
GCAACGTTCCGCCATCTCATGTGCGTTCTGAATTTGAGGCAGAGTCATGCGTGAGGCGAGATTGTCGCGGTCCTTCGTGAGTTCTTGTTTCGACCCACCAGTGGACGACTCAATGGCCACGCTGTACCACATATGCGCACGAACATTGTCTTGTGGAACGCCATGCCCTTTGGCATACATCTGGGCGAGGGCGTTCTGGGCTCCTGCGTGCCCCTGCCCGGCCGCCGCGCGATGCCATTTGAACGCCGCTTGAAAATCATGCGTCACACCCAGGCCGCTGGCATAGAGGAGCCCCAGATTGTACTGCGCCCTTGCATCTCCTTTTTCCGCCAAGGGTAAAAAGCGTGCCCCTGCGACACGGAAGTCGCCACGCTGCAACGCCTCGTACGGTTCCTCTCCGGATATTGCCATCGCGGTGGACGCGCTGGTCGTGGCCAACAGGACTGCGAGCAGGAACGGTCTCATCTTGTGCCTCACCCCTCAACACGAACAACTGATCCAACAACACAACACACGATACGCAAGTTCATTCTTCTCGAGATAGGACGGGATGTCATCACAATATTGTTTTTGGTGTTCAACGTGCTCAAGGCAACGCCGTTCGAGATATTCCCTCGTCAAGGACCAATCCGATGCATCCGAGAGAATCGGACCACAGGAGGTCTCTATCGCCGCGAGCCCGTAGATATGTTGAGACGATGTAGAACCCACGTGTCAACCGACGATCCGTATGGTGGTGCCGAAGCCGGGAGTTGAACCCGGACGCCCTTGCGAGCACCAGCTCCTGAGGCTGGCGTGTCTGCCATTCCACCACTTCGGCATAGAGGCTGCTGAAAATGTCTTCGACCTGCGTTCTCAGTCGCCCACTCCCCTCAACGTATCAGCAACGTACGCCTCGGGTCCTGGGCTCCTTGCGGCCTTGCTCGAAGCCATATTGACCAGTCTCAAACATGAAGTCTACACGGGGAGTTAGATTATCCTGAATTCTCCTTGCTCACGTCAAGCAAGCGCCGGGAACCCTCATTCTGCGATATGGGAGGCTACCTGAGGAATGGCCCATTGTCCGGCACTCGCAATCTCGCGCGGGTCGCCGCTGATAACAATACGCTCACGGATCAGGCCTGCCGCCGCGAGTAGCGCGTGCGCGGCAATCCTCGGCGCCTCATCGACGATCAAGACATCGAAGCGCACCTGACTGAATAAGGGATCGCTCGCGATTCGGCTGGGCGTCGCGGCCACCAGTCGTCTGTTTTGGAGAAAAGCTTGGCGGTTCGGATGTTCCTCAGCCGCCATCAGCTCGCGAACCTTCTTTGCACCGCCCAGTTTCGCGATGTACTCTTTCAGCTCGTCGAACTCGGCGCGCGTCCCCCTAGGAACAGCCGCTTCCGGAACAAGGTGTTGGATGCGCTCTTTCGCAAGATCGAGTTCTTTGTCGAGTTGATCCATCTGCCGCTGGTACAGCTCGCGGTATTGTTGAAGCGACTCCGCATTTTTCCCGATGGCTTGCATGGCCAAGCGCTGAAAGAGCGACAGGTTCTCGAACTGCTGGATTGTGGCTTCAACATCAGCCATCTTGACTTGTAGCTCTCTGAACTGTGTCACGAGGCGCCATTCGAGGGAGCGGACCTCATCCAGATCTTTCTGCTTTGCTTCTTTGTGAGCCAGGAATGGAGCTAGCTCTCGGAAGCGATCGTATTTCCCTTTTAAGGAAGCCTTGTCGGCTTGTGACTTGGCAAGAAACTGATGCATTTGCGCTTCGAAGCCCACCTCATGAAGGTAGATACCGGCGGCTTGCGTGGGGACAGAGAGTTCATACCGGGTGACCCACATTCGGTAGTTCAGACCACCGGCTTTGATCGTTCGCGCGACCTGCCCGACGGCTTCATCGCATTCGTGATGGCTTGAACTGAGGAAGAGGATGCGCTTGTTTGCGCGAATGAGTTCCACCGCAAGCGTGGCAAGCTTCTGACGACGCTGAGACCGGTCATCCATCCATACCGTCGCGAAAACGGATGTTGCGGCAGGAATTGCGCGGGCATCGGCTTCCGACATCTGTAGCAGAGAAGCCAACCGCTCGGTCGGCCCAAAGTGAAACAGGTCGGGCTTCGCCAACATCTCCCTCAGGCGGCCGGCAGCCGTGCTGAGAAGACCTGCCCGGTCCGGAACGAGCGTGACCGAAGGAATGTCGCTTCCAAGGTTATCGACGAGCTGAATAAGGACGCGGTTGCCGGTCTGGTGGAGAACGATTCCCTCTGTCGTTTCCAGCTCTTCGGTTGGAACAACCGACACCGGAAGATCACCGCTCAGAACGACATCGGAAGGCACGACAAATTCGTACAGATGAAGGCCGCCGATCGTTTGCAGCAGCCGTCCTTGAGACGCCAGGATCGGAGCGTCATGACCCGCTTCGGTGAGACGGACTCGTTCGGCTTCAAGGGAGATGCTCCATGCTTCGATGAGTTCCTGTGCTGTCATGACGATTGCATCACCTGCACCGAAGGACGCGTGAATGTCTTGATCATAAATGTCCGGCTCGATCACTGTCCACCAAGGAAGCTGAGAGGTTGCCCTTGTCTTCACGACCAGATCTTGTCTAGAATGAGCGCCTTGCTGGGAGGGAATCTGTGAAGGGCTTGAGGTTCGAACGGATCGCCACTGGACGTCACTACAATGTGGTCTTCCACATCGGGAGTACCTATGTCCCGGTGAGTGATGAGACCATTGAGGAGCTCAGGGACCAAAGCCTCCTGCCGGCTGAGCGATTTTTGGACCTCCTCATCGACCGTGTTGGATATTCATCCTACCTGAAGGATCAGATCCGCACCGAACTGAAAGCGACCGGCGATCCCACCACGCAGATCACCGTGCTGCAGGGCGCGATCAGAGAACTGTAACAGCTGCTAAATTTCCGCGCGCTGT
>CABVRS010000171.1 GCA_902500745.1 uncultured Nitrospira sp.
ATAACTTAATTGCAGGGGGAGGCACTACAGCGGGGTCCTGGGAGAGGCGTAGTGCCAGCGGAGGGTTCCTCAACTCAGGCACCTTGTGGGCGACACGAATAAGTCATTGCGCAGTCCTACTCCCTAACGGAAACACGTTTCTTGCTGGAGGATCTGCATCTGGAGGGACGTGGGAAATTCGAAATGCAACAGGAGGCCATGTCAGTAACGGAACATTATGGACAACGAGAGATTGGGCTTTTACTTGTTCCTTGCTCGGTAATGGCAATGTGCTCATCGTAGGAGGAGGCGCTTCTCCTGCAACCTGGGAAATCCGTAACGGCGCCGGTGGCTTCGTCAGCCAGGGAACGCTTTGGACAAGCAGATACGGTCACAGTGCCTCGGTGCTTTCTAACGGAAACGTCCTGATTACTGGTGGTTATGGCTCATCAGGAACGTGGGAAATTCGAGGTACAAACGGGAGTCTTGTATCCGGCACTAGCACTACGGGTATTTATCTGTGGTCTGGCCGCTCCGGTCACTGTTCCGTTCAATTGAATAATGGCAATATGCTCTTAGTTGGTGGTGGTCCAGGGTATATCAGCTGGGAACTTCGAAATAGCAGCATGACTTTGATTAGTGCCAATTATACTTGGGCCTCTCGAGATGGTTCCACGTGCACCAAACTCCTGAACGGGAACGTCCTTATCGTTGGCGGATCGTGGAGCCCTGGGACATGGGAGATCCGAAGTAGCACGGGGGCTCTTGTTTCCAATGGGAACCTGTGGGTTGGCCGTGACGGACATCAAGCCGAATTACAAACGAATACCGGTAATGTCTTGATAACGGGAGGAACCGTGAGTCCTGGGACATGGGAACTTCGTTCAGCTACTGGTGCACTCATCGGCAGTGGTAATCTGAACGCATCGCGTTATGGACACACCCAAAATGAGCAGTAGATCTGCCTGAAACTGTAGACGGAAAGCGGGGCAGTCGTTTGTGGACTGCCAAGAATAAGTAGTTATACGAGACCGAATAAGGAGAGTTTATGCAACCACTCGGTCTTTCAATAAGGTCAGTGGCCTGGTGTATGGTGCTCTGCTTGTCGTTCATCCAAGCCGCGTGCATCCAGGATCCGCAGTCCTCATTGGAGTCTCCCGCCGTCACTGCAATCTCATCTGCTTCAACCAATGACGCAACGTTGCCAAATCCTCGTACTGATACAAACGATCTCACCGACCTCCTTGTAGCCAATCAGACGCCTCCAGCGTTTTCTTTGTTCATCGGAGAAACAAACGATGACGGTCTGCAAGAAGAGATATCCATTTGTGAGTTCAACAAGATTTGCGTCACGACGCTTGATACGAGGGACAAACGCGTCTACCAGCATAGCGCTTGGCACAACGTGGAACTCATTGCGGTACAAGATACTGACGGCGAGCCCGGGTCGGAAATCGTTGTGTTAGCCCATACGCATGAAGGGTTGCTTGCGTGTGTTTGTGTCGTTCATGACAAAACCACATCGATCGCATTCTACCGTGGTCTTGGGTGGAGTTCGGTTGACGGCACAACTCTGGCGAATACGGACGCGATAGATGGAGATGAGATTCTTGTCCAGGTACAAACTGAGGAGGGAACATTACGCTGTTTATGTCTCATCCGTGATCGTGATCGGACGGTGAGGGAATATGCGGATCAGTCCTGGGCAACCATACAGATCAAAGAAGTTGTCGATACAGATGGAGCGCTTGGGAAGGAAGTCATTTTTGAAAGTCGGGACGCGAACGATCAGCTCATATGCGTCTGTATCCTCCGAGACCGCGAAAACGAATTGACAACCTACAGCGATTCCAGATGGAGAATGGGGGAAATCCATCTGTTCGCCGATACGGATGGCCAACCAGGCCTAGAAATCGTGGTTGCTTTTAGGAATGGTACGGGCAGTGGAATCACGATCATCCATGATGTTTCACAGACATCCAAAACCTATCTCTTCGAAGAAGAGCATACGATTCAACAAGTCCGGAATTATGATCGCTTCTCAGGGGATGAAATATGTGTGCTCTTGCCAAGCCGTGAGAAGTTCGTATTGATCACCGACCGTGAGGAAGTAGAGGAGGCCATAGACTCATGTGGAGATATCGGAAAGTCAGGGGGTCGTGCCTGAAGAGGCATCACTTAGGGGAGGCATTCGCCCAACCCACCGGAGTGCTCCCTGTACGGTATGGAGGGCAAAATCAGGAGAGTAGCTGACGGAGACATAAACAACGACTTCAACACTGTCGCCCACAGCAAAGTCCGTCATCCGAGGTTTCCCTGCGCGAAACCTCGGTCGACCAGGACCGTGACAGGTCACAAGGTCAAAAATGGAGAGTTCACCGGTGGGGTCGGTGAGGATGAACGCATACCCAGCGTATTGCCCGTGTACGCGACAAGTATCCCCGCCTGGAAACACTTGTAACGTTTTAATGATTCCTTGGAGTCGTACTGCCCGCATATTGAAGGTTTGAGGGTTCGTGATAATCGTTTGGATGGGGATTGGTTCTTCGCGCACCAAATCAGTAGCCGATATGGTCGGCACGTGCAGAAACATGACTACACAATAGGCCATCACTACAGTGATATGGTGTCTAAGTTTCATATTAAAAAAGTATACCGCCAAGCCTTGGCAAGTCCAGGCCACAATGATGCCGCTTCCCATTTTGCTGGGACACTCTGGGCCCCCGCCGAAAATCCATGGCGGTCAACCAGCCAGTGCTCGTTGTACGTGACGAGCCAAGCCGGGAGCGCGTCCCACCGTTTGTCGACCGTAGGGAGCGCTGTGACCCACAACAGTTGCTC
>CABVRS010000172.1 GCA_902500745.1 uncultured Nitrospira sp.
TTGTCTCGACGTCGGATGAGTTTGATCGAGTCGTCTCGCAGGCCTTGCCGGTTCTCTTGGACCGGGCCACGGGATATACCAAGCGGTTTCTACGGGAAACCGGCCAGTGGAATGACGATATCGAACATGAGAAGTTTGCGCTCCGTTGGGGCTCCGAATATCTCGAACGGTTCCTGGTCTGTGGACGCAGCGAAGTTCCCTGTCGGCCATTGTTTCTGTTCGACTCGTTGGTCGCCAAGCAGCACAGTAAGCCGGAGCCGTTTTGTTATCACCCGGACCTCCTGCGACCGCTGGGGAGGTTTCTCGATGGGCTTGTTGCAAGAGCAGTGGTCAGCCGTGATGCGCTGATTGCATTGTATCGCCACTCTTATGGATGGGGTGCCGGGGACGTGATTGCGGTGACGGGGCTCAATGGGCTGGAAAGTCAGCGCATCTATAAGAATTTTCGACGATGGCGTGAGACCGGATGGCAACGAACGATGGATGAGATCGGTCTCACGAAGACGGAGCTGGCGGAATTGGCCAGCCAACAGCAACGTCATCGTCAGCGGTTCAATGGTGAAGCAGAACGCCTGATCAGGGTTGCTCAGGCACATTACCGAAAAAGTGAGCCGGATCATTATCCCTGTCTTTCGCGGGCGCAATGGAGAGAAATGTTCACTCAAGGTTACGGGTGCGATTATCGAATTTGGCACCTCGCCCTGTGCTTAGACTGTATGCAAGCCGCTTGGGGATTGGGCTCTAGCGGGTCGTTGACCGAAGAAAAGCCACGTCTGGAATTGTTAGTACGGCCTTAGGCAGGTACCAGCGCATGCGGTGCTGGGCATGGAGATAGAGAAAGGAAGTCAGGAGGCTGATATGGGTTACGAAGAAGGCTTGGAAGCTTATCGATCACAACTCCTTCAATCATTGAGCAGCCCACCCAGCCGCTCGGTCTCGAGCATGTCGGATCCGATACAGGTGTATGTGAATGAGCGGCGTGTTGGCGAGCTTGAGGGCGCCGGGATGGATGCGAGGTTGCATGTCCAGAGCCTCGATCACATCGAGACGATACAGCTCCGAACGGAAGAGGGTACTCTTCTAGGCGGGTTAGTGGCACCTGAATTTGGGTATCGGACGAGCCGCATTCAGCTTTCGTCTGATGCGATCGAGCTATGTGTTCATAATATTGCGCAAGGCGGATCGCTCAGTGCCGTGCTTGTTCCTGCACCGAGTTTTTGGAGTCGGATGGGGAAGATCCTCGGCGACGTAGCCGACAAGCTGGCGATACGGCATCCTGACACGGCGATCGCTCACAGTATGCGAACCGTCGCCTTCACGCAAGTGTTATTGGCGATCATGGTGGTCGGATTGATGTACGATCGAATGGCGACCTGGATGAATCCAGAAGGAGGGCCGAGTTTCATTGGGCAACCAGTGGCTCTTCGGACAGTCTCGATGACGGAGCTGGACAAGCTGGAGCAACAGTTGGGTGACCTTGCGCGGATGCAGCAAAAGGTCGGAGAAACGCTTGAGTCTCAGCAAAAAGGGATGGTGCAGCTCCACCAGACGATGGCCCAGCTGTCCTCAAGCCACGAATCCGTGGCGTCCAGCGTCGTTCTGGTTAAGGAAGAGATGGAGAAACGTCAGGAAGGTCCTCAGACTGATCGATCAACACAACGCCCTGTTAGCGACTTCGTACAGAAGGAGCAGCTCGAAGCGGCGATTAAGAACCTGACGGTCGATAATGCTCGGTTATCAAACGAGCTGGCCAGACTGGAAGAGCATAACCAGACTCTGTCAGCTAAGCTCCGGACGGCGAGCGTGAATGCCGCGAAGGCCGTCGATCAAAACCCGGAGCGGTTGTTAGCAAGTCAGCCAGATGTGGAGAGTAAAAATCACTCGGTCAAGGTTGTTGAGAGTCTCCAGAACTCTCAGATGCAGCCGTTCCTCTTCTGGGTCACCTTCAGCGAAGGTACCAGTCAGGAGAGTATCGACCAGTGGGTCCATGAAAAGAATGGGCGTAAAGGTGCTGTGAACGAAGGTTGGCAGGAAGTACGGATTGTTCCCCCGGCAGTCCCACCCAATCTCTTCTTGGAGCAAATCAGAGGAGAGAAAATCGTAAAGGCCGCTCGGATCCCCGAGTAAGAGAGTGCTCCGCGCGATGGGCGTTGCCCTCGTAGCGTTGCGCGAGACTTGGTCCGTCGCGACGGCCATAGAGGTCGGGACCTTTCCGCATCGTTGATCGCTATGGTTAGGTATGAGGGTTCTTGTCCGATGCAAATTCAAATGCCCCCACGAAAACTCAGGAATCAGTTCCCTACCGGACGGATAGATGTTGTAAGGCCGAACGTCAAGTCAAGTTTCTGTGACTGGACATATTTCGGTTGGATTCGAGATGTTTTGTCCGTTGAGCTCGAAGGTATGCGGTGCGTAGCATGACCTTCGATAGGAGAAGTAACGCAAACGCAATAGAACGTCCCACGAACGGCGCATCAAGATTCGATCTTCAACCATACTCATGTAATGTTTAGACACGTCGATGGCTTCATGATCCAATCGGGTACCAGAGGAAGAAAGGAAGACTCATGAGAATTGCACAAGTGGCTCCACTGTGGGAAAGCGTTCCGCCGAAACTCTATGGTGGAACCGAGCGAATCGTTTCGTACATTACGGAAGAGTTGGTCGCCTTAGGGCATGATGTGACGTTGTTTGCCAGTGGCGACTCGGAAACAGCCGCGCGGCTTGAAGCGATTTGCCCACAGGCTCTCCGGCTGAATACCGGTATCTTCAACCGCGATGCCCCACTGATGATGCTCCAGGAACGGGG
>CABVRS010000173.1 GCA_902500745.1 uncultured Nitrospira sp.
CTAGAATGAGCGCCTTTCACTCTAAGGAACATGAAGTATGAGAGATGACGTGGTCATCGTAGGCGGGGGTCTGGCTGGGTCAGAAGCCGCTTGGCAAGCGGCGAATCGCGGCGCCAAGGTCACGCTCTACGAGATGCGCCCGAAAGAGATGACGAAGGCGCACAAGACGGGCGGCCTGGCTGAACTCGTTTGCTCGAATTCGCTCGGATCGCTCGATCCACTGAATGCCCCCGGAATTTTGAAAGAAGAGATGCGGCGGCTCAATTCGCTGATCATCGCTTCCGCTGAGCAAGCCAAGGTGCCGGCGGGATCGGCGCTGGCCGTTGATCGTGATCAATTCTCTCAACATATTACCCGAGAGCTCGAAGGCCATCCGAACATCAGAATTCTTCACGAGGAAATTGCGGAGATCCCAACAGACTGCCTCTGCATTATCGCGACGGGGCCGTTGACGTCGGATAAGCTCTCGCAAGCCATTCGCGCGGCGACGCAATCCCAACACCTGTATTTCTTCGACGCGATCTCGCCGATCGTCGATGCCGATTCGATCAATATGGACATCGTCTTTCGGGCGTCACGCTACGACAAGGGCGGGGATGATTATTTAAATTGCCCTATGACGGCGGAGCAGTACAATGCGTTTTACGACGCCATGATGGCCGCGGAAAAAGTCCAGCCGAAGGAATTTGAGAAGACGCCCTATTTCGAGGCCTGTGTACCGATCGAAGTCCTCGCTGAGCGTGGTCGCCAGACAATGCAGTTCGGCCCGATGAAACCAGTGGGGCTCAAAGATCCACGGACCGGTATCGAACCAGCAGCCGTTGTACAATTGCGGACAGAAAATATTCATCGCACCTGTTACAATCTGGTGGGCTTTCAGACCAAACTGACCTATCCGGAGCAGAAACGCGTCTTTCGGATGATTCCGGGGCTCGAACAAGCGGAGTTCCTCCGGTACGGGAGCTTGCACCGCAACACCTTTATCAATTCTCCTCAACTTCTTTTGAATACCTTGCAATTCAAAGCTCGAGGGACACTGTTTTTCGCCGGACAACTCGTTGGCGTGGAAGGTTACACCGAATCGGCCGCCATGGGAGGTCTGGCCGGCATCAATGCGGCTCGGGCGCTGGCCGGCAAACCATTGACCACGCCACCGCCTACGACAGCACATGGCTGTTTGATTGCGCATGTTACGGCCTCAGATCCGCGTCACTTCCAACCAATGAACACCAATTTTGGCCTGTTCCCGCCCTTGGCAACTCCTCCACGGGATAAGGACAAGAAACGGCGTGCATTGAGCCAACGAGCCCTTGAGGATTTCGACGCATGGACGACGCAATCACAACTTTCGTAATGTACCTCCAAGCGGAACGCAATGCCTCACCCGAAACCATTCGTAACTACCGATCCGATCTTCAGCAGCTGAGGGAATTTCTCCGCCGCACGGAACCCGCGTGCCGTCGAGTCGATGCGATCACCAGTGACCATATCCGCGCCTATCTGCACAACCTGGATCAACACGGCGACAAAGCCTCATCATTGGCAAGAAAGCTGGCGTGCCTGCGGAGTTTTTTTCGGTTCCTGGTCCGTGACGGAGTCCTGCGCACGAACCCAGCGGAGGAACTCAGAAGTCCGAAGTTGCCCAAGCCGCTTCCTCGAGTGCTGACAAAAGGCGATGCGGCGGCACTTATGGAGTTCCCGACCGGGCCATCCCCTCTCTCCTTACGCGATCGTGCCCTGCTGGAAACCTTGTACTCAACCGGTGCCCGAGTGAGTGAGACTGTGGGGATCAATCTCGGTGACCTCAATGAGACGGACGGACTCGTGTGCCTGCGAGGGAAGGGCCGCAAGGAACGGGTCGTTCCGATCGGAGACGTGGCACTCCAGGCGATTCAGGAGTACCGGAAGTCGCTACGTGCACCAAGCTTCGACGCCCAGCTGTCGGCTCCATTGTTCTTGAATCATCGCGGAGGTCGACTCACGACACGAAGCGTCGCTCGAATGGTCTCGCGGTATTCCAGCCGCCTCGTGGGTGGAGCGGTGAGCCCGCATGCCTTGCGACATTCGTGTGCGACGCACTTGCTCGACGAAGGCGCAGACCTCCGGTCCATCCAGGAAATGCTCGGCCATGCATCGCTGAGCACCACACAAAAATATACGCATGTGGCGACGGATCAACTCCTGGCCGTCTACGATCGCGCCCATCCTCGCGCACGAGCGGCCAGCACCATTTCAGGAAAGGATCGGAAACCATCATGATCATTCGCTCGACCACCGTCCTCTGTGTCAGACGCGATGGACGGGTTGCCATGGGCTGTGACGGCCAAGTCACCGTCGGCACCACGGTGATGAAGCACAATGCTAAGAAGCTTCGCCGCCTGCACCATGACCAAGTCCTGGCGGGGTTTGCGGGGGCGACCGCCGACGCCTTTACGCTGTTCGAAAAGTTCGAGGGCAAATTAGAAGAGCATCGCGGCAATCTGACAAGGGCCGCGGTCGAGCTCGCGAAAGATTGGCGGACGGACCGTGTGCTGCGCCGCTTGGAAGCCTTGCTGGCCGTCGCCGGACCGGAACATTCGTTCATCATTTCAGGGACCGGCGATGTCGTGGAACCGGAGGACGGGATTCTCGCCATCGGTTCAGGTGGGCCCTATGCCCTCGCAGCGGCCAAGGGGCTGTTACGACATTCCCAACTCGACGCCCCGGCGATCGTCACGGAAGCCATGCATATTGCCGGTTCTATTGACATTTACACCAATCAACAGATTATT
>CABVRS010000174.1 GCA_902500745.1 uncultured Nitrospira sp.
ATCTTGAACGTGACCGCAAAGGATATGCGGACCGGGCAAAGTCAGTCGATCGAGGTCAAACCTTCGTATGGATTATCCGACACGGAAGTGGAACGGATGATCGAAGATTCATTCAAATTCGCAGCTGAAGACGTCGGCGCTCGAAAGTTGATCGAAGCTCGATTGGACGCCGACGCCTTGGTCAAAACGACCGAGAAATCTCTGGCCGAGGCGGGACACCTTGTCCCAACCGCAGAGATCGATGGCATTCGTACGGCACTTGCTCACCTCTCCACCGCGAAAGACGGAACGGATGCTCGTGCTATCCGTGCACGCATGACAGAGCTTGAACAGACCGCGCAGCACTTGAACGTGGCCATGCTGGACGATTCACTCAAGAAAAGTCTGCACGGGAAAAAAGTCACTGAAATATCGTGAAGCGTCTCGCGCAAGACAGTCGTGACGTTTCACGAACGGCGAGGCATGAAGGAGCTACCGATGGAGCTGAAGTGGCAAGACGCTGAAGATATTGCGATACGCTTGGTCGAAGAACACCCTGAGACGGATCCCCTGACCGTACGCTTCACCGACATGCATACCTGGATCGTAGCGCTGACGGACTTCAAGGACGACCCGAAGAAGTCAAACGAGAAAATCCTAGAAACGATTCAAATGGCGTGGCATGAAGAGTATCAGGATGCGAAATCGTAACGAGCGCTACTCCACATCGCGCTCGTCCGTCGGTTGCCGCTCGGGAATTTGATCCATCTTGTAGAAATCGGTGGGGTCCACTCGCCGTTGGACGGCTTGGGTGGGCTCACTGCCTTTTGAGAAAAGCTCCACCGTTCCGCTTTCAGCGTCTCCACCTGCTCCCTGTTCTGACTCCAGAAGTCCCGTCGAGGAATCCACTTTGACAAACATGACACCGTCCGGAATTTCGAACGGGACGACGGGAAGCTGCTTGAGCGCTTCTTTCACAAAGCCCATCCAGATCGGCAACGCCGCGTGCGCACCGGTTTCACTCACACCCAGGGAACGGCGGTCATCGAACCCGACATACACACCGGTGACCAAGTTCGGCGTACCTCCGATAAACCAGGCGTTGATGTAGTCGTTGGTCGTGCCGGTCTTTCCGGCGATGGGGCGCCCCAAGACCTTCGCAGCCTGTCCGGTTCCCTTCTGCACAACATCTTCCATCATGTTGGTGATGAGATAGGCGGTTTCTTTCGTAATGACCTCGCGAGACTCTGGTTCGATCGCCTCCAGCGTCTTCCCCGCACTATCCGTTACCGATTTGATGGCAAAGGGCTCCGTTCGACTTCCCTGATTGAGAAACACGCCGTAGACCGAGGTCAACTCCATCAATCCGATCGAAGAGGAGCCGAGCCCCAGAGACAAATCGGCAGGAAGCGGACTCGTGATGCCGACCGATCGCGAGAACTCGATCACGTTCTTCACCCCGACTTTATCCAACAACCGAACCGTTGCCAGATTGTGCGACTGTGCGAGCGCATCACGGAGGCTCACCATGCCGTGAAATCTCCGTCCGTAGTTCTCAGGTTTCCAAATCTTGTCTTCCTCTGCTTGCTCATACACCACGGGTGCGTCGAGGATCTGCGTGGCCGGACTGAGCCCCTGGCTCATCGCAGTGGCATAGATAAGAGGTTTAAACGCGGATCCAGGTTGCCGATGGGCTTGGACCGCGCGATTGTACTCACTGCGAGAAAAATCATACCCACCCACCATGGCCCGTATCGCACCGACCTTCGGGTCGATCGCAATTAACCCTCCTTCAACAATGGGTGTCTGCTCCAGGGTAAGTTGGATCCCATCTTTCGTCATCTTCTTGATCCCAACTTCAATGACATCTCCCGGCTTCAGAATCTGGCTCAGATTCGGGTTGACCACGAAATCCACTGCGGGATCGAACCCTTTCAGGATCCGCTTAGCCCACGCCATGTCGTCAAACGCCAGCTTCGCCGCAAATGATCCGACCTGCACGATATAGTGATCTTTGGCGACCTTGAGCACGACTCCTTCTCCCACACTACCCGGCTTCAACAACTGATCTGTCGAGGTCAGCTGTGAAAATTGGAACGTCGCGAGGTCAACGGTGCGGCGCGGCCCTCGCCACCCTTCCCGTTTGTCCAGCTCACGGACTCCGTTCAAGAACGCGGCTTCCGCTGCCCTTTGCATCTCGATGTTCAAGGTCGTGTAGATCTGGAGACCGCCCTTGTACACCATTGACTCTCCATATTTCGCCACCAGCAATTGACGCACATATTCGACGAAGTATGGAGCAAGATGCTCACTCCCCGGTCGGTGGAAATTGAGCTTGTCCTGAACAGCCGCTTCCCGCTCCGCCGCCGTGATAAAGCCCACTTCTTCCATTCGGCTCAGCACATGTTCTTGGCGTTTCTTGGCCAGCTCGTAGGCCGTGAACGGAGAAAACCGGCTGGGGGATTTCGGGAGCCCCCCTAAAAATGCGGATTCCGCAAGGGTCAACTCTCTGACGTCTTTCCCGAAATAGGAGCGTGCGGCTGAGCCGACTCCATACGCCCCCTGGCCAAAATAGATCTGGTTGAGATAGGTTTCGAGAATCTGCTCTTTCCCCGAGACGGCTTCCATCTTGTAGGCCAAGACGAGCTCGCGAATTTTTCGCTC
>CABVRS010000175.1 GCA_902500745.1 uncultured Nitrospira sp.
TCACGCCCCTTGGTGTATTCCACCCACCTACCTGTGTCGGTTTGCGGTACGGACATCATATTGACTCGCTACGAGGCTTTTCTCGGCAGCGTGGGATCAGCCCGTTTATGGCCTTGCGGCCTCCCCATCACATCTCGGCGTTAACGGGATTGCGGATTTGCCTACAACCCCCGCCTACCTGCTTGGACCGGGTATTCCAGGGACCCGGCGGTGCCTACCCTTCTGCGTCCCCCCTTCGCTGATAACGCCAATACGGTGGTACAGGAATATTGACCTGTTTGCCATCGCCTACGTCTGTCGACCTCGGCTTAGGATCCGACTCACCCTGACCTGACGAACATAGGCCAGGAAACCTTAGGCTTACGGGGACGATGATTCTCACATCGTTTATCGCTACTTATGCCTGCATAATCTCTTCTCTGCGCTCCAGTTGTCCTTGTCGGTCAACCTTCACCGCACAGAGAATGCTCCCCTACCACTCACATCTTGCGATGCAAGTCCGTAGCTTCGGTTGTGAACTTGAGCCCCGTTACATTTTCGGCGCAAAATCGCTCGACCAGTGAGCTATTACGCACTCTTTAAAGGATGGCTGCTTCTAAGCCAACCTCCTGGCTGTCTGAGCGACGTTACAACCTTTCCCACTTAGCTTGCGCTTAGGGACCTTAGCTGACGGTCTGGGCTATTTCCCTTTTGACCACGGATCTTAGCACTCGTAGTCTAACTCCCGTTCGTCCAGTAACGGCATTCGGAGTTTGATTGAGTTCGGTAGCGTTGGAACGCCCCTAGCTCATTCAGTGCTCTACCTCCGTCACGGCTGACACGAGGCTAACCCTCTAGTTATTTCGGGGAGAACCAGCAATCACGAAGTTTGATTAGCCTTTCACCCCTACCCACAGCTCATCCGAGCCATTTGCAACTAACATCAGTTCAGGCCTCCTCCGCCTGTTACGGCGGATTCGCCTTGGCCATGGGTAGATCACTTCGCTTCGGGTCTATCCTACGCAACTAAATGCCCAATTCGGACTCGCTTTCGCTACGGCTCCGGCTTTCCGCCTTAACCTTGCTACGCAGGATAACTCGCAGGCTCATTAAGCAAAAGGCACGCGATCAGGCATTCCCTTGCGGGCATAGCCCTCTCGCTGCTTGTAGGTGTACGGTTTCAGGTTCTATTTCACTCCCCTCACCGGGGTTCTTTTCACCTTTCCCTCACGGTACTGGTTCACTATCGGTCATCAGAGAGTATTTAGCCTTAGAACGTGGTCGTCCCAGATTCCCACAAGGTTTCTCGGGCCCCGTGGTACTCAGGACCTCCATTCAACGAGTTAGGGTCGTTTCACATACAGGACTGTCACCTTCTATGGTGAGCCTTTCCAGACTCTTCTGCTACGATCCTAATTTGTAACTCGCCGACGGCTCCGTATCACCGTCCAATGAAGGCCTACAACACTATGCCGACAACGCACACGGGCTTGACATCGGCACAGTTTAGGCTGTTCCCTTTTCGCTCGCCACTACTGGGGGAATCTCGATTGATTTCTATTCCTGCAGGTACTGAGATGTTTCACTTCCCTGCGTGGGCTTCTCACTGCCTATGTATTCAGCAGAGGATAGGCGGCATTCATCGCCTGGGTTTCCCCATTCGGACATCCTCGGATCACGGCCTGCTTGCGGCTCCCCGGGGCTTATCGCAGCTAGCTACGTCCTTCATCGCCTTCTGATGCCAGGGCATTCACCGTACACCCTTAGTAGCTTAACAATTCTCTTTGCTCCTGATACACATGGTCTTCTCAGACCTATTCAATTTTCAAAGAACAGGGATGGCAGCATTCCACCATCCACGACCGAATAGAGCGAGAAATGAATTCAGCAGAGCCTTGGTGGAGCTGACTGGAATCGAACCAGCGACCCCCTGCTTGCAAAGCAGGTGCTCTCCCAACTGAGCTACAGCCCCGCTCACAAATGAATGATTGTCAATTTTGAGCCGCCGAGGGAGATACTCACACTCGAGGCTCAGTTGGTGGGCCTGGATAGGATCGAACTATCGACCCCGCGCTTATCAAGCGCGTGCTCTAGCCAGCTGAGCTACAGGCCCAGCCGACTGCTGAGCCACCCCAAGACAATCATAAACTCTCGTGCGGCACTACATCTCGTGAGCCATTATTGAAAATACTCACCTGGATGATGCGGTTCGGGACCGTGTCTAGTGTATTGAAAAGGTGACCCTCAAGATCCTAGTTTTTTTTCAGAAGGAGTGGTACTCCTTAGAAAGGAGGTGATCCAGCCGCAGGTTCCCCTACGGCTACCTTGTTACGACTTCACCCCAATCACTGGCCATACCGTGGGCGCCTGCCTCCTTGCGGTTGGCTTGGGCGACTTCAGGTACAACAGGCTTTCGTGGTGTGACGGGCGGTGTGTACAAGGCCCGGGAACGTATTCACCGCGGCGTGCTGATCCGCGATTACTAGCGATTCCGCCTTCATGAGGTCGAGTTGCAGACCTCAATCTGAACTGAGGCCGGTTTTTTGCGATTGGCTCCCCCTCGCAGGTTTGCAGCGCTTTGTACCGGCCATTGTAGCACGTGTGTGGCCCCAGGCATA
>CABVRS010000176.1 GCA_902500745.1 uncultured Nitrospira sp.
GTTTCTGTGCTACCTCTTCGAAGGTAAGATAGATGTTCTGGTTCGAGTTGCCACCTGAGTCGCCTATGGCGTGTTTCTGTGCGGACGAATGTGTAGCATTGATTTGTGAGGCCATCATTCCTCGCCTTCGATGGAAAGTTTCCCCAGTGTACTTTGGCTGCCTGCTGAATCCGTGTGCATTATGGACGAACGACCTGTAGTTTATTCTGGTTTTGATATTTCACTACTATGGCGATTCCATCCTGATTTTCACACCTAAGATGCTTTCCAAAATATTCCCTTACATCTGTGTTCCTGCAATAAAAGTCGTATTTTTTGTAAAGCGCGCCAAATTGCTTGTAGTACCCACCAATCACAAACGTTGTTGTGTCGAACGGATTGTTGGGTGAGATCCGCCTCAGCACCTCAACGATTTCCACTTTCTCGTTTTCTGAAATATCTTCAATAGCCGTCGCGCAATTAATGACTGGGAAAAGCCGTCCCGTTAACCCTTTGTGAGCAAAAATGGGGAGAAAGCGTCTGACCATTTCATATACCATCGGATTTGGTGTTCTAACCACTAAGTATCCTTGGCTCAGGAGGTTGAGGAAGTCATCATCCAGCATCTTCAACAGCGAAGTTGCCGCTATCCCACTGCGCTGATACTTCGGCAGAGTCATTGCCAACTGAAGCCAAATCAGATCAGTGTTGGTTGCGTCGCTCAATGTGAGCTTTTTAACCGCTGAACAACTTATCAACGTTTCTCTGTCGTACACGAGAGAAAGTCTGCTGTAGTCGTTAGGTCGAGCACCATGGTATTCATAGTATTTTCGCCATCCAGTCAACGCTGGTAGATAATTCCCGTCACCGTAGCTCGTCGTTTTTCTCGAAAGCTCAGTGAGCTCATTTGTGAGCCTTGCCACTTCCACCTCTGAGAGAGTGGCAGGGTGTTTTATGACTTGATAGCGAATATCTCTGCAAGTCACGTTCATTAGGTCCGCTCTGTGATTTCAGGCGATGCAAGGACAGCCGATCGCCGCCTGTCGAAGTATTCTTGTGCCAATTCCCCTTCGTAGATCATGATAGTTGGTGTGCCCTCCGGCCAAGACCTCACCTCCATCGCTCTGAATGAGAGTATTGGGACAAATAATATCGATATGGTACTGAGTCCACGGCGTCAATCCTAGTCCCCAGTGGATCGCCCCGTTTCGGTGGCCATAACTCTCATTTGGTGATCTATTTGCTTTGATCACCTCCATCTCTGTATTCGCTCCAAATCCAATCTCCCAAATGATTCGATAGCGCGAATCGACACTAAACAGCATCTCTAACATCTCGGAGGCGGTTCGCGCCTCTTCAGAAGTGGCTTCGAGGCTATCGATCACCCCATTGGTCACAGTTGCGATGACCGGATGAGAGTTGAGGACGCTCAGCCTTTGGAATATTTTGTTCTGGTCTGACCTCAAGAAAGAGGGCTTCCCAGAGTTCACGATCGGCAGACCGTAGAGGCTGATACGACCATTGACTCTTAATCGTCGTTCCGAATCATAGTTGCCATGAAACAAGGGCAGCACGCTCACCTCTCCGGAGGGAGCAAACTGCTGTCCGCCATACTCCAGAGGGCCTAGTTGCTCAAACCATTCATAATCTTCTGCCAAATGTTCAAATTTCGCTTCCGTCCCAAATGTATTGTCTACCATGAGCAGGAATTGACTTTTCTCTCCCAGAGCGAAGAACCGATCGCTCCACTCCTTTTGCGCGATCGGATCGGTACTTTCCATAACCTGGAGGTAATGTGAAATATCCGCTGACGCTATCTCGGTGGAATTGCAGGGTATGACTAGGAGTTTGCATTGATTACCCAGGACTTCCTGCGAAGGTGACTGGAACAGCGTTTCTGGGAGTATAACAAGTACATGAAGTGGGCGAGGCAAACCTTCGAGAAGACGATTCATCTCATCCGATTTGGATAATGGGACAACTGCGACGGACTGATACATGCCGTTGTCATCAATCGAGAATTCGCCAGCTATACAACTGTTTGTGATTAGTCGAAAATGAACACCATTCTTGCTGCCGAACTGTTTATAAAGATGCGGTCTTACGGTTATTTCTCTCATGCCCTGATCCTCCTCAAGGGTGAAGGTGGGTGGAATGCTGCCGCAACGCGGAGCATTCCACCCATGTCGACCTTATGAGTTAACCCAGAAGGTTCCCGACATACTGTCCGTTCGTGTTCCGCTTCATTTATCATCACCTCCTTCCCCAGTGAAGTCAGCTGCGCGGAATCGTCCCGGGAAGATAGCTTTTCGACTCCGTTCAACTGCATTAGCCACATTGGCTTGAGCGATGGATGTGGATGCAGCTTCGCCTCAGAGATTGTTGCCAATTTCTCCGACCGCGTTATTCACTCTGATCACGGCTGCGGCTATTACGTCGCATTATCAATATGTCCTATAAGAGCAGATTCATCGAATCGGTTACCGCGCAAACTGTACTGATCAGACGGTTGGCTCACGCTAATGAAAGGTATGGCATTGCTGGCGATTCATTCTTTTCTCAGTAGCTAGCCGCGCCAGCAATTCTTATTTTCTCCAGTACGTACGAGAT
>CABVRS010000177.1 GCA_902500745.1 uncultured Nitrospira sp.
AGGAAAGTCGCGGAGCATGTAACATAGGGCTGATAGCCTGTCAAGCGAATCTTCACCAAGCAAGATTTCTCCTGTGTTTACAAGGAAGAATGACTTCCCTATAGTGTGTGATATTTCCCCGATCCAGAGACTTTGTGATCCTACGAACTCTTCTCGACCGTTACATTTTCACGGAACTTCTGTCTCCATTTGGGCTCAGCCTTGGGGCGCTCTGTTTTGTGATGTTGACGAGAGAGCTCCTGCGTCTGGTCGAATTGCTCGTCTCCAAAGGGGTGGGATTCTGGGCTGTCTTGAAAGTGATTGCCATGCTGCTCCCCTCCGGTCTGGTGCTCACGCTGCCCATCGCGGGCCTGATTGCTTCGATTACGGCATTCGGTCGATTGTCATTCGATAAAGAACTGGTCGCCATGCGTGCGGCCGGACTCAGCCTGCTGCGTCTCTCACAGCCAGTCCTTCTCTTTGCCGTGTTCGTCTGTGCGCTCACCCTGGTGTTGTCCCAATGGGGACAACCATGGAGTTCGCTGAACCTCAAAAAAGTCGCCCTCAATCTGCTCAAAGACCAACTCGTCTTGGCCCTGGAGCAAGGCACCTTCAACGAGCCCATTCCGCACATGATGATCTATGTCCCGGAAGGTGAACCAGACCATCCTCCTGACGGCATCTTTATTTCCGATGAACGCCTCCCCGATGAACCGCGCGTCATCGTGGCGCAGCAATATCATGTCTTCATGGATTCTGAACATGAGCATGTTGCGTTACGATTGCTCAACGGCACGATTCATAGCCGACCTCGAGAGGACGACCAATACCGACAGATTGCGTTCGCAAGCTACGACATCAAAATCAACCTGAATCTGAGCAGCTATTCGACTACTGAGGAACGTCCGTCCTATGACCAGATCATGGCACGCCTCGCAGAGACCGACGGCAAAGATGCCGGCGCGCTTCGGCGCCTGATGGAATATTACAAAGATCTGGCATTCCCGACCGCTTCCCTCGTATTCTGCTTACTCGGAGTGCCCGTCGGAATCGTGTCGAAGCGATCCGGTCGTGTCGGTGGATTTGCCGTCGGCGTGGGAATCATCATTGCCTTCTATATTCTCAATGTCGGCTGCGATTTCTTGGTGACCGCCTTAGTCCTTCATCCGTTCTTTGGTGCCTGGCTGCCGAATATCATTTTTATGGTGATTACTGGGGTGATGTTCGGACGGATGAGCAGGCAATAATTTCATGACGATCTTGTTTCGCTATATCCTTCGCGAATTCTCAAAAATCTTTGGAATGTGTTTTGCCGGCTTGGTGACCATCTATCTGGTGATCGATTTTTTCGAGAAGGTCCGTCGCTTTCTCCGGTATGAATCCGGCCTTCTTCCCATCCTGACGTACTTTGCTCTGAAAATTCCCTCCATATCGTTTCAAGTGGCTCCATTTGCCATCCTGGTCGCCACGCTATTGACCCTTGGACTCCTCTCGCGCAGCAACGAAATTACCGCCATGCGCAGCTGTGGAATCAGTCTGCTGTGGATGTCATCTCCTTTCCTTCTCTTTGCCGGCGCCGTATCACTGGTGCTTTTCATTTTCAGCTCGACCGTGATTCCGCTGGCTTCTGAGAAAGCCGAAGAAATCCGAGCGGTTCAAATCGAACAGAAACCGGCTCCCGTCACGATCCAGGCTATTCAGCCTTGGGCCCGTGTCAGCGCCAATGCGCTCATGAAAATCCGTGAAATCGACACCACCGGCATGATCGTGCGAGGAGTTCGCATTTTTTATTTCCGCCCTCCCTTTCAGCTCGAACGCATGACCGAGGCGGAGGAAGCCCGCTATACCCCGACTGGTTGGATGCTGTTGAATGGGCATCATCGTCGATTTCTTGAAGGCGACACCGCCGAGCTCGTCCAGTTCACGGAACAGCTGATCAAGATCCCGCTTATCCCGGATGACTTCTCCAGCTCCCTCATCGGGAACTCGGACACGATGACGTTCCAAGAGATACGAAATTATCTTGAGCGTTTCCGACACGAAGGTTTTTCTTTTACCCGCTTGCTGACAGACTATTATGGTCGTGTCGCATTTCCTTTGGTCACCGTCGTGATGGTGATCGTCGGCATTGCCTTGAGTCTTCGACGGAGCGGCGTACGTGGAGGGAGCATGGCGGTAGGAATCGGACAAGCATTCATTGTAGGGTTCTGCTACTGGACGACGCACTCCATTGCCATTGCACTGGGACGAGGGGGAGCCTTGGCACCCGTGCTGGCCGGTTGGATGGCCAACGCGCTCTTCCTGAGCTTCGGACTCTATCTGTTATTGAAGGTTCGCCATTGAACTACGGTTTCCTAGTTGACTGTATTCTGGTCTTCCGGTAAGAAAGGCGCCGGAGACACCTAATTGAAGGAGGAACAAGCATGGCCTCGCGTGTAGTCATCACTGGTCTCGGAGTGGTGTCTCCTATTGGGATCGGCGTCAGTGAGTTTTGGA
>CABVRS010000178.1 GCA_902500745.1 uncultured Nitrospira sp.
TCTTCGGCGAACAGGATCACGGTCAGGTCGGCGACTCTTCCGAATACTCAGAGTAATTCTTGGGAAGCTGGTTTACTTATCGACGATGGGTGCGGAAGTAGTGGCTTGTCGGTTGACCCATTTGAGAATACGTTCATGGCGGCGACTCAGGAACGTCGTTTTCCGCATGGGGTCATATCGGCGTGGTGATGGTAAGATCGCCGCCAGCCAGGCGGCCTCGTCGGCCGTCAGGTCGCGCGAGGGTTTCCCAAAGTGATGACGGGCGGCGGCTTCAGCGCCGTAGACGCCCTTCCCCCACTCAGCTACGTTGAGATACAGTTCAAGAATACGCTTTTTCGTGAGGTGTTGTTCGAGGGAGCGCGTGATCAGTGCTTCCCGCACTTTTCGTAAAAGAGATCGTTCGGATGACAAGTAGAGATTTTTGGCCAGTTGCTGCGTAATCGTGCTCCCGCCTCGTTTCATTTCTCCTGCTTCCAGGTTATAGAGTGCGGCGTCGCGGATGCCTTCCCAGTCGAATCCCTCGTGGGTGAAGAACGAGGCATCTTCTGCCCCCACGACCGCATGACGAAGATGGGGTGAGATGCGTGAAAGCGGCACCCACACCCAATGGCGTCCGATGGCCCGAGCTTGTTCCTTGGCCTGAATTTCTCGTGCTTCCATCAATGCCGTCGATGTCGGGTTCGTTCGCACAAGGAGACTGACGTCGGGAAGGGTGATGAGCCAGCTCAGGGCCAGAATGCCTATGGGAAGTCCGATGAGCACGATGCTCCAAAGGAGTCTGCGAGACGCCTTGCGAGCTCTGGTTGACTTGGATGAAGGAGGATCGTATGAGTAGTACCGTTGAAACACGGCATTGCGACGCGAGTTTCGTTTTGAATTCATCATCGAGCCAGACGACATGAAAATCTTCGCAGCTGAGTTTATCAAAAGTTGTGTCTCTCCAGAACAGTTTCCTTCCGGCGATCGCTACGAGATTGCCTTTGTGGGGCGTTCCAATGTGGGGAAGTCATCGTTGATCAATTCATTGCTCAATCGCCGTGACCTGGCAAAAGTCAGCCGGACGCCGGGGAAAACGAGAGCTGTGAACGTGTTTCTCATTTCGACCTCCGATCCCGATATCGCGCAGTTCTATCTCGTAGATTTGCCGGGTTATGGATTCGCCAAGGTCTCGAAGTCGCTCCGTGACCAATGGGGACCGTTGATGGAAGACTATCTCGTCGATCGAGCCTCGTTGCTGGGAGTCGTGGTGTTGGTGGATTGCCGAGTCGTCACCGAGCAGGATCGTCAGACTATTGCCTGGCTTCGGTCCATCCGGAGAAATCCGCTTCTCGTGGCCACCAAGGTTGACAAGTTGAAGCCCAGCGAACGGGTGCGCACACTGAAACAAACATACCGAGATCTTGGGCTCGTCGAAGGCGAAGTGTTGATTCCGTACTCGTCGACGACCGGCGATGGGCGCGACTGGGTCTGGGGCGCTCTACGCGACTTGGTCGGAGCGCATCGCGCACACGGTTCGTAACGGGGTCTGGCGTACGGAGTGCTAGGCGACTGACGGAGGGCGATCGCGCGAGCTAGAATTTGATTTCGATGTAGGCCTTGTTTTTGAGATCCACCAACCAGGACTGGTACATGTCTTCGCTCTTCTGCTGAAAGACCAACTCTTGGATCTCTCGCCGAACGTCCTCGTACGAGCGAAAGTGCTTCGGCTTCTTGTCATCCATACGAATGATGTGGACCCCCTCGGGACTCTCGAGAATATCGGAAATGCCGCCCGGCACCAGGCGGGCTACGGCCTGCTCGAGCGCGGGCCACAGCTCTCCTTGCCGGACCAATCCGAGTCGTCCACCATGCAGGGAATTAGCGCCGTCCGAATACTGCAAGGCCACATCTTCGAATTTCTCGCCCCGCTTCAGATCCTCCATGGCACGGCGGGCTTTGGTCAGTGCGTCCGCCAGCCCGTCCGAAGACCGTGGCGTAATGATGATCTGGCTCAGGTGGTATTCTTCGGGAAAGGCGAATCGCTCACGATGCTCTTGATAGTAGCGTTTGATCTCGGAGTCTCCAACCGTAATGTTGCCTCGAATGTGCAGGTCCGCGACCCGCATCAGAAGGAGCTGGTCCCGCACCGTCCGGACATCGTTCGGATTCGCGGGGTCAAGGGACTTGTCTTGCTGTTTCATTTGCGCAAGAGCTTGCTGGACTTCCAGGTCCGATACCTCGACTCTCTTGGCGGTGGCTTCCTGTAGTTGTAATTTCCGCTCGATCAGTTTCGTCAGCGCCATATATTCGGCTGTTTTCAGTCGTTGGGCGAGATCATTTCCATGGAGTTCGCGCGCGAGCCGTTCCTGGTCCGCTTTGATCTCATGCTTCACGTCCGACAACATGATCAATTCCGTATTCACGATGGCGACGATGCGATC
>CABVRS010000179.1 GCA_902500745.1 uncultured Nitrospira sp.
GTACGCCCAACCAACGAAGCCCGCCAGTCTGGGGCTGAGTTGCTTGAGCATGTCTGGAATGCATGGCTCGATGGAGTTGCTGTAGCAGTCACGAGCATGCCCTCCTTCTGCTACGAGAAGGAGTGAGCCGAAGCGGCGGTGACTTGCCGGACACTGGCAAGGTGACGAAGTCCGCGGGAAACGGGGCTTGAGGCGAAGCGGTTACGCCAAGATGCGCCTCTAGGCTGAGCATGGGACGGTTGAGGAACACACACCTATTGACACGCATCTGAGGGTTGAAATGTCACCCCTGCCTACACCGCTTAACAGGCAGGACGCGGATCGGAGCCAGTCCTCCGTATGGACTGGGACGGCGAATGAGGGCTGGACATGTAGGCCAACCAGCAGGGAGTCATGGAGAGCGCGTAGCTAGACCATGACGTCCGCGACGACTTGCGGAACGCAAGGAGAAAGACTGCGATAGGCAACCTCGCCCGTGTGTGGAGTCCGGCATGTGAACTGGGGAAGGTGTGTACCGATGACAAGGGAGTGTGTCCCCCGATGCGGTACACATTGACGGAGCCCTCGTAGTAGTCCGAGGCCGGGAAAGCCGGCCACATGGCGAAGGGGGGCAGTTTGAGCGGCATGTGTGGCGGATTACCTGACCACAATGAGGTGAAGACCTTTGATAATCAGGGAAATGCAACGCAAGCTGGCGACGTGGTCAACGGAGAACCCCGAACGTAAGTTCGATCGACTCCTGAGACTGATTGCTGATCGAGCATGGCTGGCAGAAGCCGCGCGCATCACGCTCGCCTCCAGTGGTGCGCGAACGCCGGGCGTCGATGGGGTCGACAAGACCATGATGACGGAAACCCTTCATCAGGAACTGGCGACGATCCGTGCCGAATTGTTAGCGGGCTCCTATACGCCGCTCCCTGCACGGCGCGTGTACATCCCCAAGGCGAACGGCACAGTGAGGCCCTTAGGGATTCCCAGTCTGCGGGATCGAGTGGTCCAGCGAGCGATGCTGATGGCCATGGAACCGATATGGGAGAGTGATTTCCATCGGGCGTCCTATGGTTTCAGGCCCGCCCGGAGTGTGCACCATGCGATACGAACGGTCAAATTGCAGCTGCAGGACAGTGACGAGCACAGAACGGCAGGTCGCTGGGTGATCGAGGGCGACCTGGCCAGTTACTTTGAGACCGTTCATCACCGCCTGCTACTGAAAGGCGTCCGCAAACGTATGGCTGATCAGCGCTTTCTCGCCTTGCTTTGGAAGTTTATCAAAGCAGGGTCTGTTGATCGGGGTCTCTTTTGCGCCGCGAGCGAAGGTGTTCCACAAGGGGGAGTCATCTCTCCGCTGCTATCCAACATCATGTTGCATGAATTCGATGCTTGGATGGAAGCGAACTACCTGAGCAAGAAGGTGCGGAAGGACCGATGGGCATGGAACTTCGGCATTCTCAAACAGCGACCGATTGCTGTACGAGAGAACCGGCAGTGGAAACCAGGCGTCTCCTACTGCCGCTATGCGGATGATTTCGTCATAGTCGTAAAAGGAACCAAAACGCACGCAAAGGCACTACGCGAAGCGTGCCGGACGTTTCTGGAAGGGACGCTCAAGCTCACGTTGAATATGGAGAAGACCCATATCACCCACGTGAACGACGGCGTGGTCTTCCTCGGCCACCGCATCATCCGCAAGCGGGGCCCACGCGGTCAGCTGCGACCGGTCACGACGATCCCATGGGAGAAGCACCGAGGCTTCACGGCCAAGCTGGTCAAGGAACTGTCTGGCAATTACAGCGTGAACCACATGGACCTGATGGAACGCCTGAACCGGACACTCTCGGGATGGGCGAACTTCTATCGATACACGGACTATACGGCGACCATCTTTAACCGAGTGGACCGAACCGTCTTCTGGAAGCTCGGACATTGGCTCGCGCGCAAGTATCGGCGAGGATTCCCGAGCCTGATGCGTGAACACGTCCGGGCCCCAGAACCGGGGCGCGCCACCACATGGGTACTGAAGGGACAGAATAGTCGTGGGTGGTATGGCGAACAGGCGCTTCGACGCCTGGTCACCAGCCGCAAAGGTCAGTTCAGGTGGCGGACCCCGGACGGGAACCCGTACCTGATTCGCGACGCGCATCGCACGTTCCTCGAATCGCGCTACGCTGACGTGGCTGTTGCGTTACGCAACGCTTGAATGGAGAGCCGGATGCGCTGAGAGGTGCACGTCCGGTTCGGGGAGGAGAGACTGGGAGATAGTGCGACTACGCCCGGTCTCTCACTCCACT
>CABVRS010000180.1 GCA_902500745.1 uncultured Nitrospira sp.
TCCCCCTTGGTCTTGTGGCTGTTGGTGTCGCTGAGATGCGCTTCGACTCGAGTAATCCGATCACGAAATCGCCCAACTGCTCCCTCGACACTGGTTTCAACAAGCGCGACGATCTCTTCACGTCCATGGATATGATTATCGGTATTGACCTGAATCTGCATCGGATTCCCTCCCTCACATGAACTATTTTTCAAATGGACCCTACTCGCCAGGTGCAAAAAAAGTCAATCAAGGAAAAGCGACAGATACGAAGCTACCAGTGAGAATGCGGGGTGCATCTAGGAACTTGACTTTGGTATGGCAAGGCAATAGGATTCTTGAAAATTGTTCCAAAAGGAAAACTAGGGTTCCGGCTTCCTCTTTCTGTCAGGGAGTGTCTGGTCCAAGAGTTTTCGGCCTCGCATAACGGGGCTCCACGGAGGGATAAAAACCCGGGAGATCATGTACTGAGGTACATGGCCTTTTGGGAATTTAACCTTCCTGCAGGAGGCTTTGTTATGCATCTCCATCGCATAGTTCTTGTCATGCCGGATCAACCTGACCTACGACCTAGGCAGAGAGGTCTGTCATGGTAAGTCACGAAAGCTCCGGTACGGTTCCTCCGGCCCCCGCTCCGCATTCTTCCGAGACGCTCCGCCGCAGCCTCAGTCTCTGGAACAGCCTAACCATCGGCTTCGCAACCGTCTCACCGGTGGCGGGACTCTATGCCATTATCGGTGTGCAGACGGTTGTGACAGGTGGCGGTTGGTTCCCGGCGCTGGCACTCTGTCTGGTGATGCAGTTGTTAGTCGCCACGGTGTATGCGGAGTTGTCCTCGCAGATTCCGATCGCGGGAGGCGCATACAAATGGGCCAGGCAGCTCGGAGGGGCCACCACCGGCACGTACGCCGGGGCCATCTATGTCAGCTCCACGATTGCGATGCTGACCACGACCGCCTACACTGGCGGGGTCTGGCTGGCGATATTCTTTGGATCTACAAGTGGGACGGGAGTGACGCTGGTCATTTGGGGCGCGGTGTTTCTGCTGGTTTGCACCGCCCTCAATCTCGTCCACGTCTCGGTCTTTAAGTTCCTCATCTCCTTGGGGGTCTATGCAGAAATCGTCGGCTCGTTCGGCGTTGCGCTGTTGCTGTTCTTCTTTTTTCGGCAGCATGATTTCTCCGAACTGTTTGCCCATCTAGGGACAGGCACCGCACCCAGCCAGACAGCGGCGTTTCTCGCGGCGCTCGCTATTTCTGGCTGGGCCTTTATCGGCTTTGATGCCTGCTCAACCATCGCCGAGGAAACGCACGACCCCAAGCGGATGGTGCCGCGTGCGATCTTTTTCTCTCTCTGCATGGTGGGAAGCGTCGTGCTCTTCAACTCCGCCGCTCTGACCCTGAGCTTTAACCGTGATGCTCTAGAGCAGACGAGTGCCGCCTCCGATCCTGTCACACCGGTGATCGTCGCCAACTTTGGCGCCTGGGCAGAGACTCCGTTTCTAGCCATCGTCATGGTTGCGTTCTTGGCTTGCGGGTCATCTATGGTCCAGTACACCTCCCGGATCGTATTTTCCATGGCGCGCGAAGGTAGTATGCCGGCAGTCCTCAGTCGAGTGACCACTGCCGGCGCACCGCGGAATGCCGTGCTGTTCACGGTGCTGCTGGCCACGCTTGGCTTGCTCTTTGGCCTCAATGATGAAGCAGTCGCGACGGTGCTGGCATTCGGGACGGGCGGCTTGTACGCCATGTTTGCGATGACCACGGGGGTTGGGCTCTACACCAGGCTCACAGGTCGCTGGGACCCCTCGTTAGGTCAACTGAAACTGGGCTCGTGGGGATTACTGATCAATATGGCAGCGTTTCTCTGGTCGGTGTTTGAGTTCGTCAATATCGCGTGGCCACGTCCCTATGCCACGTCGCCCAATGCGCCCTGGTGGCAACTCTGGGCTGTCCCGCTGGTACTGGGCAGCATACTCGCGGTGACGACGCTGTATGTCCTTGTCGGCAGGAACAAGGTATCAGCTCATCCGGGAAAGGCAGAACCACAGTAAGCATGGCGGAAGGAGCGGCGCATCAACCTGTGCCGTACGGAGCGTTTCACAGAGAGTCAGAATCCATCTATCCCGTAGAAAGGAGCACTCATGGCAAAGAAGAGAACATACCAAGGCAAGGTTCCCCTACATGACAAATACGGACCGGAAGCGAAGTTCGCGGTTGAAGCGGAGGC
>CABVRS010000181.1 GCA_902500745.1 uncultured Nitrospira sp.
GTCGAGTAGGGGACCAACGTCGCCGTTGATCCCCCCTCTAAGAACCGTGCGTGAGAGTTTCCAGCTCACACGGCTCAAGTCGTTGCAAATGCTCAAGGGATGAGCACGGCGGGTGCACGACGACGACTAGCACGCTCGGCGAGGTATGGCGCCCAAACCGGGTCGTAGGGATTTAATCCTGATCGAACTAAGGTATGCCTTACGATGCGCACAGAAGCAGCATGAAACAAACGAAGATGGGCGAACTGCGGCTCCATATCCGAGTTTTCACCAAAGAACCACCAATCGCGGGACCTCACGCGCTCGAAATACTTCCGCTTTATCCATTTGCGTCCCTTGCGGGGGTGACGGGCTCGCGCCCATCGCCATAGCATCCAGAATATCGCAGCATCGAGCTTTGCGAAGATGCGTTTGGAAACGACATGTCGGTGGTAGTTGGCCCATCCGCGAATCACCGGGTTTAACCGCATAATCAGCATATGTGCCGACCGATTGCTGTGCTCCCTGACGATCTGCTTCACGTGAGCAAGAACGCACGCGACGCTTTTCTTGGCGGGTTTGATCATTACCTTCCCGTTCGGATAACGCCGGACATTCTGGCCAAGGAAATCGAAGCCTTGCCCTAAGTGCGTGATACGAGTCTTTTCCGGGGAAAGGACCAGGCCACGTTCCTTCAGGAAAGCTTCGACCAACGGCTGCACCTGCGTTCTCAGCACTTCTTCTGAGTTGCCGGTGATGACGAAGTCATCCGCGTATCGGATCAGATGTACCTGCGCGGCTTTACCGCGAGTCGAGCCTTCACCTCTTCTCGGGAAGTGCTCCCCGAGACGACGCTCCAGTCCGTCTAGCGCGATGTTGGCCAACGTCGGCGATATGATTCCGCCCTGCGGCGTGCCCGCGAGCGTGTCAAAGAACACCTGCTTTTCAAGGTAGCCGCACTCCAGCCACTTGCGGAGAATCGATGCGTTCATTCGAACGTTCTCGAGTAGCCACTTGTGACTGATGTTATCGAAGCATCCCTTGATGTCGCCTTCGAGTATCCAGTTCGGAGTTCGCAGTCTGACGTTCGTGAAACAACGCTGTATTGCGTCAGCACAACTCCTTCCTCGTCGGAACCCGTAGGATCCGCCGTCCGCCGTGGACTCCGAGATAGGGTCAAGGCCCAGCAGATACAGCGCCTGCATCGCCCGGTCGCGCATCGTCGGAATCCCAAGAGGCCGGAGTTTCCCGTTCGCCTTTGGGATGTAAACGCGTCGCAGCGGCAGAGGGTGATAGCCCCTCGACGTTAGCGACGCCACACCTTGCAGCTTTTTATCTGAGGCGTCCCAGAGTTCACCATCTACTCCGGGCGTTTTCTTGCCGTCGTTCTCTGTCACCCGACGCACGGCGAGTAGCTTGCCGCTTGCCGAGTGCGTAAGGAGATGTTGCAAGGATCTCACCTTGTTCCATCTTCCTTGTTGCACCGCCTTCACGATACGCGTTTGGAGTCGACGAACATTGTGCTCGATGCTCCGCCAATCAATGACGTCCCATGCTGAACACGTGTTCAGGATTGCACCAGCTTGCGCCGTCATCTGCTGATCCCGTTAGGCCGATTTGCCACCCTCTCTCGTGACGAACAACCAAGAGGAAGTCTGCCCGCTTTCGCGTCGAGTGATGTTTCAACCCGTATCCCCGCCATTACAACGAGGCATTCGCTTGCTCCTCCATCCCCTATCCGCATTGCCATCGCTCGACCTCGCGGCCTCGCTTCCCCGCAAGGGGAGCAATACGGACTTACCATGTTCCGCATGCGTGACATCGTGTGGGTTAGGTCCCTCTTCATATACCGGCGGCCTTCATGCCCATGACGGGTGAGAATGGAGCACCCGTTCCTGCCGCAACAGAGCCTGATAGCATCTTTGACCCTTGCTGGTTCACGATACTTACAGAGGTTTGCATCTGCTGACCATACCACTCTCCCTAGGCCCGATCCGCCTCGATGCTGGCAGAAATACCGAACTCCTCGCGGCTTCGGTACCCGTCTGATGACGGCGGGTTACATTGTCCGAGGGCTTTTTGACAAATCGTTGCCGAATTGCCGTACCTCGTAGGGAACTGCCGATGGGACGGCAGGTCCGGTCGGATGGTACCCGCCGGACAATCACACATGCGACTTCATGTCGCACCCA
>CABVRS010000182.1 GCA_902500745.1 uncultured Nitrospira sp.
CGCGGCGATGTCATCGAAATTTTCCCTGCGTCGTCGGAGGCGAAGTCGGTACGCATCGAGCTGTTCGGCGATGTCGTCGATGCGATTCACGAAATCGACCCTCTCACAGGGAAATCGCTCGGCAAGCTTCCTAAGGTCGCGATCTACCCGAATACCCATTATCTCATCGCTCCCGATCGCTATGAGCGGGCCATTACCGGCATTGAGGAGGAGCTCGATGAACGAGTGGAGTATTTCAGGAAGGCAGGACGACTGGTGGAGGCCCAACGAATCCAGCAGCGCACCAAATTTGACCTCGAAATGATCCGAGCGATGGGCTATTGCCATGGGATTGAGAATTACTCACGCCATCTCAGCGGGCGGATGCCCGGCGAGGCGCCTCCCACGTTGCTCGATTATTTTCCGAAAGATTTTCTGCTGATCGTCGATGAGTCGCACGCGACCGTTCCCCAGGTCGGGGGGATGTACGAGGGCGACTATTCCAGGAAACGGACTCTGGTGGAGTACGGGTTCAGATTGCCGTCGGCAGTCGACAACCGTCCCCTGAAGTTTGTCGAATTCGAAAGCTGTCTCAATCAAGTGGTGTACGTATCCGCCACGCCCGGCACCTATGAGTTGAATCATGCTGGTACTGACGTCATAGAACAGATTGTTCGCCCAACCGGTCTTATGGATCCACCGATAGATGTGGTGCCGGCGAAGGGACAGGTCGATCATCTGCTTGGTCAGGTTCGTTCGGAAGTTGCCAAGGGCGGGAGGGTGCTGGTTACGACGCTTACGAAACGGATGGCAGAAGATTTGACGGAGTATTATCACGACCTGGGCATCAAAGTGCGCTATTTGCACTCCGATATTAAGACGCTGGAACGGGCCGAAATTGTGCGCGATCTCCGGCGCGGGATCTTTGATGTGTTGGTCGGGATCAATTTGTTGCGCGAAGGGTTGGACCTCCCCGAAGTCAGCCTTGTGGCGATTCTCGACGCCGATAAAGAAGGCTATCTACGGTCGTACCGCGCGCTGATCCAAACGGCAGGTCGAGCGGCACGCCATCTCGAAGGACGGGTGATCTTCTACGGAGATTTCGTGACGGACTCGATGAAACAGGCGATGGAAGAAACAAACCGTCGCCGGGGAATTCAAGCTGAGTATAACCGACTGCATGGAATTACTCCGGTCGGAATCACAAAGGATATCCCGTCCCTTGAGTATGCGGTGGCCGAGAAGGACTATGTACAGCTGGATCTCGCAGCCGAATCGATGGAGTCCTATGGGGGGGCTGAGTCAATGGATCAAGTCATCGAACGGCTGGAGGGTGAGATGAAAGCGGCCGCCAAAGAGCTGGCCTTCGAACGGGCCGCTGAATTGCGCAATCAGATTCGATCCTTGCGGCTTCACGCGTTGGATGCGAAATCTTAAACGTGTTTGTAGAGGTAGATGCCGATAAACATCCCGAGGATGCTCAGCATGTTGATCTTAATGCTGAAGCCAAGTACGAGCGTAAGCAAGACCAGGTCGATGGTGAGGGGTGGGTTAATGCCCGGCATGAAATGAGTCGAGAAAATGCTTTGGATGGTCCCTTGAGGCGCCATGACGTGGAGGATCTCTCCAAGGATTCCGCCCAGCAGGCCGCCGATCAGCACAAACATGAGAAGCACCCAGGGCGATTTTCGCACGTGACCGTCCGTCCTCCTTGCGTGTGTGCCTTGTCAGGGTCCGAGCACTTGAAATGCACCATATCCGAAGGTTTACGGCATGTCAATAAAACTACTGACTTGTGATGACCTTGACTTGCCTTGATGGGTCCTAGTACACTCCCCGATG
>CABVRS010000183.1 GCA_902500745.1 uncultured Nitrospira sp.
TTTTCTCTCTTCCGTTGCTTCCTCACTCCGTTCCCCTTCGCGTTGAGGTGACGCCCGCATACTCAAAATAATTGTCTCTCGTCTCGATCACACCGACCTTGTGTAGACCGCCGGATGGCAGGATCGGCTCCAAGATATCCCAGATCACTTTGACGAGGTTCTCTCCCGTCGTCGTGAGATTGGCAAAGGCAGGATCACAATTGAGGTCGAAATGATCGAAGCGCTCGACAATGTTCTCGCGAACCACCTGGTCGAGCCGGCCCAAATCGCACCCACCCATGGCCGTTCCACTCTCGACGGTGACCAGCACCACATAGTTATGTCCGTGACCGTTCGCGTTATTACATTTTCCAAACGCCGTCCAATTCTCTTCGGTCGAGAGCTGATCGGTATGAAGCCTATGGGCAGCGCAAAAGCGATAGCGCTTGGTCACATGTACCTGCGGCATATGAGTTGGTATCTCTTGGAGTGAAAAAAACAGCTGGGGCCGCTCGAAGTCTAAAGGCCCCAGCCTGGAGGTGCCGTGTCGGCATGTGCTCCGACATTCCCGTCGCGACGCTTACGCGCTAAACGAGCTGCCGCAGCCACACGTCGTTTTGGCCTGAGGATTCTTGATCGAGAAGCCCGAGCCTTGTACGCTGTCCACGTAATCGACTTCGGCGCCCTGCAGCAAGGGAGCGCTTTGTGAATCCATGATGAGCTTCACATCGCCTTTTTCTATAATGGTATCGTCTTCAGCCATTTTGGATTCAAATGCCATTCCGTACTGATAGCCATGGCACCCACCGCCGCGCACGTAGACTCGCAACCCGACCACATCTTTTTCCTCGGCCATCAACTCCTTAATCTTCTGCTCCGCCACTGACGTAATGGTAACCATTGTCGTCCTCCTCTATGGATCGGCCTACCCCGCACTCGCGAGTTAGCTAGAATGTTAGTCTAACACCTCTCTCTCGAATATCAACCCTGCTTCTGTCGCCGTGGTTCTTTGATTCTCCCATTTGACTTCCGGGACACGCACGATGACATCGCCCAGCACACGGGCCTGGCAAGCCAGTCGATGGTGCGCTTCTGTCAACGCTTCCCGATCCAGCAGGTCTTGCTCGTCGAAATCGATCTCCGAAAGATGCTCGTACCCGACCTGAACCTCGACGCGGCAGGTCGTGCAGGAGGCATTTCCTCCACAGTCGTGGTTCAACTGAAAACCCACTTTCTTTGCCGCATCAAGGAGCGAAATGTTCTGGTCTACGTCTCCGCTTCGCCCATTTGAATGGAGGAAAGTCACCCGTGGCATAATCGTTCCTACGAATGAGCGACGATTCCAACCGGTGCCTCCTGATAGGGACACCGCTGCAGCCGAATATGATCTTCATATTCGTGCCGGAATAATTTCAGACTACTTTGCACCAAGACCGATGCACCGGTGACCAACGTACAGTA
>CABVRS010000184.1 GCA_902500745.1 uncultured Nitrospira sp.
GGAATTGTCCAGATGTCCGTTGAAATTTTCTGAGTGGCTTCCATGGTTGTTTCACGCCGCCTTCTTTGTCGAAGCGGACTGCGGCTCCACCTGCTCCGCCTCAATGGTCGCCAGGACCTGCGCAATCCCTGCAAAGCCTTTCACGCGCTTGAACTGCTGCTCGCAGTAGAGCAACACTGTCCCTAGCCACCGTTGGAGCATCGCGCTCCCTCGTGAACGCTTGATATTCCGCTCACTGTGCCGGACCAGGGCGAACATGCTCTCGATCGGGTTGGTCGACAGCAGCGTCTTGCGGAGCAAGGCGGGGACCTTGAGGCGGTGCACTGTCAACAGCTCCTCGAACGCTTCCCGAAGCGAATCGGCCGCCGACTCGTTCTTGGTCCGCAGCCACGCCTCCAGCTCCAGCAGCATCCGTCTGGCGTCGGCGTAACTGGTTTGCTCCAAAGCCAGCATGAGCCGCCGATGCGCCTCAGTCCGATACGGTTTGGCTAGATGCCGCTGCAGGTTCCGGCTCTTGTGAATGGCACAGCGTTGATGTACCAACTTCTTGCCAAAGCGCTCCCGCAGCGCCTTGCGCAAGCCGCTCCCGCCGTCCGTCACGAAGAGGATCCGCCGAGTAAGCGCCAAGCCGCGCCGCTCCAGATCGCTGAACAGGGAGGCGCAGAGCTCGTGATTCTCGGAAGAGCCTTGCCAAAATCCCAGAGCCATCTTCTGGCCACTCATGTCGACGCCCAACGCGACGAGAAAGGCCTCGCCGCTCCGGTGGATCGTGTCGAGGAACACCGCAAATGGTGTGCAGTCGGCCAGCGAGCGTTCTTGAAATGCCTTCAGCTTTGCGGCCGTCAGCTCCACGAGCTTGCGTGAGACCGTGGAGGAGGACACCCCGAACGCCCCGGCGGCTTCGATCACGGTGTCCGCGTAGCGCTGTGCCGACACGCCTCGGAGAATCTTTGCCAACAGTTCCTCCGAAAATGCCCCCGGCGCACGCATCCGGGCATAGGACTGCAGGGTCAGCTCTCCCTGCGTCACGTGCCGCAAGCGGGGGCGCGTCACCTTGACCTTCTGGTCTCCCAGGAAGATCGAGCCGTCCTCATGCGCCCACTTTTGAAGAGCAGAGTCCGTCGGATGATAGTCCGGTCCCGCGATCTCCTCCCGCTCCATCAGCATGATACTCTCACCCACCATCCGCCCCATCTCTAGCATCACCGCATCCAACGCTTGTTTCCCGGAGTGAATGACACGGACCAGGGTCCCCAGCATTCGGTCTTCCCCCGTCATCGCTCGCAATCCTGCCAACGCCTGTTTCCGCTGTCTTGTCTCCCGCCTCATCAGTGGCTCCTTTCCTGTGTGCCCGTAGAGTATTCCACGGCAGGAGCCCCTCATTCAAAATTCAACGGACTTCAATATAACTCC
>CABVRS010000185.1 GCA_902500745.1 uncultured Nitrospira sp.
TTCGGCTCTCAGAGGGCCCAGCACCAAATTAGCGACGTCTTCCGGAAGGCGCTCAAAGCTCCCGCCGTGGCCGTCTTACCTCAAGGATTCGGCGCGCTGTGCCTCGCGATCAGCACCAACTCCGCACTCGCGCAAGGACGGGTGGCCTTAGTCGATATCGGCAGCCGCACAACGGAACTCATTTGTTTCTCCGATGGACAGTACTTGAACCACGAATCGGCGGGGGTCGTGTTGGGGGTTGGACAGGTGTATACACAAGTGGCCCAGAAGTTGTCTTCCCAACATCAACGACCGATCGATGCCTACGAGGTGGACTGGGCGTTGCGCGAGGACAAGCCGATCAAGATTAAAGGGGGTGTGGTCGAGCGGCAAGCCTTAGAGGCGCTGGTTCAGCATTATGTGCGGCCGTTGGCTACCAGGCTCCACAACGAGATGACACGACTGTGGAAGGAAGGTGCACCAGGCATCGATCACTTGCTTTACTGTGGGGGCGGATCAGCTCTGCTCGCTTCCTATCTCGGCCACTTCAGAGACGACTATACGATTCTGCCGGAGAGTCAGTTCACCAATGCCGCCGGCTACCTGGAATACATCCGCCTCACCAGTAAAGATCAGACACGCGCGCAGGATCAGGGGGCTGACGATATTCCACAGGGGGACGCGTCTGCACAGAAGGCCTCGCATGCCTAGAGTCACAGTTTATTTCTCGGAGAAGTCAGCGGACGATATGCGACTGTTTCGGTGGCTAGTTCGGCTTCCCCCGTATCAACGCAGCCGCCACTTCAAGCGGTTGGCGTTGGCCCGCCTCATTAATGGGGCGGGCCGTTCGGGATCAAAACGCGCAGGAAAGCCATCTCAGACCGTACTGAAGGCCGATACCAGTGATACCCTCCTCTCTACGACTTCCATATTCGTGCCGATAAGCCTCGCGGAAACTCAGGCCGCGTTTTTACAGGCGATTAAGAGGCTCTAATTGTAGGGACCGTTGAGTTACGCAGGCATTTCATTACTCTCAACAGAGGAATCTAGGTGCTCCAGAATCCTGCGCACCATTGATAATGGTTGTGGCAATAGTCCAGACCCTAGCGACCTACCCCCTGCAGTTGTAGAAGCACGAATTTGAGTTATGCACAGTTCCGGCCGATCCGCACCAATCATAGGATCCGCACTCGTTTGAGGGGCAGGTCAAAATCAAAAATTAAGAGCAGCACCTTTGCGTTAGAGATCATGAACTTGCCAGGGCCATTCAGCCCTGTGCCACTTATACGTATTATCCTCGTATATTACACTACAAATGTCCGAATACTCGATGGCATGAAAATGGTAGGTTCATCGATTTCTACAGACAGCCACTTAGGCTACACCTATCTCATCT
>CABVRS010000186.1 GCA_902500745.1 uncultured Nitrospira sp.
CACTGCTGTCCAAGATAGCCGAAACCACTCGGACAGCGCCTTGATCTGATGCGGGTACCGGATGGTTGAGGACGGATTTTCAAGATTGTGCCTCCGTATGCTGTCCAAGATCAAGCGAAGGCCAGAATGGCCTGTGGGTTGCCTTGAGGATCGGGCGGCGTGGTGAATGGCTGGTCGAGCCAAGCCATCAGATCACGATGGGTGAAGAGATTCATACGCAGGAGCGCAACGAGGTTGGACAAGCTCCAGCCGAACTGGGAGGACAGTTGCAAATACCGCAAGAGCAGCATCGAGATCAATGCCGTCCAAATCTGCGTTTTGACCGCATTCGCGGAGGTGCCGACGAAGGTCTTGATCTTCAGATTCTGTTTGATCGCCTTGAAGAACAATTCGATCTGCCAGCGATCCTTGTAGATCGCGGCGATGGTGCTGGCGCCGAGAGCGCGATGATTGGTAATGAAGACGAGGGTGCCGCCGGTGTCCTCGCGGATCGCCTCGACCCGACGCAGAAGATGCGGACACTTATCCTGGGCACCTGTTCCGGTCAAGCGGACGGTCTGATCCTTGATGATGTTCCGGTGCTGCGGCACGGGGCGTTCTTCGACCACCTCGAACAGCGTATTGTCCTTCATGCGGGTGACGAAATAGACGCCGGCGTCCGTCCATTTGGCGAACAGGCGATAGTCGTTGTAGCCCCGGTCATCGACAACGATGGTGTCGGGCGCGAAGTGCATTTGGTGGGCGGCCTTGACGTCCGCCACCTTGCCATCAGTGATGATGCCGAAGCACGGCAAGTAGCCGTCGTGGTCGAGTACCAGATGCAGCTTGACCGCGCCCTTGGTGGTGCGGAACTTCGCCCAGTCATACATGGACAGGCATAGATCGATGACGGTCGAGTCGAGGCTGACCAGCTTGTTCTTGAAACGGAACTTCTTCTTGCCCACCGCCTTGGCAGCCACCGTCTCGAACAGGCCATAGAAGACCTTCTCGAACAGTTCCCACGGACGATGACCGTTGGCGTAGGACAGCGACGAGCGCGCCGGCGCTTCGATACCCAAGTGGGCGAGTTTGCCCTCACAACTCTTCAGCCCACCTTCGATCTCTCGCAGGGAGTGGGCGCGGCCCAACTGGCAGAACAGCATGCCGACAAACTGGCTCCAACTCGACAACCCCTTGCTGCGATATTCCGCTCCCGTCTCCTTGACCATGCGCTCGAAGTCGGTGCGCGGAATGAGCTTGAGTATTTGGCTGAACATGCTGCATGATGCTTTCACGTTGGGTCTCCTTCGGCTGGGTGCGGGTGGGTTTGGCGATTCACCTACACCCTACACCGTCGGACGATCCAACGTCATAATCTGTTTTGGACAACAGTG
>CABVRS010000187.1 GCA_902500745.1 uncultured Nitrospira sp.
TGACCTTCCCCCCGGAAATTAGACCATTGGCTTGGCAGTTTGTCTGTGGTGAGATGGGCCCCACAGGAGGGGGCCATGAGGCGCAAACGGCATACCGAGGAGCAGATCATCGCGGTGTTGAAGGAGGCTGAGGCTGGGATCGGAGTCCAGGAGCTGTGCCGAAAGCACGGCATTTCGGATCCCACGTTCTATAAATGGCGGGCGAAGTACGCGGGCCTGGAAGTCAGCGATGTGAAGAAGCTCCGCCAATTGGAGGACGAAAACCGACGGTTGAAACAGATGGTGGCGGAGCAAGCGCTGGACATCCAAGCGCTGAAAGCCATTAACGCAAAAAACTGGTAGGGCCCAAGGCGAAGCGAGCGGCGGCTCAGTGGAGCACCGAGCGCTTTGGGCTCAGTCAACGCCGGGTCTGTCGGTTGCTCGCATTGGATCGGAATACACTGCGGTATCACAGTCGGCGGCAGGAGGATACGGTGCTACAGGCGCGGATCCGCGAGATTGCCGAGGCCAAGCGGCGGTACGGCTGTCCTCGGATTTATGTGCGGTTGCGCCGAGAGGGATGGGTTGTGAACCATAAGAAGGTCGAACGGCTCTATTATCGCGATGAGGGGCTCTCGCTTCGACGGCGACGACGGAAGAAAGCCGCAGCGGTGCCACGAGTCACCTTGCCGAAGCCCACGCAGCCAGGACGCTGTTATGCTCTGGATTTTGTGCATGATCGCTTGATGACCGGGCGACGGTACAAATGTTTGACAATGACCGATCCGTGTTCCAAGGAGGTGCCGGTGATTGAGGTGGATGTGTCGCTCGACGGAGCCCGGGTCTGTCGGATTCTCGATCGAGTGTTCCTCACTCGCCCGCTGCCAGAGACCCTGATCGTAGATAACGGCCCCGAATTCGCGGGAACCGCATTGGATGCATGGGCAGCTCAGCATGGCGTCCATCTGCACTTTATTCAGCCGGGGAAGCCGATGCAGAACGCCTTTATTGAGAGCTTTAATGGCAAGTTTCGGGATGAGTGCCTCAACGAGCATTGGTTTCTCACCCTGCAGGAAGCGCAGATGGTCATTGAAGCGTGGCGGCGGGAATATAACGAGGAACGGACACACAGCACCATTGGGGATGTGACACCCCAGGAGTTCATCACCAACTATCAAACCAGGGCCCAGCTGACACAGGAGGCAACTTCCTCAGCGTTGGTGTAATAAAAGGGGGAAGGTCA
>CABVRS010000188.1 GCA_902500745.1 uncultured Nitrospira sp.
TGTCAAGGGTCATCCAAATCTCCCCAGCTCGGGTCATCAAAAATTCCCCACCCGGGTTAAGTGGTCGCCGCCGTTTCCTCCATTCGGACAAGCCCCGCTTTCAGTTTCTCCTTGAGCCGATAGGAATGGCCTCGGATATTGATGGTGATCGCATGATGGAGCACCCGATCCAGAATCGCGGTCGCCAGGACCCGGTCCCCAAACACTTCGCCCCAGGCACCGAAGCTCTGATTACTCGTGAGAATCATCGGGCCCTTCTCGTAGCGGCGCGAGATGAGCTGGAAAAACACATTGGCTCCGGTCCGGTCCATCGGCAGATAACCAATTTCATCGATGATCAACAAGCGTGGGATGGTGTAGAGTTTCAGCTTGTCCTCCAATCGATTCTCCGTCAGCGCTCGGGTGAGGATGGCGATCATGGCCGCCGCCGTCGTAAACAACACCCGGTAGCCCTGCGCAATCGCTTTGAGTCCCAGCCCAATGGCTAAGTGGCTCTTCCCGACCCCCGGGGGCCCGAGCAGCACGACATTCTCGCCGTGCTCGATGAAGTGGCAGGTGGCGACCTGCTGCAGCTGCTTCTTATCCAGGGAGGGCTGGTAGTTGAAGTCGAAGACCTCCAGACTCTTCACAAACGGAAACCGGGCGAGATTCGTACGCATCGTGATGTTCTGGGCCGCTTTGGAGGCGACTTCTTCACCGAGCACGTGATCGAGGAAGTCCGCATACGACAACTCCTTGGCGGCCGCCTCCTGTAAGAGCGCCTCCAGCCGCTCCCGGCTCTTCACGAGCCGCAGGCGCGTGAGGTGGTCACGAAGCCGTTCCAGTTGGGCGGCGTTCATGACCCCACCTCCTGTGCTGTTGCGCACCCGCAGAGCGCTTCGTAGCAGGCCAGATCCCGTACTTCGACCTCTGGCAGCGACCGCGTGACGGAGCCCGCGTCACTGATGGTTGAGCGGCGTTGGCGAGTCGTCCGGGCGATGGCTCCCGGGCCATGCTCGGGCAGAATCCGGAATTGATGCTGGCCGGGGAGCACCGCGTGCGTCGCGATCTCGTGATCCCGGTGAAAGATGTGGACCGTATCCCCCCGCCGTTGCACCTCGACGCGCTGGCCGATGAAGCGATAGGGCACGGAGTAGCGGTTCGTCGCCAGACTGACCAAATAATCTTCGGCCACGAGGCG